>CALIKX010000026.1 GCA_938017905.1 uncultured Thermoleophilia bacterium | reverse complement strand
GCGGCGCATGCAGGACGGTGCCACGGTGGCGCTGGTGAGCGATGCGGGCATGCCCGGCGTGAGCGATCCGGGCTCGCGGGTGGTGGCTGCGGCCCGGGATGCCGGCCTGCCCGCCACGGTCATCCCCGGCCCCGGCGCGGTGGAGACCGCCCTGGTTGCATCGGGGCTGGCCACGGGCACCGGCTACGGGTTCGCCGGGTTCGCCCCGCGGAAGGCGGGCGAGATCGCGGCACTGCTCGCGCGCCTCGATGCCTGGGATGCCCCGGCGGTGGTGTTCGAGAGCCCGCACCGCACGGCCGCGCTGCTCGCCGCGATCGCCCGGCACGACCCCGCGCGCCGCGTGGCCGTGTGCCGCGAACTCACCAAGGTGCATGAGGAGGTTGTCTCCGGGGCCGCCGCCGACCTCGCGGCGCGCATCACCGGGCCCCTGAAGGGCGAGGTTGCCGTGGTGATCGCGCCCCCGCCCGATCCGGCGCCCCCGGATGATGAGGCCCTGGCCGCGGCGATCGCCCCCATGCTCGCCGCCGGCATGAGCCCCGCCCGGGCCGCAGATGTGGTGGCAGCGCTGGGCGCCGCCCCGCGAAACGCCGCCTACCGGGCGGCGCTGGCGGCGGCGCGCGACTCCGCGTAGGCGATGGCCCGTGCCCTCGCGGCCGGGTCGTCGGGCAGTGCCGCGATCGCCTTGGCGCGCCGGGCATCGCTCCCCGCCACCATCGCCCGCGCCAGGGATTCGCCGATGGGGAGGAGGGGGATGCCGTCGTGCTCTTCCACCGGGGCGTCCATCGCGCGCATCGTGCCGCCGGGCCCGGTGACGACGAGGCCCCCCGAGAGGTCGATGCCCACGCCGGCCACGTGACCCTGCGCGCGCTCGGATGACCAGCCCCCGCCCGCCTCGCGTGCCGGGGCGGGCAGGCCCAGCGCACGGGCCGCCGCCGCCGCGTCGGCGGTGGCCACCTCGAGGTCGATGTCGGCCGGGCGCGCGGGCAGTCCGCGCACGAGCAGCGCCGCGCTGCCGGCCAGGCGCCACGGAACTCCCGCGGCACGCAGCCGCAGCGCGACGGCCCGGACCACGGCCTGCACGCGCGCGGGGGGTGGGGGTGCCGTCGCTATGCTGCCTCCTCCGTGCCCGGCCGCTTCTTCATCACGACGCCGATCTACTACGTGAATGCGGACCCGCATGTGGGCCACGCGTACACCACGATCATGGCCGACGTGCTGGCGCGGCACCACCGCCAGCGCGGCGAGGACGTGTTCTTCCTCACCGGCACGGACGAGCACGGCGCAAAGATCGCGCGCGCCGCCGAGGAGGCCGGGCGTGCGCCCAAGGAGCATGCCGACGCGCTGTCGGCCCGCTTCCGCGAGATGGGCGGCGTGCTGGGCGCGAGCAATGACTTCTTCATCCGCACCACCGACGACCAGCACAAGGCGGCCGTGCAGGCGCTCATCGTGCACATGCACGAGAAGGGCGATATCTACAAGGGCAGCTACGGCGGCTGGTACTGCACCTCATGCGAGGCCTTCTATAACGAGGGCGACCTCGCCGAGGGCACCACGTGCCCCATTCACCACCGCCCGGTGGAGTGGATCGAGGAGGAGAACTGGTTCTTCCGGCTCTCCGCCTATCGTGATGCCCTGCTCGCGCACTACGACGCGGTGCCCGACTTCGTGCGCCCCCGCACCCGGATGAACGAGGCCCGACGGATGGTGGAGGACGGCCTCGAGGACCTCTCGATGAGCCGCGCGCAGGTGGAGTGGGGCGTCATGGTGCCGTGGGATCCCGCGCACACCGTCTACGTGTGGGTGGATGCGCTGTTCAACTACTACACGGCCCTCACGTATGCGGAGCCGGGGACCGACCTGGTGGACCGCCTGTGGCCGCCTACGTTGCAGCTGATGGCGAAGGACATCCTCAAGTTCCACGCCGTCATCTGGCCGTCGCTGCTGATGAGCGCCGATCTGGCGCTGCCGGAGCGCCTGTTCGTGCACGGGTACATCCTCAAGGGCGGCGAGCGGCTGTCCAAGACCACGGGCAACATCGTCGACCCCTTCCCGTACATCGAGCGCTACGGGCTGGATGCCCTGCGGTACTACCTGTGCCGCGAGATCCGCTTCGGCGAGGACGGCACATTCACCGACGAGGGCTTCCACCAGCGCTACACGAGCGAGTTGGCGAACGACTTCGGCAACCTGCTGTCGCGCACCGCCAAGATGATCGAGCGCTACCGCGACGGCGTGGTGCCCGCGGACCCCGGTGGCGATACCGAGGTGGCGGCCGAGGCGGCCCGCGCCCGCGATGAGGTGGTGGAGCGGTTCGGCGCCGATGACGTGACCGGCGCGGTGGAGGCCGCGTGGGGCTGGGTGCGGCGCCTGAACCGGCTGGTGGAGGAGCGCGAGCCCTGGGCCCTCGCCAAGGACGATGCCCGCGCGGGCGAGCTCGACCAGGCGCTGTTCAGCGTGGCCAACGGACTGCGCATTGCCGCGGTGCTGCTGTGGCCGGTGCTGCCCGGCTCGTGCGCCCAGGTGCTCACGGCGCTGGGCGAGCCCGCGGAGGCCGTGGGGCTCGACCGCGCCGCGTGGGACGCCGGCACGCCCCGCGCCCGGGTGGTGCCGCCCCCGCCGCTCTTCCCCCGCATCGAGGCTGACGAGGTGACGGCGTAGTCGACTCGCACTGCCATCTGCCGTCGTGCGACGACCCCGTGCCCGTCCTGATCGCGGCGGCAGCCGCGGCGGGGGTGGAGCGCATGGTGACCGTCGGCTGCGGCCGTGCGCAGAGCGAGCAGGCGGTGGCGCTGGCCGAGGAGCACCCGGAGGTCTTCGCCGCGGTGGGCGTGCATCCGGTGGATGCCGGCCGCGGGAACTGGCAGGACTCCGACATCGACTGGATCCGCGACCTGGCCTCGCATCCCAAGGTGGTGGCAATCGGCGAGGCGGGGCTCGATTACTTCCACGAGAGCACGGTGCCCGCGGACCAGCCCCGGGCCTTCCGCGCTCAGGGCGAACTGGCGGCCGACATGGGGCTGCCGCTGGTCATCCACACGCGGGACGCCGCGGACGACACCATGGAGATCCTGCGCGATCTGGGGCTGCGCGATGTGGTGCTGCACTGCTTCTCCATTCCCCAGTACCTCGACGAGGCGCTGGAGCGGGGCTGGACCATCAGCATCGCCGGCCCGGTCACCTTTCCCCGGAACACCGAACTGCGGGACGCCGTCACCCGCGTCCCTGGCGATCGCCTGATGGTGGAGACCGACGCGCCGTACCTGGCCCCCGTGCCCATGCGCGGCTCGCGCAACCAGCCGGCCTACGTGGCCCACACGCTCGCGTGCATCGCCGACCTGCGGGGGGACGACGTCGCGTCGCTCGACGCCGCCACGTCGGCCAGCGCCGCACGCGTCTTCGGATGGTGAGCAGCCCGCCCGAGCGCGTCGGCACCCAGCGGCTGATGGAGCGCCACGGCATCCGGCCCGACACGGACCTGGGGCAGCACTTCCTGCTGGATGAGAACCTCGTGGACCTGGCGCTGCGGATGGCCGACGTGGGCCCGGACGACGTGGTGCTGGAGATCGGCGCGGGCCTCGGCACCCTCACCGCCGCGCTCGGGCGTACCGCCCGGGCGGTGCACGCATTCGAGGTGGACCGCCGCATGGAGCCGGCGCTGGCCGAGTCGGTGGGCGGTATGCCGGGCGTGCACGTGCGCTGGGGGGATTGCATGCGCGCCGACCTCGCCGCGCTCGATCCCGCCCCCACCAAGGTGGTGAGCAACCTGCCGTACCACGTGGCCACGCCGGTGCTGGTGGAAAGCATCTGTGATCTGCCGGGGGTCACGGACTGGGCGCTGATGACCCAGCGGGAGGTGGCCGACCGTTGGCTGGCCGCATCCGGCTCGCGCCTGTACGGCGCGCCATCGGTGGTGATCCAGTTGGCGTGCGCGCCCACCGGGCGTCGGGCCGTACGTCGCGAGGTGTTCTCGCCCCGGCCCCGGGTGGATTCGGCGCTGGTCGGCCTGCACCGGATCGCCCCCGGGCCCGACGCCGCCACCCGCGCGGTGGTGCGGGCGGCCTTCTCGGCCCGCCGGAAGACCCTGGCAAATGCCCTGGGCAATGCCGGAGCGGATCGTGACGCGGTGCGCCGTGCCCTGCGGGCGGAGGGCCTGCCCGAGTCGGCGCGCCCGGAGCAGGTACCGCCGCAGGCGTATCCGCTGTTGGCCCGGGCCATCGGCCCGCTTGGCGGTGCGGGATGACTGTGGGCGAGTCGGTCACCGTCGCGGCCCCGCCCAAGGTGAACCTGCGGCTGGAGGTCGGACCACGGCGCGAGGACGGCTACCACCCGCTCCGCACGCTCATGGTGGCGCTGGACGGGCCCGCCGACCGGGTGACCGTGCGCCGCGCCCCCGCGCGTGAGGTGACGTGCCCGGGCATCGATGGGCCGTCCAACCTGGCATGGGCGGCACTGGACGCCCTGGAGCACGAGGCGGGCCATGCCCTGCCGCCGGTCGCGGTGGGCATCGACAAGGTGCTGCCCGCGCAGGCAGGCATCGGCGGCGGGTCCAGCGATGCGGCCGCCACCCTGCGGGCTGCGGATCGCCTGTTGGGCCTCGCCCTCGGTCCGGAGCGCCTGGAGCGCGCCGCCGCCGCGGTGGGGTCGGATGTGCCGTTCTTCATCCGCGGGGGCGCCCAGTGGGCCACCGGCCGCGGCGAGGTGCTCGAACCCGCGTCCGCCCCGGCTTTCCCGTGCGTGATCGTCGCGCCGGGCGAGGGGCTGTCCACCGCCCGTGTATACGCCGCGTTCGATGCGCTCGCCGCACCCTCGGCGGATGACCCGGGGCAGGTGCCCTCCACCGCTGCGGGGCTCGCCGGGTGGTGCCGCAACGACCTGTGGCCTGCAGCCCGGTCGCTGGCCCCCGCGCTCGGGGACCTGCACGGCGCCCTCACGCGGGCGGGTGCGGCACCGGCGCTGCTGTGTGGCAGCGGATCGGCCATCGCGGCCATCGCGGCCGATGACGATGCCGTGGACGCCCTGGAGGCGGCTGCCCGCCGGGTCGCCCCGGACGCGCGTGTGCTGCGGGCGCGGTTCCCCGGGGCCCCGCCGGGGGCCTAGCGGAAGCCCACTCCCGCTCCCGCCCGCTTGCGCACCGCGCTGAGCCTGGGCGGGTTGAGCGCCAGCAACTCGGGCACGGTCACGGCGGTGTAGCCCTTCTTCTTGATGTAGGGCAGCAGCCGGTTCACCGCCCAGTAGGTCTGGCCGCGGTTCTCATGCAGCAGGATGATCGCCCCGGGGCGGATGCCGGCCTTGCTCAGGCGCAGGATCTCCGTGCGGTCGGCACCGAGCGAGTCGCGGCTGTCGGTGGACCACAGCACGTTCAGCATGCCCGTGCGCTTCAGCCACGCGTTCAGGCCGCGCGTGCTCGATCCGTACGGGGGCCGGAACAGCTGCACGCGGTCGTCGGTGATGGCGCTGGAGGCGCGTGCACTGCGCGATACCTCGGAGATCTGCTTCGACAGGGGCAGATCGGGCAGGTAGGGGTGCGACCAGGTGTGGTCACCCACCGCGGCCTCGCGTGCCTCGCGTCGAAGGGTGTCCGACCATGACCGGAACTTCTTCCCGTTCACGAAGAACGTGGCGCGGAATCCGTACTTGCGGAGCTCATCCAGCACCTTGCCCGTGTACGGCCCGGGGCCATCGTCGAACGTGAGGGCCACGTACTTGCCCTGGCGGCCGGCCTCGTAGATGGGAAGGCCCAGCTTTGCGACGCGGGCGACCGCCTCCTGCTGCTCGGCCTCGGTGGGCATGGCCTTCCCGCGGGCGGCGGTGGCGATGGCCGGCGCGGCCAGCAGCACCAGGGCCGCCGCCGCGAGGCGCAGGGGAGTGGGTCGCGTCATGCCCGAGCACGCTAGTACCTGCCGGGGCCGCTGTTACCCTCGCCGGGGTGCCCGACATGCAGATCGTCATCGATGAGGAGCCTCCCGGCGCCGGGATGCGCGGGCACCGTGCGCTGGCCGGCCGGCGCCTTCTGCTGGCCATCGTGCTGGCGGCTGCCGAGGCCGTGATGCTGCTGGTCTGGCGTCCGGCGTTCCTGTGGGTGCTGCTGGGCGCCGCCGTACTGCTGGCGTTGTCCGTGGGGCTGCTCAGCCGCGTCCCCGCGGGCCTCGGCCGCGACCTCCTGCTGATCGTCGGGGGCGCGCAGGCGATCGTCATCGGGGTGCCCCTGGCCCTCGGGTTCGGCGTCCTGGTGGCCGTGATCCTGGGGATCATGCTCATCGCCGGGCTGGTGTTCGTTGCGGTGGCGAAGCGCCGGTGATCGCCGTCCACGCAGCGCCCCCGCCGGCCATCGTCACGCCCGTGCGTGCCCGTCAGGACGCGCGCGAGTCGCAGACCTTCGACCAGGACGTCGGCGCGTTGGTGGGTCAGGCCTGGCTGCGGGCCATCCGCTGGCGACCCCTGGCCGCCGGGTTCGTGCAGGCCCCGCTGGTCGCGGTGCTCGACACCGGCGTGGCGCCCGGCGCGGCCGGGCTGGCCAACCGCGTGGATACCGGGCGCGCGGCGTCGTTCGCATTCGGTGATGGCAACCCGCTGGTGGACGCGCAGGGTCACGGCACGATGGTGGCGAGCATCATCTCCACCGTCGCCTCGGGGTCCGAGGCCGCGCCCGGCGTGCGCATCCTGCCGGTGCAGATCGCCGGTCCCGGCGGCGAGACCTCGGCCCAGGCCGTGGCCGACGGCATCCGGTATGCGATCTCGCGCCGTGCGCGCATCATCAACCTGAGCCTCCAGGGCAGCAACCGGTCGAAGGTCGAGCAGGACGCCATCGACGCGGCCGTGCGCAAGGGCATCCTCGTGATCGCGGCCAGCGGCAACACGGGCAAGGACACCTGCGGGGTGAAGGGCATCACGCAGTGCGAGTATCCCGGCGCGTACCGGCACGTGCTGGCGGTGGGTGCCACGGACGAGGGCGGCACGGCCCTTCCCGAGAGCACGCGCGGCATGCACGTGGCGCTGGCGGCGCCGGGCCGCGACATCACGGCTGCAAGTGCGCGTGGCCCCGAGGGAGGGCCCCGGTTCGAGACCCGCACGGGCACGTCCATGGCCGCCGCGGTGGTGACCGGGGTGGCCGCCCGCCTGCTGGTGGCACGGCCGACGCTGGCGCCCGCGCAGCTGACCGAGATCCTCATGGCGAGCGCGCGGGGCAGCCGCGGCGCCCTGGACCGCGCGCGCGGCGCGGGCGTGGTGGACCTGCCACGGGCGCTCGCCATGCGCCCGCCGGCCCTCGATGCGCGCGAGCCCGACGACGATGCCCCCGGGGCACGCCGCCTGCCGGCCCTCATGCGTCCCGGGTACTCGTTCGGGCAGCGCTCCGGGATGCTCCGCACGTGGGCGGACTTGCGCGACTACTCGGTCGTCAACCTGAAGAAGGGGCAACTGCTCACGGCGGAGGCCACCGTGGCGCGGGGCAACGACGTGGACCTGTACCTGTGGAAGCCCGGCACGCCGCTGTACCGCGGCGGTGCGAAGTTCGCCCGGAAGTGGCTGGTGGCGGGGTCCGTGAACAAGGGCTCCACCGAAGTGCTGACCCGGCGTGCCGACCGCACGGGCGCCTACCTGGTGGAGGTACGGCTCGCAGGTGCGCAGCGCCTCGTGCGGCCGCGCTACGTGGTGACGGCCACCGTCACGCGCTGACCGCGTCCCCATGCGGGGGCGTTGCGGATTCGCCACATGTGGTGGCGATACACCGCGAAACCGGCTTTCATGAACTGATGGCCACCACCGGCACCATGTCGCGCGACCTCTCCGACCCCGCGCTGTACGTCAACCGCGAGTTCTCGTGGCTGGACTTCAACGCCCGCGTGCTCGCGCTGGCGGCCGACCCGTCGCAGCCGCTGCTCGAGCGCTGCAAGTTCCTCGCGATCTTCTCGAGCAACCTTGATGAGTTCTTCATGGTGCGGGTGGCTGGCGTGATCGAGGCCCTGGAGGCCGGCCGTCCGTCGTCCACGCCGGATCGGCTGCCCCGCGAGCAGGTGCTGGGGGGAATCCGCGAGCGCGTGCTGGAACTGGTGGACCTGCAGGCATCGGTGTGGCGCGATGACGTGCGGCCGGCGCTGGCCGCGGAGGGCATCGTGGTCGCGAACATCGACGACCTGCCCGAGGGAGGGCAGGCCGACCTGCACAGCAGGTTCGAGCGCGAGATCGAGCCCGTGCTGATTCCTCTCGCGGTGGGGCCGGGGCTGCCGTTCCCCTACATCAGCGGCCTGTCCCTGAACCTGGGGCTCACCGTGCGTGATCCGCACACGGGCGAGTCGCGGTTCGCGCGCGTGAAGGTGCCCCGCATGCTGCCGCGGTTCGTGCGCGGCGGGGACATGCTGGTGCCCGTCGAGCAGGTGATCGCCGCCAACCTCGGGCGGGTGTTCCCGGGGATGGAGATCACCCGCCGCGTGCTGTTCCGGGTGACGCGCGATGCCGACTTCTCGATCTCCGATGAGGCGGATGACCTGCTGAACGCCGTCGAGCGCGAGCTGAGCCGACGCCGGTTCGGCGGGCCCGTGCGCGTGGAGGTGGAGGCGCGCAGCAGCGACACGCTGCTGGAGGACATCAAGGATGGCCTCGGCGTCTCGGATTCCGAGGTCTATCCCATATCGAGCCTGCTCGACCAGACGGCCCTGTGGCAGGTGGCGTCGCTCGATCGCCCGGAGCTCAAGGACCGGCCGTGGGAGCCCCGGGTTCCCGCGCGCCTCATGGGTGGGCGCGACGATGGCGACATCTTCGCGGAGATCCGCCGCGGCGACATCCTCGTGCATCACCCGTACGACTCCTTTGAGGCAAGCGTGGCCCGGTTCGTTCACGAGGCAGCCGATGACCCCGACGTGGTCACCATCGAGCAGACGCTGTACCGCACCAGCGGTGACACGCCAATCGTGCCGGCCCTCATCCGGGCCGCCGAGCGCGGCAAGGGCACGGTGTGCCTGGTGGAACTGAAGGCGCGGTTCGATGAGGAGCAGAACATCCGGTGGGCCAAGGCGCTGGAGCGCGCGGGCGTGCACGTGGTGTACGGACTGCCCGGGCTGAAGACGCATGCCAAGCTGTGCCTGGTGGTGCGGCGCGAGGGCAACCGCCTGCGCCGCTACGCGCACATCGGCACGGGCAACTATCACCCCACCACCGCGCGCCTGTACACCGATATGGGGCTCTTCACGTGCCGCGATGACGTGGTGGACGACGTGGCGGAGCTCTTCAACTATCTCACCGGGTTCGCTCGCCCGCCTCAGTACAGGAGGGCGCTGGTTGCACCCGAGCACCTGCGCGGTGCGCTGATCGAGAGGATCGACCGGGTCACCGAGCGCCATGGGCAGGGGCACCCCGGGCACATCCGGATGAAGCTCAACTCGCTCATCGATGGCCGGCTGATCCAGGCGCTGTTCCGGGCCTCCTGCGCGGGCGTGCACGTGGATCTCTGCGTGCGTGGCGTGTGCGGGTTCGTGCCCGGAATGCCGGGCGTCAGCGAGAACATCCACGTGCTCTCGGTGGTCGGGCGCTTCCTCGAGCACTCGCGCATCTTCGAGTTCACCAGTGGCGCAGAGCGCGCGGTGTACATGGGGTCTGCCGACATCATGGCCCGCAACCTCGACGACCGGGTGGAGTTGGTGGCGCCCGTCGACGATCCCGTGGTGGCCGCCGAACTCACGTCGGTGCTGGACGTCATGCTCGCCGACACCGCAACGGCATGGCGCCTGCACCCGGACCGCTCATGGGAGCGGGTGCGCCCGGCCGAGGGGGACGCCCCGTTCTCCAGCCAGCAGACCCTCATGGACATCGCGGCAGCGCGCCCTGAGGCCTCACCGGCAGACGACCGCTGATCCGCGGCTACGCGCTAAGGTGCCCCGCGTGAGCACCGAGAACGCAGAGACCACGCCGGCCGAGGACGCAGTACCCGCATGGACGCCGGGCGACCGGCCGGTCTTCAACTCGCCGGCCGCCGACCTGAACCAGTTGCGCAACGAGGCCAAGCGCATCGCCGATGCCGCCCCGGGGCAGCCCGTGCATGACGCCGTCCTGTCCCGCGCGCGCGCCCTGGCCGCCGCCCTCGACCACGACCTGGGGCTTCCGCCGGTGGCGAACGGCCTTGCGTATGCCGACCTGGCAGTGCTGCTCTCCCAGAGCCGCTAGCCCCGGGCGGGGCACCTGATGCACGTTGCGCGCAGCCTGTGGCACCTCACCGCCGCCGTGGCCGGTCGCGTGGCGCGCCATTCACAGATGGCCCGTGCCAGCCAGTTCGCCTACGTGTCGTTCGTGGCGTCCATCCCCTTCGCGTTCGTGCTCATCTCGGTGATCGGGCTGGTGGCGAGCCCGCAGTCGTACTCCACGTTGGTGGACAACACGCGGGGCACGGTGCCCGACCAGCTGGCTGACTTCCTCGATGGCCTGCTGCAGGCGGCATCGTCGAGCGCAGGGCAGTCAATCCTGTTCCTGGTGCTGGGTCTCATCACCGGCGTATGGCTGGCCGGGAACGTGGCCGGGTCGCTGATGGACGGCCTGGACGACGCCTTCGAGCGTCCCCACCGTCCATGGCTGAAGGGCAAGGCCCGCGCGTTGTCGCTGGCCATCGCCACGGCCCTGGTGGTGGTGCTCACGACCATCCTCGCCGTCTTCGGTCCCGGGGTGCTGCAGTGGGTCGTGGAGCGGGTGGGTGCCCCACGTTCCACCCAGGTGGTGATCCAGGTGGTGGTGTCGCTGACCGGTGCCCTCATCTTCTGGGGCTACCTGGTGCTGCTGTACCACTTCGCGCCCAACGGGCAGCGCATCCCCATGCGCAGCGCGCTGCTGGGTGCCCTCGTCGGCGTGATCGGCTGGTTCATCGTGGCCAACCTGTTCCGGCTGTACGTGGACAACATCGGATCGTACAACCGCGTGTACGGAAGCCTGGGCGCGGTGGTGATCTTCCTGGTCTTCCTGTACCTGACCGCGCTCACCATCCTGATCGGTGGCGAGACCGCGGCGCAGATCGATGAGGACGACGCGGGCTCCGGGGTGACGACCGCCGTGCAGGCCTAGGGAGTGTCCGTTGCCCGGCGGGCGGCAATGCGCTGCCATGCCAGGTTGATCGGCCGGTTCAGGAGCCACAGCATCAGGCACCAGCCCCCGAGCAGCGGGGCGAAGGGGATGGCCAGCAGGAACACCAGGCCGCCGATGATCACCACCGCATTCCAGTTGCCGAAGGCCAGGCGTGAAATGGCGCCCAGCGAGAACGTGGCCAGCGACATCAGCCCCGCGTAGACGCCCACCGACAGGTACGAGGGGTCCTCGGCGGCGAAGAACTCCAAGCCGAATGGTACGAGGCAGATGCACGCCACGAACGCCATGTTGGCGGCGAGTTCCGGGGTGGTGAGCTTCTCCGGCAGCCTCTTGAAGACGTCGTGGTGATGGCGCCAGAAGATCACGATCACCGTGAAGGTGATGAGGAAGTAGATGATGAGTGGCACCGTGTCGCTGGCGAATGCCTGCCCGATCGTCTGCCCCGGTTCGGGCTGCGGGGGGTCGATCCGCAGCACCATCAGCGTGATGGCGACGGCGAGAATGGCGTCGGTGAACATCTCGACGCGCTGGGTGTCGTAGTGGCGTTCCACGCTCAGTGCTGGCAGGCCGGGCACCAGTAGGTGGTGCGGTTGGAGGTCCCCTGCCCGCGTGAGCGTACCGGGGTGCCGCAGCGCCGGCACGGGCGGCCCCGGCGGCCGTACACCCATGTGCGCTCGCCGGGCCGCGCGGCGCCGAGGGGCGGCCGCCAGGTGCGGATGCGGCCCCGGTCGCGCACGCCGGTGGCCAGCAGTTCCGCGGCGATGCGGCCGATCGACCCGGCCTCCTCCCCGGTGAGGCCCCCCACGGGGCGCCACGGGTCGATGCCGGCGAGGAACAGGGTCTCGCTCTTGTAGACGTTGCCGATGCCGCTCATCACGTGCTGGTCCATGACCGCATCGCCCACCTGGCGCGTGGGCTCGATGTCCAGCAGCAGGCGCCCGATGGCCTCGGGATCGGCCTGGTCGCCGAGCAGGTCGGGCCCCAGGGCGTCCACCGCGGGCAGGGGCGCACCGGGTTCGAGCAGGTGGATGACCGGACCGCGGTACTGGGCCACCACCCCGTGGTCCGTGGCGAGCACCAGCCACAGGCCGCGCTCCGGGGGCTCGGTTGCCGCGGGGTACGCCCGCCATGCGCCGCCCATGCGCAAGTGCGAATGCAGCACCCGCCCGCTGCGGAACCGGAACAGGTGATGCTTTCCCCGCGCCTCCATCCGCTCCAGCACGTCACCCGTGAGGCGCGCGTCGATGCGCTGGGGCGCCAGGCGCGGCTCGGGCACATGCACGCGCGTGAGCGGGCTGCCCGCGATGGCACGGGTGAGGACGATCGCATTGCGATGACTGACCTGGCCCTCGGGCATCAGTCGCCTGCCTCCATGCCCCGGAGGCCCACACGGAATCCCGCCCGCTCCATGGCCGGCGCCACCGGGGAATCCGCAGCGGGGCCGCCGTCGATGCGCTCGATGCGCAGCCGGCGGGATCGGTCGGCCCGCGCCCACTGCGCGAGTGCGTGCAGCCCCGGCTCCAGGAACCGGTGCTCGGGGTCGACCAGCGTGGTCATGGTGCGCCCGCCGCGCTCCACGTGCGTGACGGGAACGCCGTCCGCCAGCACCACCTGGGCGCCGAACACGCGCGAGGGCGACCGCCCGCCCTCGCGGCGTGGCCATGGCAGCGCCGCTCCGTAGGGTTGCGCCGGATCGGCTGCTCCCAGGATGAGCACATCGGGTTCCTCGTCCTCCAGGCGTTCCACCCGCAGGTCGCGAAGCCGGTCGATGGCGCCCGGCAGGGCGAACTGCGCGCCGCCGAGGCCCTCCACGAAGTACCCGCGGCGACACAGGCCCAGGGTCTCCATCTGGCCGAGCTCGGGATACACCGCGCTGAACCCGCCCGCGATCCCCTCGCCCAGCACCCCGCCGCGCGTGACGATGCCGTGGCGGTCGAGGAGTATCTCCGCCAGCGCGCGGCGGCGGTCGGCCACCGACGGGGCGCGCTCGAACAACGGCGCCGTGAGCGCCCACCGTCCGCCCGTGAGCGCCGCGCGGCCTCCCCGCATGCGCGCGGACCGGCCCCACGATCGCCCGCGCGGCGCCCGGGATGCCGCGGCCCGCTGCGTGCCCCGGGGCCCCGAGCGCAGCGGCGACCACAGGTCGTTGGTGGCCTCGCCGGCCCACACCAGCTGCCACAGGGCGGCCACGGCCTCGTCACGCGGGGCGCCGGAGATGTCGATGAGGTCATCGAGGAACTGCGCACCGGTGCCGAGTGCCTGGCGC
This sequence comes from uncultured Thermoleophilia bacterium, assembly GCA_938017905.1. Classification (GTDB taxonomy): domain Bacteria; phylum Actinomycetota; class Thermoleophilia; order Miltoncostaeales; family Miltoncostaeaceae; genus SYFI01. The sequence goes on along the minus strand of CALIKX010000026.1, from coordinate 79,540 downwards.
ATGCGCTCGGCGGCCTCCCCCTCGGGTGCGGCATCCGCAGTGGGCGGCCCGAACACCCCGGCGTCCTCGCGCAGGTAGATGGCCACGCGACCGCCGCCCCCGGAGCCGAGTGATCCTGCGCCCACCCAGGCGATCTCGCCCGCGGCCGCGAGCTGGTCGAGCCACGCCGGGGAATAGCTTCCCAGCCGGCGGGGGAAGGCCTCGCCCTCCCACTGCGCTGCCGGCAGGGCGATGCCCTGCAGTCCGGAGATGGTGTCGCGGAGCGCATCGGGTCCGGGCGGGGAGTCGGGGTGGTCGATCCGCTGCCAGCGCGGCAGGAAGCGCGCGAGCACCTCGGGGTCGGTGGGTTCCACCTCGCGGCGCAGCCGCGCCACGCTCATGCGGCGAAGCCGCCGGAGCACCTCGGGATCGCACCACTCCTCACCCGATCCGCCGGGGCGCATCTGGCCGCGCACCAGCCCGCCCTCGGCCTCCATCAGGCCGAGGGTCTGCTCCACGAGCCCCGGGGAGGCGCCCAGCCGGCGTGCGGCGTCCGCGGCCCGGAACGGTCCGTGCGTGCGGGCGTAGCGCGCCAGCAGGCCCTCCAGCGCACGCGGCACCGGCTCCAGGAAGGCGTCGGGCAGGCCTGCGGGGGGCATGACGCCCAGGCCGTCGCGGTACCGGCCGGCGTCCTCGGCGGCGATCAGGCGATCCTCGCCCGCCACGCGGGCACGCGCGGCCCGGCGTTCGCGCTCCAGTTGGTTCAGGACCTCCGCAAGCGCGCCCGGGTCGGCCATGCGCGCGGCGATCTCGGTCTCCGCCAGATCGCCCAGGCGCCGCAGCAGGTCGTGAACGCCATCCGGGCCACGCGCGGGGCGGTCGGGCGCCCGTCCCTGCAGCTCGGCCTCCAGGTCATCGAGCGCCGCGGGATCGATGAGGTCCCGCAGCTCGTCCTGCCCCAGCAGCTCGCGCAGCAGGTCGCGGTCCAGCGCCAGCGCCTGTGCACGCCGCTCCGCTGCCGGGGTGTCGTCGTCGTACATGTACGACGCCACGTACTCGAACAGCAGCGACCCGGCGAACGGCGACGCCGTGTCGGTGTCCACCTCGGTCACGGCGACCTCGCGCGATGCCACGCGAGTGAGCAGGTCGCGCAGCGCCGGCATGTCGAACCAGTCGTTCAGGCACTCGCGGTAGGTCTCGAGGATCACCGGGAACGATCCGTACCGGCGCGCGACCTCCAGCAGCGACGACGCCTTGAGGCGCTGCTGCCACAGTGGCGTGCGCCGGCCGGGGTGGCGGCGGGGGATCAGCAACGCCCGCGCGGCGTTCTCGCGGAAGCGCGACCCGAACAGCGCGGTGCCGCCCAGTTCCCCGACGATCAGGTCCTCCAGGTCCTCCGGAGAGGGCAGCAGCACGTCCACCGGCGGAAGCGCGTCGCCATCCACCACGTGGCACGCGATGCCGTCATCGCTCCATATGACGTGCGGATCGGCGCCGAGGGCCTCGCGCAGGCGGGCCTGCACGGCCAGTGCCCACGGCGCATGCACGCGGGCACCGAAGGGGGAGAGGATGCACAGGCGCCAGTCCCCGATCTCGTCCCGGAAGCGCTCGATGACGATGCCGAGGTCGCTCGGCACGGTGCCCGTCGCCTCCACCTGATCGCGCACGTACCGAACGAGGTTCGCTGCGGCGCGTTCGTCGAACCTGCTGTCCGCGCGGAGGCGCGCGGTTGCCTCGGCCGGATCGGCCGCCGCGATCTCGCGGGCCATGCGGCCCACCGCAGCGCCGAGCTCGTACGGACGCCCCACGCCCTCCCCCCGCCAGAAGGGCACGGCGCCCGGCGCGCCTGGGGCGGGCGACACCAGCACCCGGTCGCGGGTGATCTGCTCGATGCGCCACGTGGATGCGCCCAGCATGAATGCCTGGCCCGCCCGGGCCTCGTACACCATCTCCTCGTCCAGCTCGCCCACCCGCGTGCGTCCATCCGCCAGGAACACGCCGAACAGCCCGCGGTCCGGAATGGTGCCGGCGTTCTCCACGGCCAGGCGGCGCGCGCCATCGCGGCCCCGCACCGTCTCCGCGGCGCGGTCCCACACCACCCGGGGCTTCAGGTCGGCGAAATCATCCGACGGGTAGCGGCCGGCGAGCATGTCGAGCACGCCTTCCAGCTGGTCACGCGAGAGGTCCGCGAAGGGATGGCTGCCGCGTGCGACGGCGAGGATGTCGTCCACGGCCATCGGCTGGTCGCCCGACACCATCGCCACCACCTGCTGGGCCAGCACGTCCAGGGGCAGGCGGGGCACGTGGGTCTCCTCGATCGCCCCCGCCAGCATGCGCTCGACCACCGCGGCGCACTCCAGCAGGTCCCCCCGGTACTTGGGGAAGATGCGCCCGGCGCTCGGCACGTCGATCCGATGGCCCGCGCGGCCCACCCGCTGGATGCCCCGGGCGACGCTGCGGGGGCTCTCCACCTGCACCACCAGGTCCACCGCGCCCATGTCCACGCCCAGCTCCAGGCTGCTGGTGGCCACCAGCGCCGGGATGCGCCCGGCCTTCAGGTCCTCCTCGATGAGCGTGCGCTGCTCGCGCGCCAGGCTGCCATGGTGCGCGCGCGCCACCTCCTCCTCGGCCAGTTCGTTGAGCCGCAGCGCCAGCCGCTCGGCACCCCGGCGGTTGTTGACGAAGATGAGGGTGCTGCGGTGGGCACGCACGAGCTCCAGCAGCGCCGGGTACATCGCGGGCCAGATGGACCGGCGGGTGGCCCCGCCGCCGATGACGTCCAGCAGGTCCTGGCTGCCGCCATCACCGGGCCCGCGGGCGGGTTCCGCCATCTCGCGCATATCGTCCACCGGCACGATGACCTCGAGATCCAGCTCCTTCACCCGGCCTGCGTCCACGACGCTCACCGGGCGGGGCGCGCCGTCGGCGTCCTGGCCCCCGAGGAAGCGGGCGATCTCGCTGAGGGGGCGCTGCGTGGCGCTGAGCCCGATGCGCTGCACCGGCCCCTCGGCGACGCGCTCCAGCCGTTCGAGCGACAGGGCCAGGTGGCTGCCCCGCTTGGTGCCCGCCATTGCGTGGATCTCGTCCACGATCACCCCGGTCACTCCACGCAGGATGTCCTCGCCCCGGCTGGTGAGCAGCAGGTAGAGGCTCTCCGGGGTGGTGATGAGGATGTCCGGGGGATTCCGGAGCATGCGCTGCCGCTCGGACTGCGGCGTGTCGCCGGTCCGCACGCCCACGCTGATCTCCGGCGGCATGAGGCCCATGCGCCGCGCCGACTCCGCGATGCCCGCGAGCGGCCCCCGCAGATTGCGCTCCACGTCGTAGTTCAGAGCCTTGAGGGGCGAGATGTAGAGGATTCGCCCTGCCGCGGCGGCATTGGCGCCCTCGCCCTCGTCGCCGAGTTGCGCCGTCGCGAGCCGGTTGAGCCCCCAGAGGAAGGCCGCCAGGGTCTTGCCCGATCCGGTGGGGGCGACGATGAGCGTGTGCTCCCCGGCGGAGATGTGCGGCCACCCGCGTACCTGCGGCGGCGTCGGCCCCGCGAAGGCCCGCGTGAACCAGTCGGCCACGACCGGATGGAAGGGCGCGAGGGACTCGGTCGCTCCGGCGGTGGCCATCACCGGACGCTATCGCGCGGGGCCGCAGCCCCGGTGGCCGTCCGGCGGCGGCACCCGCCTTGCCCGCGGCTATCATGCGGACCCGTGGGTTCCGACGTCCTCACGCCACCCCGCGTATCGCCCGGGGAAACCGGCACCGGCCCGGGCTCCGGCCTCGGCCGCCCGTGCTCGGTCATCGTGATGAACGATGACCACAACACGTTCGAGGGCGTCGCGACGATCCTGTCGCAGTTCGTGCCCGGGGTGGACTACGCGAAGGGCATGTCCTTCGCCAACGCCATCCACTCGAAGGGGCAGGCGACGGTGTGGCGGGGCGACCACGAGCGCGCGGAGCTCGTGTGGGAGCAACTGAAGGGCGCCGGGCTCACCATGGCGCCGTTGGCCGACGGATAGGGAAGGGCACGCATGGCAGAGGAGAGCCGCAACCCGGGCACGTGGTTCGACCAGGCATCCGCCGCCGACCAGGCCGCGGCCGCCGAGCGCGAGCAGGTGACCCAGCGCGCGCTCTTCGCGCGCGTGATGTTCCTGGTGGGGGTCACGTGCGGGTTCGCCGCGGCCGGGGCCTTCATCGGCAAGGACTTCACCGGCGGGTGGATGATCGGCGCGTGGGTGGTCGCCCTCGTGCTGGTCATCGCGAGCGCCTTCCTCAAGCGCCCGAGCGGGATGCTCGGCATGACCCTGCTGTTCGGCGTGGGGCTGTTCCTGGGCATGGCCGTGGGGCCGGTGCTCAACACCTACGTCGAGGCCGGCAGCGCGCAGGTGCTGTGGCAGGCCGCGGGCGCCACCGGACTGTTCATCGCCGGCTTCGGGGCGTGGGGCTACGCCACACGGCGCGATCTCGCCCCACTTGCCCGCATCGCCTTCTGGGCACTCCTGGGGCTGATCGTGTTCGGCATCGTGCTGATCTTCGTGAACATCCCCGGTGGCAGGCTGATCTACGCGATCCTCGGCCTCGCGATCTTCGCCGTGTGGACGATGTTCGACTTCCAGCGGCTCCGCCGTTCGCGCACCGGGGACGCCGCGGTGCCGATCGCGCTGGGGATCTTCCTCGACATCTTCAACGTGTTCCTGTTCTTCCTGCAGATCTTCGGCGGGGGCGGCAGGTAGGACGGTGACCGGATCCGACGCCCTGCTCGACGCGCTCGTCGCGCAGGGCGTCGAGGTCATCTTCGGGAATCCGGGCAGCACGGAGCTGCCCCTCGTGGATTCCCTCGCGCGCCCCGGGGCACCCCGGTTCGTGCTGGGGCTCACCGAGGCCGCGGTGATGGGCATGGCCGATGGCTACGCGCAGTCCACCGGCAGGCTCGGCGTGGCGCTGGTGCACGTGCAGCCGGGCATGGCCAACGCCATGAGCGGCGTGCTGAACGCCGCCCGCGCACGCGTTCCCCTGCTGGTGATCGTGGGCCAGCAGCTGTCGGGCATGCTGCCCGGCGCGCCGTTCCTGGGTGGCGAGATCGTTGGCATGGCGCGCCCCGTCGCGCGGTTCGCCGAGGAGGTGCATGACCCCTCCGATCTCGGCGGCCTGCTGGCGCGCGGGGTGCGCAGTGCGCTGGGTCCACCCGCCGGTCCCGCCGTGCTCTCGGTGCCGCTCGAGTCGCAGGCCGGGACGTGCCCGGCGCTTCCCGCCCTGCCCCGTGGACCGCGCGCCCTGCCGTCGCCCGATGCCGGGGCGATCGCCGCCGCGGCGGCCCTGCTCGCGGGGGCGCACGACCCGGTCATACTCGTGGGCGACGGCGTGTCCCATGCGCAGGCTGGGGCGGATGCCATGCGGCTCGCGGCGCGCCTGGGCGCCCCGATGTGGGGGGAGCCGTTCGCCGCGCGCGTGGCCGTGCCCACCGGGGATCCGCTGTGGGCGGGTCCGATGCCGCGGTTCGCCGCAGGCATCCGCGAGGTGCTGGGCGGCCATGATGTGGTCCTCGCCATTGGAATGCCGGTGTTCCGCCTGTTCGGGTGGAGCCCGGGGCCGTCCCTGCCGCCGGGGGTACGCCTGGTGCACATCGACGTCGACCCCGACGAGATCGGGCGGTGCCATACCCCCGACGTCGGGATGGTGGCCGATCCGGCCGCGGTAATGGATGGGCTGCTCGCCGCGCTCGGCCCGGCGACCCCGCGGGACGAGGAGCGACGACGTCGCGCTGCGGCCGCCGTGCTCACCGCCCGGGCGAATGCGGTGGCCGCCCTGGATGCCCGCGCAGCTGCGGATGGGCCGGTCATCACCGGCGCGGCGCTCTCGCGTGGCCTCGGGGGCCGGGTGCAGCGAACGGACCTGGTGGTGGACGAGGGCATCACGTCCACGCGCGACCTGCGCACTGCGATCGGCGACCGTGCCCCGGGCAGCGTGCTGTGGCACCGGGGCTCGGCCCTGGGGTGGGGCCTGCCCGCCGCGGTGGGGGCGTCCATCGGTGATCCCGGCCGACGGGTGGTGTGCGCGCAGGGGGACGGGTCGCTGATGTTCGGGATGCATGCCCTCTGGACCGCCGCGCATGACCGGTGCCGGCTTGCGCTGGTGGTGGGCGACAACTCCGGCTACGAGATCCTGCGCGCGGGCATGGAGGGCCTGACCGGCGCGGCCGACGGCGGCTGGCCGGGGCTCGCCGTGGCGGAGCCCGCGCTGGACATCGCGGCGATATGCCGGGGATTCGGGGCGAGCGCCGCGCATGTGTCCGACCCCGCCGACCTCGATGCGGCCATCGTGGACGTGCTCGATCGGGCCGCAGATGGTCCGGCGGTGCTCGTGGCCCGGGTGGAGGGCCGCACGCCGCCGGTGGGCGGCCCGCTGGGCCCGGCCCTGGCGCCCTCGGCCTAGGAGCGGCGGCTGATGGTGCCGTTCGCCGAGAGGCGCGCGGACGATCGTCCGAAGTCCTGGCGCGACAGCGTCGCGACGTCGCGCACGCTTTTGCCCCCGGGGGACGGGACGCCGACGCCGGACAGGCGAACCGGGGCGAGGCGACCCGACCGGAAGCGCCCGTCTGGGGCGAGCGTCACCTGCAGCACGCCGCTCTGCCCGGCGTAGCCCGCGGTGTTGAACACCTTGTACCCGAGGAAGTTGCCCAGGCTGTAGGCGATCAGCCGGCCGTTCCGGAACTCCATTCCGCGCATTACGTGCGGGCCGTGGCCCACGAACAGATCGGCGCCCGCGTCCACGACGGCGCGTGCCAGCCGGCGGGTATCGCCCCGCGGCTCGCCCAGGTACTCCTCCGCGCCGCGCGGCACGCGCCTGTGCGCGGCACCCTCGGCACCGACATGGGCGGACACGATCACGATGGGGGCCCTGGTGGCCGCCTTTCGCACCAGCGCCACCGCGCGCGGGATGTCGCGGGCGTCCTGGCTCCAGCGGTAGGGCGCCATGCCGATGACCGCCACCTTCGTGCCGTCGTCCAGTCGCTGCACGGCGATGGCGCCGGGGCTGCCGGCGTGCTTCACGCCCGCCCGGTCCAGGGCGCGGTCCGTGGACCGCATGCCCGCGGCGCCCCAGTCGTTTGCGTGGTTGTTGGCCGTGGTCACCACCGTGAACCCTGCGGCGGAGAGATTGCGCGCGTACGACGGCGGGCTGGCGAACGCGTAGCACGACCCTCCGGATCCGCTCCCGCACTTGGCGCTGGGGCCGGTCGCGAGCGCCTGCTCGAGGTTGCCCAGCACCACGTCGCCCCGGAGCAGGGGCTTCACGGTGGAGAACAGCCGACGGCCACCGGCCGGCGGCAGTCCGAACTCCGGTGTGCCCATCACGATGTCGCCGACCGCCGCCACGCTCACGTCGGCGGTGCCGGGACCGGCCGCAGGGGCCGAGGTGGTCGCCGCCTGCGCCTCGGCGCGCGGGGGGACCGCGACCGCATCGGCGGTGACGGCCTCGGGGGCGCCGCCCCGGCCCGCGGCGATCACCGCGCCGAGCCCCGCCACCGCGGCCACGCAGAGCACCGCGAGCACGCGGTTCTGGACGGTGCGGGTGGAGGTGCGCCGGCGCGGCGGACGGGACGGGCGTGGCTGCCTGCGGCGTGGCGGTGGGCGGTCCACGGAGTCCACGTTAGCCGCGGGTGCCCGGCATCCTGCCGGTCGTGGGGGTGCCGGCCGGGGACCCCGCCGCCTGCAGGGCCTCCACGAGGGCATCCTCCACATCGCCGCGACTGGCGCGCACGCCAAGTTCCGCGATACCCGCCGCGTAGTCCGTGAGGTGTGCGGGGGCGTCCGGCGGGGCACCCACCGCGCGCGCGAGCTGGTCGGCGTCGAGCCTCATGGGCACGCCCGCCTGGATGATGGCCCCGGCCTGCCGCCGCACCTGCGAGAGGCCGAGCACCTTTCGATGGCCCGATACGACCTCCCATGGGGACATGCCGCCGAAGCAGAGCGCCGATGCGGGGCCGGCGTCTCCCCATGCCCGTGCCTCGTCCGGGGGCACCGCGCGCGCCCCGGGCGCCCCCAGGGCGCCGAGCGCCGTCGCCACGGCCTCGCCCACCCACCGGTAGGCCGCCACCACGTCCGTGGGCAGGAGCGGGTGCCCGGTCGGGAGCACCACGTCGATCGCGATCAGGTCGTCGTCCCACAGCACGGGGCCACCGCCCGATGCACGGGGCAGCACATCGATGCCGGCGGCACGCGCGGCCTGCATGTCGATGCCACCCATCTGCGACCGTCCGCAGGTGATGGCGGGAGGGGATACCCGGTGCACCACGAGCGCCGGGCAGTCGCCGTCATCCAGCAGGCGCTGGGGCAGCGCCAGGGCACCCGCCACCGGCTGGGCATCCGGCGCGACCAGCCGCCACCCGGCGGGCGGCGCGGGCATCGCTACGAGAGGTAGGGCGCCACGCCCTCGCCCTGCTGGGCGGCGTCCATCACCATCTCGCTGATGGTGGGATGCGCGTGGATGATCTCGCCCAGGTCGCGCATGGTGTAGCCGTCGCTGATGGCCACCCCGACCTCGTGGATCATCTCCACCGCGTGCGCGCCCATGATGGTGGCGCCCAGCAGCAGGTCGGTGTCGGCATCGGCGATGAGCTGCGCGAAGCCGTCGGCCTCGCCCTCGCCCAGCGCCTTCCCGGACCCCGCGAAGCGCGCCTGACCCACCTTCACCGTGACGCCCTGCTCCTCTGCGGTGTCGCGGTTGAGCCCCACCGTGGCGATCTCGGGGTGCGTGTAGATGCAGGACGGCACGACGGTGCGGTCCATGGGGATGAGGTGCGGCCCGAGGATGTTCTCCGCGGCGCGCGCGCCCTCGGCGGAGGCCAGGTGCGCAAGCTGCAGTCCGCCGATGCAGTCGCCGACCGCCCACGCCTTCGGGTTGGCGGTGCGGAGGAACTCATCCACCACCACGTGGCCGCGTTCGTTCACCTCGATCCCGGCGTCCTCCAGCCCGATGCCGGCGGTCTGCGGCTTGCGGCCAATGGAGATGAGAAGCTTCGCGGCGCTCAGCTCGGTGCCGTCGTCGAGGCGGATCGTGACGCCGTCATCGGAGTAGGAGACGACCTCCTCAAGACGCCGGCCGAGGTGGATCTGCGCGCCGTCCTTCTGAAGCGTCTTCTGGAACTGCTTGGCGGTGCGCGTATCGATGCCGGCGAGGATCCGGTCGAGCATCTCGACCATCGTCACCTGCACGCCGAGCGGCTGGAACAGGCTGGCGAACTCGCACCCGATGACCCCGGCGCCCAGGATGATCATGCTCTCCGGCACCTCGGGCATCACCAGCACGTCGTTGGACGTGAGCACCGCCGGGTGGTCCATGTCGATCCCGGGCAGGCCCGCGGGCTCGGTGCCGGTGGCCACGATGAGGTGGTCGAACTCATGCCGGGTGCCGTCCACCACCACGGCGTCCCCGTCCACCACGCCCTGGCCCTTCACGACGACGACGCCCTTGCGGTCGCAGGCCCCCTGCACGCCCCCGCGCATCTTCCCGACGATGTCGTCCTTGCGGGACATCATCGCGGCGAAGTCGTACCCGACCTCCCCCACGAGGATCCCGAACTCCTTGGCCTCGCGGATCTTGCGCAGCAGGTCGCTGGCGGCCAGCAGGGCCTTGGTGGGGATGCAGCCCCAGTTGAGGCAGGTGCCCCCGAGTTCCGCGCGCTCCACCAGGGTGACCTGCGCGCCCATCTGCGCGGCACGGAGGGCGGCCACGTCGCCGCCCGGGCCCCCTCCCAGCACAACGACGCGAGGCCCATCACTCATGAGAACGTCATCTCCCTGCCCGCGAGGGCGTCCTCGAGCACGCGCGCCTGCTCGAGCTGGTGTGTCTGCGGGTAGCCCTCGCTCACCGACGCGCGCGCAGGGCGGCCTACGTACTCGAACTCCTCGACCGGCAGAAGGCGCTCGATGCGGCGGGTCACGAACGACCACGCGCCCATGTTGCGCGGCTCCTCCTGCACCCACTGCACCGTCTCGAGGTTCGGGTAGCTCTCGTAGAGGGCCAGCAACTCCTCGCGCGGGAACGGGTACAGCTGCTCGATGCGCCCGATGGCGAGCTCCGGATGGTTCGCCCGGTCCGGGTGGCCGTCGAGCTCGTGGAAGATCTTGCCGGTGCACAGCAGCAGGCGGGTGACCTCCGCCGGATCGGTCACGCGCGGGTCGGGCAGCACGGGCTCGAACCGGCCATCGGCCAGGTCGGCCAGGCTGCTGGACGCGGCCTTGGCACGCAGCAGGCTCTTGGGCGTGAATACCACGAGCGGGCGGATCTCGTCCAGCAGGCCCTGGCGGCGGATGAGGTGGAAGTAGTTGGCCGCCGTGGAGCAGTTGGCGATGCGCATGTTGCCCTCGGCCGCCAGGCGCAGGAAGCGCTCGGGACGGGCGGAGGAGTGCTCGGGGCCATTGCCCTCGTAGCCGTGGGGCAGGAGCAGGGTCAGCCGCGAGCGCACGCCCCACTTGGCCTGCCCGGCTGACAGGAACTGGTCGATCATGATCTGCGCGCCGTTGGCGAAGTCGCCGTACTGCGCCTCCCAGATCACCAGTGCCTCGGGCGCGGTGGTGGAGTACCCGTACTCGAAGCCCACGCAGGCGGCCTCCGACAGAGGGCTGTTGTGCAGCTCGAACGACGCCTTCGCGCGCAGCAGGTGCTGCATGGGGATGAACACCTCGCCCTTGCCCGCGTGGTACGACTCGTCGTCGGACGTGTGGTGCAGCTCCAGGTGGCGCTGGGTGAAGGTGCCGCGCGCCACGTCCTGGCCGGTCAGCCGCACGGGCACGCCCTCGGTGAGCAGCGAGGCGAATGCCAGGGCCTCGGCGTGGCCCCAGGTGATTGCGCCGTCCTCGTCCAGCGCGGCGCGCCGGCGGTCCAGCTGCGGCGTGAGCTTGGCGTGCACGGGGAAGCCGTCGGGCGGCAGGTGCAGCTGCTCGTTCAGGCCGCGCAGCGTGGACTCGCTCACGCGCGTCTTGACCACCTGCGTCTTCGCGCGACGCCGCTTGTCGCGGCTCGACTCCTGGTCGGAGCCCTGCTCCAGGCCCGACTGCACGCGCTTGTGCGCGGCGGACATGCGCTCCTCGGCCTCCGCGACCATCGCCGCGTAGTCGTCCTCCGAGATCACCCGGTCCTCGATGAGCCGGTCCGCGAAGATGCGCGCCACCGTGGGGTGCTCCTTGATGGTGCGCGCCATCACGGGCTGGGTGTAGGCGGGCTCATCCAGTTCGTTGTGGCCCAGGCGGCGGTACCCGATGAGGTCGATCAGCACGTCGTGGCCGAACCGCTCGCGGAACTGCGTGGCCAGGTGCACCGCGGCGATGCAGGCATCCGCGTCGTCGGCGTTCACGTGGACGATGGGCATGTCGAAGCCCTTGGCCATATCACTCGCGTACCGGGTGGAGCGGCTGTCCTCGGGGTCGGTGGTGAAGCCCACCTGATTGTTCACGATGATGTGGATGGTGCCGCCGGTGGAGTAGCCGGCCAGCCCCTGCAGGTTCAGCGTCTCGGCCACCACGCCCTGGCCCGGGAAGGCGGCGTCGCCGTGGATGAGCAGCGCGACCGCGCGGTTGGGGTCGTGCTCGGCGATGGGGTTGGCCCGGATGGTCTGCGTGGCGCGCACGCCGCCCTCGGCCACGGCGTTCACCTGCTCAAGGTGGCTGGGGTTGGCATCGAGGAAGACGTGAACCGACTTGTCCGCACGCGAGCGGAACGTGCCCTCGGCGCCCAGGTGGTACTTCACGTCGCCGGCGGCGGCGTAGGGCTCGCCGTCGGCGTGGTCCTCGCCGTCGTCGGTGTGCTCCACCTGCCCCTCGAACTCGGCCAGGATCGACTCCGGCGGCCTGCCGAGGGTGTGCATGATGCTGGCCAGTCGACCGCGATGGGCCATGCCGATGTGCACCTTGGGCACACCGGCCTCGGAGACCCGCTGCACCACCTCGTCCATCATCGGGATGAGCGCGTCGCAGCCCTCGAGCGAGAAGGTCTTCTGGCCCAGGTACGTGCGCCGCAGGAAGCGCTCAAACACCTCCACCGATACCAGCCGCTCCAGCGCGGCGCGGCGCTCGTCGCGCGGAAGCCGCGCACGCACCTGGCCGGACTCGATGAACTCGCGCAGCCACTGCCGCTGGTCATGGTTGGAGATGTGCTCGATCTCGTAGGCGATCGTGCCGCAGTAGGTGTCCTTCAGCGCGGGGTAGGCCTCGGAGAACGTGGCCCCCGGCACGGCGACGCCCAGCAGGGATGCCGGGACCAGCTTCATCTGCTCAGGGGTGAGGCCCACCCATGCCGGGTCCAGCGACGGGTCGCCGGGCGGCTCGGATCCCAGGGGGTCGAGGTGGGCCGCCAGGTGGCCGTAGGTGCGGAACGCGCGGAGCAGCGACATGGCACCGGCGACGGCCGTGAGGGTCTCCTCGTCGGCGCTCGCGGCCACCGGCGCCGGACCCGCGTCAGGCGCGGCGGCCTGTGGGGTGAAGTCCAGAGGCGGCGCGGCGGGCAGGCCCAGGGCCGCGCGGATCTCGTCGTAGAACCCGTGATCGCCCGCGAGCAGCCCGGCCAGGTCGCGCAGGAAGGCGCCGCTCTCGGCGCCCTGGATGACCCGGTGGTCGTACGTGGAGGTGACCGTCATCACCTTCGACACGCCCCACACCTTCAGCAGGTCGCCGGGCACGCCCTCCATGCCCGGAGGCCACGTGATGCCGCCCGTGGCCACGATGGTGCCCTGGCCGGTCATCAGGCGCGGCACCGATGCGTTGGTGCCGAAGCCCCCGGGATTGGTGAGGGTGACGCCTGCGCCCTTGAGCTCGTCGGGGCTGATCTTGCCGGTACGCGAGCGCTGGATGAGGTCGTCGAACGCGGCGCGGAACCCCTGGAACCCCAGGCCCGCGCAGTCGCGGATCACCGGGACCAGCAGCGAGCGGCTGCCGTCCTTGCGTTCCACGTCCACCGCGATCCCCAGATCCACGGTGTCGCGCGGGATCTTGTGCGGCTTCCCGTCCGCGCGCGCGAAGGCGGTGGCCATCACCGGCGTCTCCTGCACGGCGCGCACGATCGCCCACGCGATGATGTGGGTGAACGACAGCTTGCCGCCGCCGGCGACCGCGAGGGCCTCGTTCAGGCGCTTGCGCTCGGCGTCGAGCATCTGCACCGAGATGGTGCGGAAGGTGGTGGCCGTGGGGATGGACCGGCTCTCGTCCATGTAGTCGGCAAGCGCCGCGGCGGGGCCGGTCAGTCGCACCAGCTCCTCCCCGACGGGGGGCGGCGGGTCGGCCATGCCGCCCGTGGTGCCGGCGTTCTCCACATCTGCCCGGCGGATGAGGCCCCCCGGCCCCGTGCCGGTGACGGTCGCCAGGTCCACGCCCTTCTCGTACGCCACGCGCCGCGCGATGGGGGAGGCCGCCACGTCACGCGCCGGTGGCGGCGGGGCTGCGGCCGGGGTGGGAGCGGTGGCGTTGCCCGCGGGAGCAGGGGTGCCCGCCGCGCCGGACGGGGCGGCACCCGCCGCCACCTGCCCGAGCGGATTCACCACCTCGAACATCTCGCCGGCCGGTACCGCGATCTCGGCCAACGTCCCCGACACCGGGGAGGGCACCTCGAGGTCCACCTTGTCGGTGGATACCTCCACGATGATCTCGTCCTGCGCCACCGGGTCGCCGACGGCCTTCTTCCATTCGATGACGGTGCCCTCGGTCACCGACTCCATGTCGGGCAACTGAATGGCCACGAGCGCCCCGGATGCACCGTTGGCGGAGGCCCCGCCTGCCGCGGTGCCATCCGTGGCGGGCGACGGGGCGGCCGGCGCGGCGCCGTCGCCCGCCGTGATCTCGCCGAGCAGTTGTCCCACCTCCACGGCGGCACCGGGCTCGGTGGCGATGGCGGCGAGCACGCCACCGGCAGGCGACGGAATCTCCACGTCCACCTTGTCGGTGGTGACCTCGAGGAGGGTCTCGCCCTCGGCAACCGGGTCGCCGATCGCCTTGCGCCACTCGATCACGGTGCCCTCGGTCACCGACTCGCCGAGGACCGGAAGGAGGATCTGAATCGTTGTGTCGGCAGGCGTCACGTTCGAGCCCCGAGCATACCCCCGCCAACCGGCCGCGGCCCATGCGCCAGTTGCGCCGTGGCAGGGGGACAGTGCTCCATCATCGGGGCGGGTCCAGGTCCAGCGCCAGGTCCAGCGCCGGGGCGGAGTGGGTCAGGGCGCCCACGCTCACGAAGTCCACCCCGCATGCGGCAGCGCGCGCCACGCCCGTGAGGTCCATTCCGCCTGAGGCCTCCGTCACCGCGTGCCCGCGGCAGAGCGCCACGGCCTCGCGCATGGAGGCCTCGTCCATATTGTCGAGCAGCACGCGATCGGCGCCGGCGGCGAGTGCCCGCCGCACGCCCTCCAGGTCGTCGGCCTCCACCTCCACGGGGGTACCGGGCAGGGTCTCGCGGGCCCGGGCCACGGCCGCGGGAAGGTCCACTCCGCCGAGGGCCAGGTGGTTGTCCTTCACCAGGACCATGTCGTGCAGCCCCATGCGGTGGTTCACGCCACCTCCGGCGGCCACTGCGCGCTTCTCCAGCGCACGCCATCCGGGCGTGGTCTTGCGGGTGTCCAGCACGCGCGCAGGGCGGGCCGCCTCCACGAACCGCGCCGTCATGGTGGCGATTCCCGACAGGTGGGACAGCCCGTTCAGCAGGGTGCGCTCGGCGGACAGCACCGCGTGGGCCGGCCCGTCCACCCCCAGCACGCTCTCACCGGGCGATAGCACTGCGCCGTCGGCGGCCTGCCAGGTGCCGGTCAGGTTCATCTGGCGCAGCACCTCCTCGCCGAACTCCCGGCCCGCCAGCACGCCGCCCGAGCGCGCGACCACCCGCCCCCGCGCACGCGCGCCATCGGGAACCGTCACCTGCGAGGTCACATCACCCGCGGTGCCCAGGTCCTCGGCCAGGGCGGCGGCCACGAGCGCCTGCAGGTCCATCAGAGGGCGAGCATGCGATCGAGGGCTAGGCGCGCATCCGCTGCCATCGCGTCATCGACGCTCACGACGTTCACCACGTCGCCCGCGGCCAGGTTCTCCAGCGCCCACGTGAGCTTCGGCAGAGTGATCCGGTTCATGGTGACGCACGGGCAGAGGTCCTCCTTCAGGCAGAAGACCGTCTTGTCCGGGTGCTGCAGGCGCAGCCGGTCGACCAGGTTCCAGTCCGTGCCGATCGCCACCGTCGCCCCGGCGGGCATCTCGCCCACCCGGCGGATGATGTACTCGGTGCTGCCGTCCTCGTCGGCCGCCTCCACGACGGGCCGCGGGCACTCGGGGTGCACGATCACCGTCACGTCGGGGTGCTGCTGGCGGGCCTCATGGATCTGCGGCACGGTGAAGCCCGTGTGGACGTTGCAGAAGCCCTTCCACAGCACGATCTCCGCGGCGGACAGGGCGTCGGGCCCGATGCCGCCCAGGTCGGCCTGGCGGGGGTCCCACACCACCGGGTCCGTGGGGTCCATCCCCAGGCGGCAGGCGGTGTTTCGGCCCAGGTGCTCGTCGGGGAAGAAGAACACCATGTCGCCCTGCTCACGGGCCCACCGGAATGCACGCTCGGCGTTCCCGGACGTGCATACCGCTCCGCCGTTCCTGCCGACGAAGGCCTTCAGGTCCGCTCCTGAGTTCATGTAGGTGAGCGGGACGATGGTGCGGTCGGGGAACGCGTCGGTGATCTGCTGCCACGCGTCGTTCACGGTGAAGATGTCGGCGCACTCGGCAAGGTGGCACCCCGCCCCGAGGTCGGGAAGCACCACGCGCTGGTGATCGCGCGACAGGATGTCCGCCGCCTCGGCCATGAAATACACGCCGAGGAACAGCACCAGGTCGGCGTGGGTGGCCTCGGCGCCGCGGCGCGCCAGCAGGAACGAGTCGCCCGTGATGTCGGCGAACCGGATGACCTCGTGCTTCTGGTAGTGGTGGCCGAGGATCACCAGGCGGTCGCCCAGTTCCCCGCGCGCGGCGGTGGCCCGGGCGATCAGCTCGGCGTCGGGCACCGTGGTCTCCGGCGCCGGGATGGCGCACGTGGGGGCGGTGGTGGTCACGCTACCTCCGTCAGGTCGATCGACGGCCGTGCCGCCGGTACCGGGGTCGTGGTGGGAACGGGGAAGGGCAGGTCGCCGGCCCAGCAGGTGCGCGTGGGCCCTGCGGGGTCCGGGTCGGGGAAGTCCGAGCGGTGGTGCGCGCCGCGGCTCTCCTCGCGCGCCATGGCCGCGCGGACCACGAGTTGCGCGACCTCGCGCAGTCCCGCCGTCCCGGCATCCGCCGGGCGGGGCAGGGCCTCCAGTTCGAGTGCCGCGCTCTCCAGGCCACAGGCGTCGCGCTCCAGGCCGCAGTCGTCCCACATGATCCGCCCCACCGCGGCGCGCACCGTCGCCCCGTCGGCATCGCCGACGGCGAGGGGCGCGGGGTCGGCCCGCGGGCCCGGAGCGGGCGTGCGGTCGCCGTCGGCCACTGCGTCTGCGGCCCGGCGTCCGAGCGCAGCGGCCTCGAGGAGCCCGTTGGATGCCAGCCGGTTCGCGCCATGCAGTCCGGTGCATCCGCATTCGCCCACGGCCCACAGGCCGGGGACCGTGGTGCGCCCGTCGAGATCCGTGAGCACCCCGCCCATCGCGTAGTGGGCGGCGGGCGTCACGGGTACGGGGTCTCGCGCGAGGTCGATCCCGTGCGCAGCGCACAGTGCGGCCACCCCGGGGAACCGCGCATGCACGCGCTCCGGGTCGAGGTGCGCCAGGCTCATGACCACGTCGGCGCCGGTCTCCCGTGCCCGCCGGAACACCGCCCGGGCTACCACGTCGCGCGGGCCCAGGTCGCCCATGGGGTGCACGCCGGCCATCACCGGCTCCCCGGCGCGGTCGTACAGCATCCCCCCGGCGCCGCGCACCGCCTCGCTCACCAGCGCGAGCGGGCTCGGGCCCACTGCCAGGGCGGTGGGGTGGAACTGCACCATCTCCAGATCCGCCAGCGCGGCCCCGGCGCGCCGCGCGAGCGCGGGGCCGTCGGCCGTTGCCCCTGCAGGGTTGGTGGTGCGGGCGAACAGGTGACCGGACCCGCCGGTCGCGAGGATCACGGCCCGGGCCGCGATTACCTTGCCGTCCTCCAGGCGCACGCCGTCGACGCCCGTGTCCCCCGTGACCAGATCCCGCACCGCGGCGTGCTCGACCACCCGGATGCCCGCGTGGGCGTGCACGGCACGCGCGAGCGCGGCGGCCACGTGGCGTCCGGTCTCGTCGCCCCCCGCGTGGACCACGCGTGGGAGTGAGTGGGCTCCCTCCCGGGCGAGCGCGAGGGCGTCGCCGGCCCGGTCGAAGCGCACGCCGAGGCGCTCCAGTTCAGCGATCAGCCCGGGCGCGTCCCCGCACACGGCCCGTGCGGTCCCCGCGTCGCCCATGCCGGCGCCGGCGTCCAGGGTGTCCCGTACGTGGGCCTCGACGGAATCACCGGGTCCGACGGCCGCGGCGATGCCCCCCTGCGCCCACTGCGTGCTGCCCTCGCCCAGCGCCGCCTTGGTGACGATGACCACGGGGACGCGGCCCGCGATGCGCAGCGCCGCCGTCATGCCGGCCAGCCCGCCGCCGATCACCACGGTGGGGGCCCCGGGAGCTATTTTGCGTCGGATTGACGTCATATCGCCAATGATTTTACGTCAATCCGACAGATGCACAAGCGCGGTCGGTGTGCGCCCGGAACGCGACAGGGCGGCACGTGGCCGCCCTGTCGGGAGTTCATCCGGATCCTGTCCCGCGGTCAGGCGAGCGCCGACTCCTCCACGCGCCGGGCGCGCTGGAGGGCCGCCTCCAGGCGGTCCCACGCGCGCTCCTCGGCCGCCAGGTAGTCGTCGGTGCTCGAGTAGACGCCGACGTTCCGCGATACCGCGAGGTAGTCCGAGATCGCCCTGTCGCGCAGGCGATCGAGGGCCGTCTGGGGCACGGTGGTCTCATCGGTGATCGCGGTCATCTCATCTCCTGGGCGTTGCCCGTCGGGTGGTCGCAGTAAGCCAGAAGCTGGACAGCGAAGCAAGGGGAACTGTCAAGGTTTTTCCTCCCATAACCTTTCCGTCGCTCAGGCGTCAACGGTGTGGCGCCCGCCCAGCAGCTCGCGCGCCACGTCGTCGCGGTCCCACAGCGTGACGCCCGTGGTGGCCGCCAGTTCGACCGCCGCGGGCGTGAAGGTGCTGTTGGTCACCACCATCGCCTCACCAGTGCCGTAGTGCAGGCGCGCTGCGGCGGCCTGCTGCACCGCCGCGACGCCCACCGGTCGGCCCTGCCGCTTCGCCTGCACCACCACCTCGTCCGCCGCCCCGTGCCCCAGCACCAGGTCCGCCCCGAAGTCACCGGATGCCCGGGTGTGGCGTACGCGCCAGCCCGCGGCGCGGAAGAGGATGGCCAGCCAGTCCTCGAACTCCTCCCCCGTCATTTCCTCGGCGGCGGAGAGGCCGCGGCGGCGGGCCAGACCCTCGCGTCCGCGCCGTGACCAGCTGCCGAGTGCCAGCACCGCCGTGACCGCCCCGCCCACCACCACGGCAACCACCGGCGGCGCGACCAGGGCGAGCACCAGCACCAGGACCGCGCCTGCGATCAGCCACGTGAGCAATTCCATGCCGAGCCAGCGCGCCATCCGGGCCATAGGTGAATCCTGCCGGTGGCCGCGGTCGTCACCCGGGTTGCAGCCGGCGGTCTACCGTTCTGCCCGTGGAGGTCACGAGGATTCACGAGGGGCTGTGGCGGTGGGCCGTCGCTGGCGCTGGCGGCGCCCCGCGCGCCGCCACGTACCTCGAGCACGGCGACCACATGGTGCTGGTGGATCCGGTCCTGCCAACCGACGACGTGGATCGCGCCCGGTTCCACCGCGCCATCGTGCGCGATCTCGCGCGCCTCGGCGGCGCGGTCAGCATCCTCTGCACCCACCCGGCCGACGCCGACGAGGTCGCGGAGGTGGTGCACCTGACCGGCGGGCGCGTCGTCGGGCCGGAGGAACCGCCGCCGCCGGGCATGCAGCGGCTTCCGCTGGATGCCCGGCATGAGGCCGCCTGGTGGTCGGCGCGGCACCGGGCGCTGATGCCCGGCCGCGCGCTGCGCGTGTCCCCCGACGGGGTGATCGTGCCGGGGCCGGGCGTGGATGCCGCGACCCTCCTTGCCGTCGCGCCCCGCGTGGTGATTCCCGCCGAGGGCCCGATGGTCACCCTGCCCGCCGCATGACGCGCGGTACCGTTGGGGGCATGTCCTCGCCGTCACCGCTGCTCGCACAGATGGCCGCCCTCGCGGATGCCCACGCCGACGCGCTGCGCGCGCCCGTGCGTGCCTTCGACATCGGCGGCCGGCCATTTGATCCCGACGAGCGGCCCGCGCTGATGGGGGTGGTCAACCTGTCGCGCGATTCGTGGTATCGGGAGTCGGTGTCGCCGTCGCCCGAGGCGGCGATCCGCCGGGGCCGGGTGCTCGCCGCGCAGGGTGCGCTGATCGTGGACATCGGGGCGGAATCCACCCTCGCCGGCGCCGCGCGGGTATCGCCCGCCGATCAGCTGGCAGGGGTGCTGCCGGTCATCGAGGGGCTGCGGGCGGATGGGATCCCGGCCTCGGTGGAGACCTACTCACCGGACGTCGCCCGGGTTGCGCTGGGGGCGGGGGCCGCGGTGCTGAACCTCACGGGGGTCGAGCGCGAGGACGAGATGTACGCGACCGCGGCGGAGCATGACGCGGCCGTCATCATGTGCTTCGTGCAGGGCGCGAACGTGCGCGAGGTGCACGACCTGGTGCTGGGGGACGACCCCGTGCCCGCACTGCTGGAGCACTTCGGTCCGCGCATCGACCGCGCGGTGGCCCAGGGCGTGGAGCGCATCGTCATCGACCCGGGGCTGGGCTTCTACTACGGCAACCTGCTGGACGGGCCCACCCGGGTGCGTCATCAGATGAAGGTGTTCCTGAACACCTTCCGTCTGCGCGTGCTGGGCTGGCCGGTGTGCCACGCCCTGCCGCATGCGTTCGACTACTTCGAGGACGAGGTGCGAAGCGCCGAGCCGTTCTTCGCGGTCCTCGCGGCCATGGGGCGCACGGGCCTCTTCCGCACGCATGAGGTGCCACGGGTGCGCGCCGTGCTGGACACCCTCGGGGCGCTCGCGCCCGGGGACATCAGCCCCGGCTGACCCCCACGGCCACGCCCTCCTCGCCACTGGGCGACACGCATGTGGCCTGGACGTCCAGGCCGGCTGCTGCCAGCATGCGCGACAGGCCATCGGCCGAGTGCCGATGGGACTCCAGGACGCGAATGGGCATTCCCGCCGGCAGCCCCACGGTGACGCCGCTGACCGTTGCCATCACCTGCGCGGGCGGGGTCACCTCGCCCACCACCGTGTCGCCGGTAGGCGACTGCTCCCAGCGGAACCGGATGTCGTCGGCGCCACCCACCCCGATCTCCGTCAGAACGGTCCCAAGCCACTCGCGGGTGGGCCGGTTGTCGTACTGGGCCATCACCACATCGCGCGCATCCGGCGATGGGGGCAGCAGGTTGGCACTCGCCATGAGGATGTCCCCGCGGCCCAGCAGCGACATTGCCGGGGCCAGCGCGCCATCGCCCAGCGTGGACAGCACCCCGAACAGTGTCACCACGCGCGTGCCCGGCAGGCGCGGGGCGAGGAGGGGGGAGAGGTCGCGCACCGTCGTGATGTCCACGGCTACCGCGTGCGTGGCGTCCACGGCGGGGACCGCCTGCATGGCCTCCGCGGCCGCCGTGACCAGCGGCACGCTCACGTCCACGGGCGTCGCGGCGATTCCCCGTCGTCCGGTGCCGGCGAGCGCGCCCAGCAGGCGTCGTTCCTTCACGCCATCGCCGCACCCCACGCCGATCACGTGCACGGGTCCGTCGGGCAGGGCGCTCACAACGGCTCGTGCGGCTGCCTCGTAGGCCATCAGCCCGTCCGCATCGTCGCGCGACGGGGAGTGCTCGGCAGCGAGGGCGCGCCACCGGGCGGCGGCTGCGCCGCCCGCGTAGTGGAACCGGTTGTCCACCCGGCGCGCCTCCAGCGCGGCCGTGAGGCCGGCGCGGTGCGCTGCCGGGGTGACGCTCTCATCGATGCGCACCTCGGGCATACGTCGATGCTAGGCCGTCAGGCCCCGGCCGCCGCCTTGCGGCTGCGCGCCGCCTTCACCCGGCCGGTGGAATCCAGGATCGCCTTGCGCATGCGCACGCTCTCCGGGGTGACCTCCACGCACTCGTCGTCGCGCACCCACTCCAGCGCCTGCTCGAGCGACATCCGGCGGGGCGGCACGAGGCGCTCCAGTTCGTCGGCGGTGCTCGAGCGCATGTTGGTGAGCTTCTTCTCCTTGCAGATGTTCACGTCGAGATCCTCGCCGCGGGCGTTCTCGCCGACGATCATCCCCTCGTACACCGCATCCCCCGGCTCGGTGAACATCACGCCCCGCTCCTGCAGGCCGAACATCGCGAACGTGGTGGCCACGCCGGTGCGATCGGCCACGAGGCTGCCGCGGGTGCGCGTGCGGATCTCCCCGTGCCATGGCTCCCAGCCCTCGAACACCGAGTGCAGCAGCCCCGTGCCGCGGGTCTCGGTGAGGAACTCGGTGCGGAACCCCACCAGCCCGCGCGCGGGCACCAGGTAGTCCAGCCGCGTCCATCCGGTGCCGTGGTTCACCACCTGCTCCATGCGCCCCTTGCGCAGGGCGAGCAGCTGGGTGACCACTCCCATCATGTCCTCGGGCACGTCGATGGTCACGCGCTCGATGGGCTCGTGGCGCACGCCGTCGATGTCGCGGATGAGCACCTCGGGCTTGCCCACGGTCAGCTCGAACCCCTCGCGGCGCATGGTCTCCACCAGCACCGCCAGCTGCAGCTCGCCCCGGCCCTGCACCTCCCAGGCGTCGGGCCGCTCGGTGGGCTGCACCCGCAGGGACACGTTGCCCACCAGCTCCTGGTCCAGGCGGTCCTTCAGCATCCGCGCCGTCAGCTTCGAGCCCTCGCGCCCGGCGAGAGCGGAGGTGTTGATGCCGATCGTGAGGCCCAGGCTCGGCTCGTCCACGGTGATGACGGGAAGGGGCTGCGGGTCGTCGGGATCGGCGAGCGTCTCGCCGATCGTGATCTCGGGGATCCCCGCGACGGCGATGATGTCGCCCGGTCCGGCCTCGTCCACGGGCACGCGATCCAGTTCGCGCGTCAGGAAGAGCTCGGCCACCTTCGCCTGCTCGATGGTGCCGTCGGTGCGGCACCACGCGACCTGCTGGCCCTTTCTGATGGTGCCCTCGTGCACGCGGCACACGGCCAGGCGCCCCAGGTAGGAATCGGCCGCGAGGTTGGTGACCAGCGCCTGCAGCGGCACGCCGTCCTCGTAGGTGGGGGCCGGGACGGTGTCGCGCAGCACCTCGAACAGCACCGACAGGTCATCGCCCTGCTGCGCGGCATCCAGGGACGCCGTGCCGGCCTTACCGTTGGTGTAGACGATGGGGAAGTCGATCTGCGACTCATCCGCGCCCAGGTCCAGGAAAAGCTCGTAGACCTCGTCCACCACCTCCGTGGCGCGGGCGTCCGGGCGGTCGATCTTGTTGACCACCAGCACCACGGGGAGGCGGGACTCAAGGGCCTTGCGCAGCACGAACCGCGTCTGGGGAAGGGGACCCTCGGAGGCGTCCACCAGCAGCAGCACGCCGTCCACCATGTAGAGGCCGCGCTCGACCTCGCCGCCGAAGTCCGCGTGCCCCGGCGTGTCGATGATGTTGATGGTGAGGTCACCGCGCCGCACGGCCGTGTTCTTGGCAAGGATCGTGATGCCCTTCTCGCGCTCCAGGTCGCCCGAGTCCATCACCCGTGACTGCACGTCCTGATTCGCGCGGAAGGCGCCGCTCTGCCAGAGCATGGCGTCCACCAGCGTGGTCTTCCCATGGTCCACATGGGCCACGATGGCGACGTTCCTGAGGTCATCCCGGGTCGGCACGGCGGCGCACGATAGCCCATGCCTGTCCCGCCCGGGTGCCATCATCCCGCCGTGGCGCCGATCGAAAGCGAATTCGATGCCTTCCGCGAGCCGCGGTGGCCACCGCTGGTCGCTCTGGCGGTTGCCGCGGCGCTCTACGCCACGCTGCCCGGAGACCTCATCCTCGGCGGCGGCTGGCTGCGCTGGCTGGTGCCCGCGCTGCTGGTGGGGCTGATCATCGTCGCGGCGGTGCGGCCGGTGGCCGAGTCGGACCGGCGCCGGCACCTAGGCATCGCGCTTGCGGGCCTCATCACGCTGGCCAATGCCTCGGCCATCGCGCTGCTGCTGTACGGAATCATCACGGAGAACCGGTTCGAGGGCCGGTACCTGATCGTGGCGGCGGTGCAGGTGTGGTTTACGAACGTTATCGTGTTCGCCCTGTGGTTCTGGGAGGTGGATGGGGGAGGCCCCCGGCATCGCGCCGAGTCCCCGCCGGGGCCGCACGACTTCCTGTTCGGCCAGTACCAGGTGCCCGAGCCGGTCGCGTGGCGTCCGACCTTTCCCGACTACCTGTTCCTGTCGGTCACCACCGCCACGTCGTTTGCGCCGGCCGACACACTTCCGATGCGCCACCGCGTGAAGGCCCTCATGGCGATCGAGGCCATGCTGTCGCTGCTCGTGCTGCTGATCATCGCCGCGCGCGCGATCAGCATCCTCGACTGACCCCGGGTGTAGGCTCACCGCGTGGCCGTTCTCCGCTCGGCAACGATCGGTGCTTCCGCCCTCGCCCTCGCGGCGGGCGGCCTGCTGGCCTCAGCTGCGCATGCCAGTGACGTGCGCGACTGCCGCATCGTCGCGTCCCCCACGGCCGCGCGTCACACCACCTGCCGGAACATGGACCTGCGGCGGATCAATCTGGCCGGGCGCAATCTCCGCTTTGCGGACTTCCGGGGCTCGTCGCTGCAGCGGGCCAACCTGTCCGGGGCCAACCTGTACCGCGCCCGCCTGCAGTTGGCCAACCTCTCCGGCGCGCGGATGGTGCGCGTGCGCGCCGCCGGCGCGCGGATGACTGCCGCGGGGCTGACGCGCGCGAACCTGAAGGGCGCCAACCTCACGCGTGCGCGCATGGATGGCACCATCATGCTCACGCGTGCCGACCTGACGGATGCGAACCTCACCCGCGCCAACCTGGGTGGCGCGCTGATGCTGCGCACCACCGTGGATGGCGCGGACTTCACCGGAGCCCGCCTCACCAACGTGGCCGGTGCGAACGTGACGGGCACGCCCCGCGCGGTGCCCGCCGGGTGGCGCGTGGTGCAGGGCTGGTTCGCCGGTCCCACCGCGAACATGTGGGGCGCGACGTTCACGGACGCCGACCTGGCCGGCATCGACCTGTCGGGGTCGGTGCTCATCTACGCGTCGTTCCTCGGCAACACGACCCTGAGGGGAACGCCCATGACCGGCGCGGCGCTCACCGGCTCCACCTGGAGCTGGGACTTCTCTGCAAACGGGGGCGCGGGCGGGCCCGATGGCGGCACCGTCACCTGCCCCGATGGGCGGCCCGCGACGCCCGGCTACAACAGCGGTCTCCCGGGGGTGGGTCCCTTTGGCTGCTGATCGCTCAACGTTCCGCCGTCGGCCGCGGCTGGTGCTCGCCACCATCGGCGGGTGCGCGGTGGTTGCGGGCACCGCGGCAGGCGCCGCCGTCGTGGCCGGCCAGCAGCCGCCGCCCTGCGAGGCGTGCGTGGACTTCGTCACCGATGAGCCCCTGCGCGATCCCCCCGTGATGGGGTCCCGGGGCGGCGAGCTGGACGTGGTGATGACGCCCCGCACGCGCACCGTGCTGGTGGGGGGGCGCAAGGTGTCGAGCCAGACCTACGCGGCCCAGTTCGCGGCGCCCACCTGGAAGATCAGTCCCGGTGACGACCTGAACGTGCTGCTGCGCAACCGCCTGCCGGAGGGCTACCTGCCGCAGACGCAGGACATCGGTCCGTTCGTGCAACCCAAGGGTGCGATCACGAACCTGCACGTGCACGGGCTGCATGTGTCGCCGGATTCCCCGCAGGACAACGTGTTCCTCACCATCCGCCCCGGCACCAACTACCAGTACCGGTACAAGATCCCGGAGAACCACCCGCCGGGCGTGTTCTGGTACCACCCGCACCACCACCGCTACGTGGACATGCAGACCTTCGCCGGGCAGGCGGGCACCATCATCGTGCGCGGCGGCCTGGATGACATCCCGGGAATCGGCGACCTGACCGACCGGGTCATGGTGTTCCAGAACACGCAGGTGCGCGGGTCGTCCACCGGGGCCAGCCAGGGTCGCCCCCCGAAGGACCGGCTCATCATCATCAACGGGCAACTGCAGCCACGCATCGACATCCGACCGGGCGAGTCGCAGCGCTGGCGGCTGGTCAACGCCTCCACGGAACGGTTCCTGAAGATCGCGCCGGCTGGCGGCGAGTACTTCCTGCTGGCCCGCGACGGGGTGACCCTCCAGCATCCGCAGCGGATGTCGGAGATCTTCCTGGCCCCCGGGCAGCGGTTCGAGGTGCTGGTACGCGCGGGTGCCGAGACTGGTGACTTCACCCTGGCCCAGCAGTTCTTCCAGCAGCGTCCGACGCCGTTCGGGGTCCAGCCATCGGTGAAGGTCGCCACCCTGCGCGTGGCGGGGCAGGCCATGCGCAGGCGGCCGGTGCCCTCGTTCCTGGGTAAGGCAGACGACCTGCGCGGGGACCGCGTCTCCATCGCCGCCCGCCGCCGCGTGGTGTTCACACAGAACCCGGCGAAGGGCCAGTTCTTCGTGAACGGCAAGCTGTTCGCCCACGGCACGGGCACCCAGCCGCGGCCCATGTTCAGCCCGAAGCTGAACACCGTGGAGGAGTGGCTGCTGGTGAACAACAGCCCGGAGTGGCACAACTTCCACATCCACATCGACCCGTACCAGGTGGTCGCGCGCAACGGAAAGCCGGTGAAGGGGCAACCGGAGTGGGCCGACTCCATCGCCATGCCGCCGAACAGCCGAATCACCATCCGCCAGCGCTTCGCCGATTTCACGGGGCGGTTCGTGTTCCACTGCCATGTCCTGGTGCACGAGGACCACGGCATGATGGCCGAGGTGATGGTGGTGCCCTAGGGGCGCGCGGCGGCCGGGACGGCCGTGCCCCGCGGCACCTCGGGCGGTGGCGCGGTCCCGCGCGACCCCATGAGGGCGGCCACCACGGCGCCGGTGGCGATCAGCACCAGGCCCGCGACATCCCCGCCGGTGGTGGCGGCGTCGAGGAACCAGAAGGAGAGCACTGCGGTGGTCACCGGTGCCAGCACTCCCTCGGCGCCCACCACGTCGGCGCTGATCTGCGACAGCGCCCAGGAGCGGCCCAGGGTGGGAGCGAGTTGGGCGCCCAGTGCGGCCAGGGCGAGGGCGCCGTACTCCGCCGCCGTGAGGCCGAAGGCATCGAGCCCCTCCGTGATCACGCCGATCATCAGGGCCACCAGTGCCGCCGCGAGCGCCGATGCCAGGGCCACGTCGATGACGTTGGCGTGTGCAAGGGCCTGCTTCGTGATGATGACCGATCCGGCGAATACGGCCGCGGATCCGAGCGCCAGCGCGACTCCGGCAGGGTTGGAGGTCGCCTCGGCGGCGATGGCGATGGCGCCCGCCACGATCAGCGCGACGGCCACCACGACCGCCCGCGTGGGCCGGGTTCGGTAGGCCAGCATGCCGAGGCCGACGATCCAGAGCGGGGCCGTCATGGCGAGGCCCGTCGCCGGGCCCGATCCGATCTCCGGGACGGCCTGCAGGTACAGGGCGAGGTTCATCACGTAGACCGCACCAGCGCCGAGGGCCAGCAGCACGCCCCGTCGCGTGGAGGGCGTGGCCGGCGTCCGCGAGATCCGCAGTACGCCCAGGCCGGCGGCCGCGCCCAGGGAGAGCAGGCCCGACAGCACGTAGGGCGTGGTGCGGTTCAGCGCCACCTCATTGGCTGCCAGGGCCGTGACCCCGGCAATCAGCATGAGGGCTGCGAACACGAGGGCCACGGTGGTGGCGGAGCGCGTGCGGTCCGGGCCCGCCTGCCGGTAGCCCGCCAGCATGATTGCCGCCGCCGCGAAGAGTGAGAGTGCAAGCATCGCATTCGCCGCGTGCTCCGCGGGGTCGTCCCCGCCGAAGGGTGGCTCCATTCCGCGGTGCGAGGCCTCGATCGTGATGATGGCGATGGCGAGCATGCAGGCGGTGGCCCACCGTGCGCCGCTGCGCCCCGCCACGGCGATCGCCCCGAGCAGCGCGACGGGCACCAGCGGGCCGATCTCGCCCAGCAGGCCGACACCGGCACATGCGGTGACGCCGACGAATGCGGCCATCGCCACCGGGTGCCGGACGGCATCGGAGAGGGGCAGGTCGGGGTCGCCCCACGCCAGGACGAACGCGCCACCCACCAGGAACCCGGCCATGTAGCCCATCAGCAGCCACCCGCCTGTCTCGGCGACCCCATACTGCGGCGGGATGTCCCCGGCGGCCGCCAACAGCGACGCCGTGAGCGCGGCGCCCGCGATGCTGATGACGGCTGAGATGCCGGCAAACCGTATGGCCTGGCCGAGGTTGCGCAGCCAGCACCCGGAGCGCTGGAGCCACGTCGCGCAGGCCGCGCAGGCGACCACGTGGACGAGCACGGAGAGGGCCACGATGCCGAGGGGCCGGTCGTGCATGATCACCTGCCCCACGGCATCGCCCACCGCGACCGCCGGCCAGAAGGAACGCCCGAAGCGCGCCAGCAGGGCCGATCCGACTCCGGGCACGAGCAGGAGCGGCGATACCTCAAGCGCGGTGAGGACCACCGTGTAGGACAGCAGCGTCGCGCCCAGCATCGCCACCGCGATCAGGCCGAGCGACGCCCACCAGCGCGGTGATGCAACGTCCGCGCGACGGGGGAGGAGCGCGTTCACGGAGGTCACCCTACGCGAAGGGCCCGCCTCTCCTGAGCGCGGGCCCTTCTCATAGCGGGGGCAGGATTCGAACCTGCGACCTTCGGGTTATGAGCCCGACGAGCTACCAGACTGCTCCACCCCGCGGCGGTTTCGGGAATGTAGCACCGCGACGCCATCGCTGGACAGGGGCGGGTGCCGACCTATGGTGGCGCGCGACCGGCGGACCGACGGGAAGGGGGCAGCGGATGACCATGGCATCGCGCAAGCGGATCGTGATGATCGCCCATGACAACAGGAAGCGCGACATGCTGGAGTGGGCGCGGCACAACTACGCCGTGCTTCGCCACCACGAGCTGCACGCCACGGGCACGACCGGCGGCATCATCGCGGACGACCTCGGCCTCGAGGTGCACCGGTTCCTGTCCGGTCCGCTGGGTGGCGATCAGCAGGTGGGCGCGGCGCTCGCCGAGGGGCGCCTGGACATCGTCATCTTCTTCTGGGACCCGCTGGAGCCCCAGCCGCACGATGTCGACGTGAAGGCACTCCTGCGGATCGCGGTCGTGCACAACTGCCCCATCGCCTGCAACCGGGCCACTGCCGACTTCATACTGAGCAGCCCGCTGATCCACGCGGACTACCGCAAGGCGGCATCGCCCGGCGACCTGGCCCCGGCCGAGCGCCTCATCGACGACATCGGGGTGGCGCTCAGGTCATGACGCGCACCGGGTCGCCCACTGCGACCCACCCCGCGCGCACCACCCGGCAGCACGCGCCCACGTGGTTGCGGCGCTCACGCGCCACGGCCGCGTGGGCACGCGTGTCGCGCTCGGCCGTTTCGGGATCGCGGCTGAGCACGCCCGACCGGCGCGTGGCCGCCACCACCTCGATCTCGGCGGCGGAGCCGATCCGCAGCCGCAGGCCGCGCCAGTCATCCTCCGGGAAGGCCACGTCATCGTCCGAGTCGATGACCAGGTTGGGCCGGAGGCGCCGCCGGTCGACCTCGCCGCCCGCCCACTCCGACACGCGGCGGATGGTCTCCTCGGTCAGCAGCGCGATCGGCTGTGTCGCATGCGTGCCCGGCGCCGAGCGGATGATCGACACGGGCTCATCATCCTCCCGCCCGAGGTCGCGACGCACCTCGTCGGCCAGGTGGACATCGCCCCATGGGAGCACGGCACCGGACGGGGCATCCACCTGCACCCCGCTGCCGGTGCCCGGGTCATCACAGCGGGCGCGGTAGCGCAGCAGCGCCGGTTCGCGCACCGCCACCAGTGGTTCGCCCGTCGCGGTGTCCACCACTGCGCACTGGCGATCCCCCATCAGGCCGAGCGGGCCGACGAAGACCCGCCGCAGCCGTTCCCCCGACATCGACGCCACCGGGTAGCGCCACAGATCGGACACCACGCCCACCATCGGCAGTCCTACGTGAGGATGATCGCGAGGACGATCACGAGGATGAGCAGGATCGCGAGGGTCGCGTACACCAGTCGCACGGCACGGTTGGCGCCCTGCGCCACCACCTTGGCGTTCTCACGCTTGCGCGCGATGGTCTCCGGGTCGGTATCCCGCTCCGGCCAGTCGTCATCCTCGTCGTCCCAGCCCATGGGATGAGCCTACCCGCGCCACCCCGCGCGCCGCCGGTGGGTAGGCACCCACCGGCGGCGCGGATACGTCTAGGCCACCTCGGCCAGCCCGCGCACGTCCATCATGCCGGCGAGCTTCTGCAGGGCCTGGTTCTCGATCTGCCGGATGCGCTCGCGGGTGACGTTGAACGTGCGGCCGACCTCATCGAGGGTGCGCGGCTGCTCGCCGCCCAGGCCATAGCGCAACTCCAGCACGCGGCGCTCGCGGTACGACAGCGAGTTCAGCACGTCCTTCAGCGCCTCGTTGCGCAGGGTCTCGTCGGCGGCTGCCTCGGGCGAGATGGCCTTCTCGTCGGCGATGAACTGCCCGAACTCCGACTCCTCCTCGTCGCCCACCGGCTTCTCCAGCGACACGGGCGTCTGGGCGCTGCGGCGGATGGACTCCACCTCGGCCTCGGTGAGGCCGATGGACGCGCCGATCTCGGCGTTGCTGGGGTCGCGTCCCAGCTCGGCCAGCAGCTTGCGCTCGGTGCGGTTGATCTTGTTCAGCTTCTCCACCACGTGCACCGGCATCCGGATGGTGCGGCCCTTGTCGGCGATGGCGCGGGCAACGGCCTGGCGGATCCACCACGTGGCGTACGTCGAGAACTTGTAGCCCTTGCGGTAGTCGAACTTCTCGGCCGCGCGCACCAGGCCCAGAGTGCCCTCCTGGATCAGGTCGAGGAACGCCAGCCCCTGGTTGCGGTAGTTCTTCGCGATCGACACCACGAGGCGCAGATTGCTCTCGACCATCTTCTGCTTGGCCTGGAGGTCGCCCTCCTCGATGAGCTTCGCGAGTTCCACCTCCTGCCTGGCCGTGAGCAGCGGGATGCGGCCGATGTCGCGCAGGAAGAGCTGCAGCAGGTCGGTGGTGCTCTCGGCCTTGGCGGCCACGCGTCGGGGCCGCTCGGCCTCTTCGGCCAGCTTGGCGCGACGCTCCTGGGCCTCGGGCTCCTCGAGCAGCTCGATGCCCATCTCGTCGATGTGCGTGTACAGGGCCTCGGCGTCCTCCTGGACGATGTCCATGCCCTGCAGCGCCTCGGCCACCTCCTCGATGCCGAGGAAGCCCTGCTCCTGCCCACGGGTGAGGAGGACCTGCATCTCCTCGTTGCCCACGATCTCCTTGAGCGTCATCCTCGTCCGTCCCCTCCGGCCCGGCTTCGCCGGGCGTCTCGTCGTCCTCCCGCCGGGACCCCCGGCGGATGCCTCGATGCCGATGTCGACCTCGATGCCCCCGGGGAACGGCGTCGGCGACCATGCCCCGGACCTGCCCTGCTCACCCGGCGACCACGCGGGCCGGTCGGGGATCCAACGCGCCGGCGTGCATCTCCGGCATCATGCTGTTCGGCAGTCTCCCCATCAGCCCTTATGGACCGGTTAAGGGGTTCGCGGAAGAGGGTAAACATCCTCCGGGTGACTGTCACCGGGGAACGGGCGGATCCTTACCGAGGCGTGACCCTCCGGCGCGGACGCGGGGGTGATCGGCTCAGCCGGTGGTCGTGCCGCCCGTGGTGGCCGTGCGCGTTCCCTGCTCGGCGATCCCCTTGAGCAGGGCGACGGTGGTCCTGCCGATGGGCGTATCCGGATCGATCTCGGCCACGCGCTTCCACGACGTGATGACCTCGCGCCCATCCCGGCGGTAGGTGGCCAGCCAGCCACGGTTGAACCAGGCCACCTGGCTCGTGGGGTTGCGGCGCGTGATGCCGGCAAGGGCGGAGGAGGCGCGGGCCATGCCGGCATCGCCCGTGGCGGCATCCACCATGGCCAGGCCGATCACGGGCTCGATGCCGTCGGGGTCAGCGGCCCGCGCGCGGCGGTAGGCATCGGCCGCGGCATCCTGCGCGCCCGCACGCTGCTCCGCCGCGGCCAGGCGCAGCAGCGATGCCGCGTCGTCGTCGCGGGCGTCATCCCGGTAGCGCGCGACCTGCCCGGATGGCGAGAGCGATGCGATGTCCTCCGGCACCGGATCCTCCAGCACCATCGCGAGCGGCGGCAGGTCCGTGGGGCCCGTGAGCTCCTCGCCGGGCGCGGCCACCACTCCCACCACGATGGGCTGGGCCTCATCGGGGGGTGCCATCTGCGTGGTGCCCCCCAGCGCGAGGGAGCCTGCGATGACCGCCGCGGCCAGCCCGAGGCCGGCGCCGACGATGGCGAGGATGCGACCGGGTTTCATCGGTCCGCAGTGTGCCAGCGCATCGCGCCGAGCGCGGCGTGGCGGTTGCGTTCCGCTCCCGTGCGGGACGTCCGTCCCGTCAGGGGGTGGCCTGCACGAGCGCGCCGAGCGCGTCGCGCAGCGCCGCCAGGGGCACCTGTGCAGTGCCGTGGCCCACCCATCCGCCATCGGCGCGCGATGCGATGCCCATGGGGATGGCGGGCGCCTCGCCCGCATCGATGCACAGCCGGGCGTCGAGCGCCATGGTGGCGCACGCGATGACCCCCTGATCGCCGGTCCACGGCGCCGCTCCGGACGCGCCGCTGCCCTCGTCGAACCGGGCGTCATCGGCGATGGGCGCAGGGGCCGTGTGCCATGTGCCGGGCGTTCCCGCCAGCATCACCCCGACGTCGGTGCCGTTGCCCGACATCGCGATGACCAGGCTGGACATCGGGGTGCCGGCGGCCGCCCGCACCGCGCACCGGGCGGCTGCGGCCATGAGGGGCACGGCGATGCGCCCCATGGGTGCCCCGGCACCCGCCAGTGCGGGCACGGCATCGAGCGCGCGGGTGGCCATGGCCGGCAGGAGTTCGCGGATGAGGAGGAGTCCGGCGGCGCGGGCATCGGGGACATCCGCATCGCCCATGCGCGCGGCCTCCTCGGCGAGGGCGGCCAGGTCGATGGGGCCCCGGTCGCCGAGCGCGGCGGAGGCGCCGGGCGCAAGGCGGTCGGCCAGCAGGCGCTGGCGGGCGATCAGGTCACGCGTGCGCGCCGACGCGGGCAGGCCGTCACCCGCGCCGTCGGACATCGGCGCCCATGCGTCCGCCCCCGTGGCCTCGTCGTGCACCGCCCACACCGCCATGGAGGGGGAGAGCACGCCGCTCATGGGCGCCACCACTCCGTGCGATTCGGCGGCGGCGAGCTCGATGTCCCCCGCCTCGATCAGGGCGGCCGCGGCACCCTGGTCCCCGGCCCAGCCCTCGAGCATGGCAGCGCGCGCCACCTGGCCGCGCATGGCGGGGCCCAGCCGCTGCCAGTCGCACGGGGGGCCGCAATGCAGGATTCGGCGGGCGTCCATGCCGGGCACGAGGTCGGTGGCGAGGCCGGCGTCCACCAGTT
Source organism: uncultured Thermoleophilia bacterium (assembly GCA_938017905.1). Lineage (GTDB taxonomy): Bacteria > Actinomycetota > Thermoleophilia > Miltoncostaeales > Miltoncostaeaceae > SYFI01. The sequence continues at coordinate 46,813 of CALIKX010000026.1, read as the reverse complement.
GCGGCCTGCTTGCATCGAGCGCGGTGAGCGCCCGGCGGTTGCCCTCCTCGACGCGGTCATCGGCGTACGCACGCGTGAGCAGTGCGACGTCACCCAGGTCCCCGCCGGCGGGGGGCGACCAGTCGACCACGAGCGGGTCCACGCCCTGTGCGCGGAGGTTGTCCTCCACCCGTGGTGCATCGATGACGGCGATGGCCAGTGCCATGTGCGTGATCGTAGGGGGCGCCCCGGCGCCCGATGATCAGGTGACCAGGAAGGCGATGCCGATGGCGATGCCGAGGATGATGATGCCCGCCCGGAATACCGACTCGCGCACGTGCTGCACTGTGCGTCCCCCCAGCCACCCGCCACCCCATGCGCCCACGCCCATCAGGACGGCCACCAGCCAGTAGACGTGGCCGCTGAAGGCGAAGAAGATGGCCGCGGCGCCGTTGGCGCAGAGCGAAATGAGCAACTTCAGCGCATTCAGCCGGTTCAGGGCATCCGTCAGCATCAGGCCGAGGATGGCGATGACGATGATCCCGAGGCCGGCGCCGAAGTAGCCCCCGTACACCGTGGCGACGAAGGCGGACGCCAGGAGCACCGGGCGTGCGACCTCCCCGGACGAGCCACGCGCACCGGTGGTGATGCGGCGCAGCGGTCCCTGCGCGGCCAGCAGGCCCGTGGCGGCGAAGATGAGCCAGGGCACGAGCTGCTCGAACAACTCCTCGCCCGTCGCCAGCAGCAGCGCTGCTCCGGTGATTCCGCCCAGGATGGCGGTGACGGCGAGCGCCCGGGCGAGGTCCCGCCGCCCGGCGAGGTCGCCGCGCTGCGCATAGGTGCCGCCGGCGTACCCGGGGGCAAGGGCGACGGCGTTGGTGACGTTGGCATCAAGGGCGGGGATGCCCACCGCCGTCAGCACCGGGAAGGTGATGAGGGTGCCCCCGCCGGCGATGGAGTTGACGAAGCCGCCCGCGACGCCCCCGAGCAGCGCGAACACGAGGGCCCAGGTTCCGAGGTCGGCCACGGCGCGAGCATGCCACGGCCCGTCACCGGACGTCCGCTACCGTCCGCGCCCGCGATGACCCGGACCACGCCGCGCACAACGCTCCTCGGCCGCCTCGGGGGGTGGTGCGCCCGCCGTCGCTGGTGGGTGCTGGCCGGATGGCTCGCGGTGCTCGCGGGAATGGTGGCGCTGGGCGCGGGGCTGGGTGGCGCGCCGTCGGATGACCTGTCGGTGCCGGGGCTGCCGGCGGCCGAGGGCGCGGTGGTGCTGCAGCGCGCATTCCCGGGGCAGGGCGCGGCGGACGGCACGGTGGTGGTGCGGTCCGACGGCGCACCCGTGACGTCGGGGACGGGACGCGCGGCCATCGGTGACGCCGCGCGGCGACTGCGTGAGGTGCCCGGCATGCGCTCGGTGGAGGTGCCCGGTGCGCCGGGCACGGTGTCCGCCGATGGCCGCACCGCGATGATCGGCATCGAGTGGTCCACGCCCGCGGACGAGCTGGGGGCCGCCGACCTCGCGCGCGTGCGCGGGGCGGCGCGACCGCTCCAGCGCGCGGGACTCACGGTGGCGTACGCGGGTGCGCCCGCCGCGCAGGCGGAGGCATCGGGCACCGACTGGTCGGCGCTCGTGGGGATCGCCGCGGCCGTGGTGATCCTGCTGCTGGCCTTCGGCTCCGTGGTCACCATGGCAGTGCCGGTGGCGGGCGCGCTTGTCGCCGTGGGCACCGCGCTCTCGATCCTCACCGTGCTCGAGGCCGTTACGGACGTGAGCACGGTGGGCCGGACGCTTGCCCTCATGATCGGGCTGGGCGTGTCGGTGGACTACGCCCTGTTCGTGGTCAGCCGGCACGCGGAGCAGGTGGCTGCGGGGATGCCCGTGCGCGATTCGATCGCGCATGCCACGGCGACCGCCGGGCGCGCCGTGGTGCTGGCGGGCGGCACCGTGGCGGCCGCGGTGCTCGGCCTTGCCGCCGCCGGCATCCCGTTCGTCACGCGGCTCGGGGAGGCGGCGGCGATCGCCGTCGTGGTGGCGGTGCTCGCCGCAGTCACGCTGCTCCCCGCGGCCCTGGCGGTCGTGGGTCCCCATCTGGGCCGCGGGCGCATTCCCGGCGTCCACGGACCGCGGCCGGTGGACCTGGACCCGCCCGACGGCCGCCCGCACGGCTGGGCGCGGTGGTCGATGGCGGTCACGCGACGGCCCTGGCCCTATCTGGTGGCGTCCGGCGCCGTGCTGGTCGCCCTGGCGCTGCCGGTGTTCTGGCTCGAGTTGGGGCAGGTGGACGCCGGCAGTGACCCGCCCGGGTCCACCACGCGCGAGGCCTACGGGATGATCGCCACGGGCTTCGGGCCGGGCTTCAACGGACCGGTGGAGATCGTGCTGGAGGGGCCACGCGCGGGGGCGAATGCCCGGGAGGTGGCACAGCGCGCGCGTGACCTGGCAGGGGTCGTGGAGGTGTCCCCGCCCGAGGTCGCGCCGGGGGGCGATGTGGTGCTGCTCACCGTCATCCCGGCCGCGGCCCCGGCAAGTCCGCGCACCACCGAGATGGTGGAGCTGCTTGCGCAGCGCCTGCGGCCGGTCGCGGGCGCCGGCACGGCGGTGTACGCCACCGGCCCGACCGCCGTGGGCGTGGACCTGTCCGAGCGCGTGGCCGACCGGCTGCCGTGGTTCATCGGCGTGGTCATCGCCATCGCGTTCATCCTCCTGATGATCGAGTTCCGGTCGATCCTGGTGCCCCTGCAGGCCGCGCTGATGAACCTGCTGTCGGTAGGTGCGGCGTTCGGGGTGGTGGTGGCCATCTTCCAGTGGGGCATCCTGCGATCGGCCCTCGGCGTGCCGGAGGCCGTGGCGATCGAGGCCTGGGTGCCGATGATGATGTTCGCGATCCTGTTCGGCCTGTCGATGGACTACGAGGTGTTCCTGCTGTCCCGGGTACGCGAGGCATGGATGCACGAGGGCGACCCGCATCGCTCCGTTGCCATGGGGCTCGCGTCGACCGCGCGCGTCATCTCGGCCGCGGCCCTGATCATGGTCAGCGTGTTCCTCGCCTTCGTGATCACCGACGACGTCATCGTCAAGATGCTGGGCATCGGCCTGGCCACCGCGGTGCTGGTGGACGCGACCATCATCCGCCTGGTGCTGGCACCTGCGCTGCTCAGCATCTTCGGCCGGTGGAACTGGTGGTTCCCGGGCCGCCGCGGGCGCGATGACGGGGCCGCGGGGAGAATGGCGCCATGAGCACGGGGGGAGGCGCCGGGGGCGATGTCCGACCGGATCGCGTGACGATCCGGTCGGGTGCGCGTCCCCACACGGAATTCGGCCACGACGACGTCGATGCCGATGCGGAGCTGGTGGTCATCCGCACCGCGGACCACAAGCACTGGGACGGGCTGCTGATGCGCCCCCGCGACGACCACGGCGGCCGGGCCGGCACCCTGGTGATCGTGGTGCACGGCTCGCTCGGCAACTACATGGGCGGGGTCCCGCGGCGGATGGCCTTCGAGCTCGCGCACCACGGGTATGCGGCCCTCTCGATCAACACCCGCATGGCCAACTTCGGCGTGGTGTACGGGGGTGGTCTGTTTGACGAGACGCCCCACGACCTCGCGGGGGCGATGGACCTCGCACGGGACATGGGGTTCGAGCGGGTCGTGCTGATGGGCTACAGCTTGGGCGCGAGCATCGTCACCCACTACCAGGCGCTCCGCCGCCCGCCGGAGGTGGTGGGGCTGTGCACCCTCGCCCACCCCTGGAGCCTGCCGGAGTCGATGCGCGCGCGCTGGACCCGCCTGCGCGCGCGCCCGTCGTACACCGAGGTCGCGCGCATGGCCCTGCGCGCCGGCGTGGATCGCGGTGGCGACGACGACGTGGTCATCGTGCACCGCGGGGCCGGCCCCACCGATGCCCCCGCCGATTCCGAGGCGTGGTCCCTTCGCTGCTGGTGGCAGTGCCGCGGCCCGGAGTCACGGAATCCCGTGTCGGTGGACCGGATCCGCGACGTCGGCGTGCCCGTGGCGCTCATCCAGGCGGGGGACGATCCGGTGCTGCCGGGTGACGACGGCGACAACCTGGCCGAGGCGGCGCGCGCCGCCGGGCTCGACGTGCACCTGGAGCACGTCCCAGGTGCCGACCACACCTTCTGGGGCATGGTGCCCGAGGTCGCCGACCGGGCCGTGGCGTGGCTCGATGCGCTTCCCGCCGACCGCGACGTGATGGTGCCGCCGCGCGGCGCGCAGTCCGGCACGGCCCGCCTTGTCACGATCGAGGGCGGCGACGGCAGCCTGCACGACGCCATCCTCGAGCGGCAGGAGGAGCCCACCGCGGCTCGGGCGGCGGCGACCGGGCGCCGCACGGCCATCATCCACCTGCACGGGAACCAGGGGAACCTCAGCGTCGGCGCGCTGCGCTTCATCCGCGCACCGATCGCCGGCCTCGGCGTGCCGATCCTCACCATGGATACGCGGATCGGCAACGTGTCGCAGCTGTTTGGCACCGCGGTTCTCGAGGACGTGCTCGAGGACGTGCGTGCCGCCACCGCCTGGCTGGCCGGCGAGGGCTATGACCACGTCCTCCTGTCGGGGTATTCGCTGGGGGCCACCGCGGCGTTCTACTGCGCGGCGCACGACCTGGGGCTGCCGCTGGTCGGCGCCGCCGGCCTCGGCACCGCGTGGAGCCTGCCCGAGTCCAGCCGGGACCGCATGGACCGGTGCGGTGCCGCGCCGTCCTACGACGAACTGGTGGAGGTGTGCCGGCCCTACGCCGACGTGCAGCCCGCCGACGACGTGAGCCTCGTCATCCACCGCATGTACCTGCCCGACGATGCGCCGCATGCCGCGGGCGTCTATACCGCGCGGACCTGGTGGCACAGCCGCGGGCCCGACTCGGAGGCCGCGAAGGCCTATCTGCACGTGGGCCGCGTGCCGGCCCCCGTCCTGCTCGTGCAGGGCATCACCGACGTGATCGTTGCCCCGGACGACGCCATCCGGCTCGCGGACCGCGCCCGTGCGGACGGCCATTCCGATGTCGAGGTGCACATGCTCGAGGGCGTGGGCCATGACTTCGGCGACCACGACGCCACCGTGGGCGCGCTGCGCGACTGGATCCTTCGCGTGGCCTAGGCGCCGTGTGCCCGGCGCGTCGGGTCCGGGGGGCGCCGGGCGCGCACGAGGGCGTCGATCGCGGTCCGCGGACCATCGGCGGTGCTCACCACGCGTTCAATGCGGGTGGCCGACTCGACCTGCAGGCCCGTGCCGAGGGCATCCACCACCTGCTGGGGGGACTGCAGGATTGCCGGGTCCTGCGGGCCGCCGAACCCGTGCGCCATGTTGTCCCGGTCGTGGCCGATGAGGAGAAGCGTCCCACCGGGGGCCAATGCACGCGACGCGCGGCGGAGCACGGCGGCCAGCGTCTGCTCCGGGACCTGCAGGTACATGATGAGCACGAGGTCGAAGACACCCTCCGGGGGCGCGTAGTCGGCCAGGTCCGCATGCACTGCGGTGAGCGCCGTGCCCTGTTGTCGCGCCATCTCCCCGGCGCGGTCCAGCCCCACCCGGGCGAAGTCGACGATCGTGACGTCCCACCCGCGCGATGCCAGCCACGCGGCGTTGCGTCCCTCGCCGCCGCCGAGGTCGAGGGCGCGCCCCGGGGAGAGCGCCCCGACCTCGTCGACGAGGCGGCGGTTCGGCTCCGCACCCCACACGAGGTCCGGAGCCGAGTACCGCTGGTCCCATCTGTCGGCGTCAGTGGCCGAAGCGCACATCCGGGAGGACCCGGTCGAGCCACTTCGGCTGCCACCACGCCCACGTGCCCACCAGCCGCAACGCGACCGGCACGAGGAGCAGCCTCACGAGGAAGGCGTCCAGGAGGACGGCCACCCCGAGGATGATCCCCATCTCCTTCGGCGGCAGCGGGCCGGAGAGGGCGAAGGTGAAGAACACCGCCACCATCACCGCGGCCGCGGCCAGGATCACCCGGCCCGAGTGGGCCATGCCCGCCACCATCGCGTCCCGTGGGTCGTGCGAGCGGTCCCAGTGCTCGCGTGCCGAGGACAGCAGGAACACCGTGTAGTCCATCGAGATCGCGAAGATCATGGCGAAGAAGAACACGGGCCCCCAGGCATCCAGGAAGCCCTGCGACTCGAAGCCGAGCAGGTCCGCGCCCCAGCCGTCCTGGAAGATGAGGCGCGCGACCCCGAAGGCCGCGCCCACCGCCAGGAGGTTGGTCACCACGCCGATGGCCGCGACCACGGGCGCCTGGAATGCCACCAGCAGCAGCAGGAAGCCCAGCACCAGGACGATGCCGATGACGATCGGCGTGTAGGTGCTGAGGGCAGCCGACAGATCGGCCTGCTCCGCCGCGGCGCCACCGATGAGCACGCCCGCGGGCAACTGCGCCCGGAGCCGCTCGATCGTCTCGGCCGTCTCGGTGGTGGAGGGCCCGGTGGCCGGGATGGCCTGCACCATCGCGAGGCCGTCGCCGCCCTGCATGGGCGGCATGGCGGCGGCGATGCCGGCATCGGAGGCGGCGATCCGCTGTGCGGATGCCATCTCGCCCGCCGGTCCCACGATCTGCAGGGTGCCGGGCGCACCCTCGCCGAAGGCCTCGCTCACCAGTTCGTAGCCCTGGCGTGAGCCGTCATCGGCGGGCACCACCGCGATGGATGGCATGCCCGTCTTCATCCCGAACACCGGGATCGCCAGCACCAGCAGCACGATGAGCGCCGGAAGCCCGAACAGGACCGGCCTGCTCCAGAGCTTCTGGCCCCAGCGCTCGAAGCGCCTGGACCGGTGGTCGCCCGAGTGCGCCCACGTGAGCGCCCCCTTGTCCACCCGTGGTCCCAGCTTGGCCAGCACCGCCGGCAGCAGGGTGAGGGTGGCGAGCAGGATGAAGACGACCGAGATCATGATGCCCAGCGCCATCGAGCGGAATGCCGGACTCGGGACGATCATCACCGCCGACAGCGAGATGAGCACCGTCAGCCCGGAGAACAGCACCGCCTTGCCCGCGGTGTCCATCGTCTCCGCCACGGCGTCCACGGGCTTCCGGCCCGATCCGAACAGCGCCCCGCGGAAGCGGACGACGATGAACAGCGCGTAGTCGATGCCCAGTGCGAGCGCGAACATCAGGGCGAAGTTCATGGCCCAGATGGAGACGTCGAACGCCAGGGTGGTCAGGTACAGCGCTCCCGCCGTGGCCACCAGGCCGAGGATCGTGAGCAGCAGCGGGAGCCCCGCGGCCACGAGCGCCCCGAACGCCAGCACCAGGATGGCGAGGGTGACGGGCCACGAGAGCAGTTCGCTCTTCAGCATCGCCGAGCGGTTCGCCTCATTGAAGTCCGACCACATGCCGGACGCTCCGGTGAGGTAGACGGACACCTCCTCCGAGCCATCGGCCCGGAGGGGCGCCTTCAGGCGGTCGGCCGCGCGCACCATCTCCGTCGCGTTCTCGGCCGCGCCGGCCATGAGGATGGCCGTGTGGCCGTCGCGCGAGATCGTCTGCCCCGGCATTGGCGGAACCACGCCGGTCACCGCGCCGTCGGCCTCAAGGGTGCGGGTGGCGCTGGCGATGGCCGACTGGAAGCCCGGCGATGACACCTGCTGGTCCGGCGAGTGCACCACCACCATCAGGGCATTCGCGGAGTTGCCGGCGAAGTTGTCCTGGATGAGCTGCCGGGCGGCGACCGACTGCGAGCCGGTGTCCTCCCACCCTGCACCGGAGAGCGATGTCTCGACGCGCGGAGCCAGGAAGCCGAGCCCCAGCGCAATGACCACCCATGCGGCCACGACCCACTTCACATTCGTGGCCGACCAGTGCCCGAGGCGACCGATCGGCCCGACCTTCGGCGTGGGGTCGTCGCTCATCGCGCGCAGCCCTGGAGGTTGAAGACGCGGCGGATCACGAACGACGACGGGCAGTCACCCACCGTGGCGTACATCAGTTGCGACGCACCGACGAAGGCGGTGAGGATCAGGAACCACGGCGACACGAGGGCCGCGAGGATGACGCTGACGATGGTGACCGTCCCGGCCATCACGAACAGCACGCGCTCCAGCGTCCAGCGGTTTTCTGAACTCATGGGGCGACCTCCCCGGTGACGAGGGATTGCAGTTCGGCCAGGTGGCGCTCCAGGCCACCGCAGACGTGCTCGCACATGTCGAACACGCCCTGGTCCGCGATCTCGTACAGCACCGCGTTTCCACGGCGCTCCCGGCGTACGAGGCCCGCTCCGTGGAGCAGTCCCAGGTGCTTCGAGACATTCTGCTGCGAGGTGCCGAGTTCGTCGGCGAGGACGCCGACGGCCCGCGGTCCGTCGCGCAGGTGGTCGAGGATCCGGATGCGCATGGGCTCCCCGAGCACCTTGAACCGCTCGGCGATCATCTGCGCCAGCGGGTCGGGGATGGGATGGGGAATCGCCACGTACGCACTCCTTGATCGGCGGACGGGGGCGAACGTACTGATCAACCAATTAGTTGTCAAGTTGTAGAGTGCGGAGCGTCGGACGGGCAGGGAATGCGGCACGGGGCGGAGAAACCGCAGGTCATGACGACGTCCCGCATGCTCACGCTCTCCGAGGCCGCGGAGGTGTGCGGCACCACGAAGAAGGCCCTGGAGCGACGGGCCGAACGCGGCACGCTGCACGTGGCCCGCCGGGGTGCGGTGCGCGTGGTCGCGGTGGATGAACTGATGCGCGTCGGCCTGGTCGCGCTGGACGCGGATGTGGCGGCCCCCACGGGCCCGGGGGCGGCGGACCGCCCGCTGGCGGTGCTGGCACGTCGCGTGGCTGAGGCCGATGCCGACCTGGCCGAGATGCGCGCCGCGCTCGCGTCCACGGAGGCCGCGCTCCGCCGTGCCCGCGAGGAGGCGCGCCAGCTCCGCTCCCGGTTGGCGCACGGCGCGGCACCGGAGGCGCTGGCCGAGACCGCGTAGGCCGCGCCGCCCGCCGCCCCCGGTAGCGTGCCGGGGGTGGACGACGCACGGCATGAGGACGATGTGGTGGTGGAGCTCCACCCGCAGGTGGACGCCTCCGGCGACGCCGTCCCGGTCGAGGAGCCGGTGGAGGGGCTGGCCGTGATCGGCGTGCCGGGGCCCTATGCGGCGCTCGAGGGGCATCGTGCGCTCTCCGCGGGCAGCGACATCATGCTGCTCAGCGCCGATGTGCCGCTGGCCGACGAGGTGGCCCTGAAGCAGCGGGCCGGGCGGTCCGGCCGCCTTGCGCTCGGCCCGGGCAGCGACACCGCGATCATTGACGGCATCGGGATCGGCATCGCCAATGCGGTCGCGCCGGGCCGCGTGGCCGTGGTGGCCACGTCCGGTTCCGGTGCTCAGGAGGCATCGGTGCTGCTCGACCGCTTCGGCGTGGGCGTGAGCCGGTGCCTTGTCACGGGGCCGCGTGACCTCTCGGATGAGGTCGCGGGTGCATCGACCATCGCGGCGCTCGGCCGGCTTGCCGGGCACCCCGGCACCGATGCCGTCGTGCTGGTGGCGGAGGGATTCTCGGCGCGGGCAGCCGAGGCCGTGCTCGCTGCGATAGCGGCGACCGGCATTCCCGGGTCGGCGTGCCTCATCGGTGCGGGCGAGATGCCCGCCCCTGACGGGATTGACGTGCACGCCGCCATCGATCATGCGGTGGTGGCCGCCGCGCGCCGCGCCGGCGCGCGCCCGGTCATCCCGGCCGCGGAACCCACCGGCTGGGTCAGCGCGGGCCACGTGCGGGGGATCTTCGCCGGGTCGGCACTATGCGCCGAGGCCGCGGCAATCCTGTCCGCGCAACTCGGCCGCGTGGTGTCCAACACCCCCGCCGGCGCGGCGGAGTACCTGGACCCGCGCGATGTCGTGCGTGGCCATGCGTGCCTGGACCTGCAGGCCGAGTCGTCCCTGCACGGCACCCCGCACCCGGTGCTCGACCCGTCGCGCCGCGCCGAGTTGATCGTCGACACCGTGTCGGACCAGACGGTGGCGGTGGTGCTGCTGGACGTCATCCTCGGGCGCGGGGCCCATCCGGACCCGGCCGGGACCCTTGCCCCGGCGCTCGCCCGGGCCCTGCAGGCGCGCCCCTCGCTCCAGGTGGTGGCGCACGTCTGCGGAACCGAGGCCGACCCACAGGTGTTCTCGCGTCAGGAGGAGGCCCTGGTCGCGGCCGGCGCACGCGTGGCACCCACCAGCGCCCAGGCGGCCCGGCTCGCCGCTGCGCTCGTGCGACCCGGTCGCTGAGGGACCCCGATGCGGGTGCGGATCGCGACGTACTCGGCCATGCCCCGGGGCGGCGCGGTGCATGCGCGCAGGCTCGCCGAGGAACTCGCCGCGCGCGGGCACCGGGTGGAGCTGTGGGCGCTCACCATCGGCGGGTCGGGCCTCGCCGTGGGGCCCGGCGTGGCGCTGCATCAGGTACCGCTGATGCCGGAGCCCGGTGAGGGAGTCGCGCAGCGGGTGGTCCGTGGGGCCTCGGCCCTCGCCGCGGCATTGCGGCACGCGGCCCCGGTGGACATCCACCATGCGCAGGACATGGTGTCCGCGCGTGCCCTGCTGGACCTCCGGGCCGAGGGCGTCATCCCGCACGTGGTCCGCACCGTCCATCACGTCGAGGTCTTCCAGGACGACGTCCTCGAGGAGTGTCAGCGCGCGTCCATCCAGGACGTCGACCGCTGCCTGGCGGTGTCGGCCTTCTGGGCCGCGCGCCTGGCATCGGAGTTCGGCGTGCAGGCCGAGGTGGTGCCCAACGGCGTGGACTTCGCGCGCTTCGCCCACTGCCCACTGGACCGACGCCGGGCGGGGGAGCGCTTCGGCTGGGGCATGCGTCCCGTAATCCTCGCGCTTGGCGGCGTGCAACCCCGCAAGGGGGGCCGCGTGCTCCTCGAGGCCTTCGCCCGCGCCCGCGGACGCCTGCCGGACGACGCCCTGCTGGTCGTCGCCGGGGGCGACGGCCTGTATGCGGAACCGGTCCACCTCGCGGCATGGAAGGACGACGCCGCACGCCTGGGCCTGCGCGTGCGCGAGGGGCCGTACCCGTCACCTGATGCGCATGTCGCGCGCATCGGGGTGGTGGCCGACGACGACATGCCCGCGCTGTACCGCGCGGCCGACGCCCTGGCCTTCCCCTCCACGCGCGAGGGGTTCGGCCTGGTGGTTGTGGAGGCCATGGCCGGCGGGCTGCCGGTGGTGGCCAGCGACATCCCCGTGCTCCGCGAGTTCCTGCGGGACGGGGACGACTGCCTCATGACCCCCGTGGGCGATTCCGGCCCCATGGCCGAGGCGCTCGTGGCCGTGATGCGCGAGCCCGACCTGCGGGCGCGGCTCACCGCGAACGCGCAGGCCACTGCCCGCGCCTTCCGGTGGGAGATCACCGCCGAGCGCGCGGAGGCCGAGTACGAGGGAATGCGGGCGTCGTGAGCCCTCCGGACCCGGCGGTGGAGGCGTCGGGCGCCGTGCAGGTGGTGGCAACCCGCCCGTGGCCCGGATCCGCGGTGGCCGTGTCTCCGGACGGCGCCTGGGCGGCCGTCGCCCTGCCGGGCCGCGTGATGGTCGCGCGGCTTCCCGACCTGGAGGGCGCACGGGAGATCGCCGTGGCCGACGTGCGCTCACTGGCCGCCGTCGGAACCGACCGCCTGGCCCTGGCCCCGCGCCGCGGCCTGCTGGTCATCACGGATCCGGCCGGGGCGCCGGCGGTGGGGCTGCGTGCCCGCGGTCCCGGGCGCCTCGTGCTGGCGGCCGGTCCAGGGGGGCGGCTGGCCGCGGTGGGGCCGCGCGTCGCGCTACCACGTGCCACCGTCATCGCGCGCTCGGACGCCGCTCGCCGCCGGGACTGGACAGCGGCGGTGGCGGGGGCGTCGTCGGCGGCATGGCTCGACGGCGACGACCTGGTGATCGGGGCCGGGGAGGACCTGGTGCTCGTGCGCCGGGGCGAGGAGCACGCGCGTGCCCGGTCGCCCATCGGCGAGCCCATCATGGCGCTCGCGGCGATTCCGGGCGGTGTCGCCATTGCGGGCGCCGGTGGCCGTGCCGTGCTCCACTCGGTCATCCCCGGGCGCGCGCGGCCGTCGGTGGGCATTCCCCCGGGCGCCGGGCGGGGGCTGGCCGCGTCGGAGGGCATCCTGGTTTCGTCCACCCGGTCGCTCGGGGAGCGCGTGACGGCCCACGGGCTCCGGGATGGCCGTGAGGTGGGCGGGCTGCGCGGGGTGTCGGCGGGTGCGCCCGCGCCGCCGTACCTGGTGGCCACGGGCCGCGAGGGCACCGTGGTGGCGGTGATGGGCTGAGGGGAACCCCCAAGCGCACGTGACGTTCTCGCGCCCGGCCACCGACGACGGTCAGGCCCCCATCAACGGGCGCGTCCCCGTGGGCGGGAACGTGGGCGTGGTCAACGAGAGCAACCAGGTGGTGCAGGCCTCGGCCTACGTGGTCTGCCTGCGCGCCTGATCGGGGGGCGGCGCGGCCCCGGCATCGCGGCCGGGGTCGCGCGCGTCGTCGCCCAGGGCGCGCGTGACCTGCGCGAGCCCGGCGACCTCCACGGGGTCCTCGGCCAGTGCGGGCACGATGGCCAGTGGTGGTCCCGAGAGCGCATGTGAGAGCGCGCCCACCTCGTGCGCATCTGCGGCGGCGCGCGCCTGCGCGGCCTCCAGCGCCGCCGCGGCGCGCGATGCCAGGCCCTCCGGATCGGGCGCGCCCGCGTGACGCAGCAGCCCGGCCAGCCCGTCCGGCGTGCCCGTGGCGCCGGGCGCCGGGTGCACGCGGTTCACCACGACCGCGCCCAGCGGATAGTGCTCGTCCGCCAGCCGCCGCCAGAGCGCCACGGCCTCGGAGGCCGGCTCGGGGCGCGGTCCGGTGACCACCACGAACCGCGTGGAGTCGGATGCCAGCAGGTCGTGCACGGCCGCTGCGCGGTTGCTGAACCCCTGGTACATGCCGTCGAATGACTGCAGGAACTCCGAGATGTCGGTCAGCAGTTGCGCGCCCGTGAGCCGCTCCACCACCGACATCACCATATGCCCGCCGGCCTGCAGCGCCCGCCAGCCGGTGCGCCCGGCTCCTGCCCGCGGCCCCAGCAGCAGGCGCAGGCCCCGGCCCTCCACGAACCGCGTCATCCGCTCGGGGGCGTCCAGGAAGTCCAGCGCGTTGCGGGCGGGCGGGGTGTCCAGCACGACCACGTCATAGGCGCCTGAGTCCACGAGCTCGTGCAGCCGCTCGACCGCCATGAACTCCTGGGCGCCCGCTGCGCCGGACAGGTGCCGGTAGACGCGGTTGCGCAGAATGCGGTCACGCGCGGCGTCATCGGGCGCCTCCCGCGCGATGAGCCGGTCGAAGGTGGCCCGTGGGTCCAGCTGCAGTGCATCGAGCGTGCCCGCCATGCGCATGCCCGCCGCCTCCACGACCGCCGGGTCCACGCGATGGGGCTCATCCCCCAGCCCGGGTATGCCGAGGGCCGTGGCCAGCCTGCGGGCGGGGTCGATGGTGACCACCGCCACGCGGGCACCCGCCGCGGCCAGGCCCAGTCCGAGCGCCGCGGACACGGTGGTCTTGCCCACCCCGCCGGCGCCGGCCACCACCACCACCCGGCGCCCGCGCAGCATCGCCATCAGGTCGACCTCAGGAGGCACCTGTGCCCCCCAGTGCAGGGTCGGCCATCAGCGTGGCGGAGAGATGCTCGACGCCCCCGGACCCCGGGGCGAGGTCCGGTACCGCGGGCAGCATCGCGACCGGCAGCGCACAGCCGTCGCCGAGCGCCCGCACCTCGCGCGCATCATGCGCGGCGCCGTCCACTGTCGCGAGCGCCGCCCCGGCTGCGGCGCGCTCGGCGGGGCCGGCCGCGGGATCACCGAGCACCGTCCGTAGGACATCGGCGTCGCCGGGCCCGAAGGGCGACGTGCGCACGGCGTTTGCGACGGCGCACGCGACGGGCACGCCGCGCTCGCGCATGAGGGCCACCGCCTCGGCGGCTTCGGTGACCGCGAGCTCCTCGGGAATGGCCACCACCACCACGCCGGTGGCTTCCGGGTGCCGCACCACCCTCTCGATGGCATCGGCCTGATCGCTGATGGGTCCCGACCCGGCGAGGTCGCGCATGCTCGCTGCCGCCTGCAGCAGGGCCAGCCCGTGACCGGTGGCCGGCGCGTCCACCACGAGCCGGTCCCACACCGGGCGCCCATCCCGAACCGCGGTGGCGAGGTCCCAGATCTTGCCGAGGGTCACCAGTTCGGCGAGACCCGGGGCGGCCTGGGTCACCTGATGGAAGGCGCGGCTGCGGGACATCATCTCGACGAGCGGCCTCACCTTCAACTGGATGCTGAGGTACTCCTGCATGGCCTGCTCGGCGTCCACCGACAGCGCGAAGAGCCCGGGACGCAGTTCGACCGGCGCATCCACCGGTGGCGCTGTGCCGAACACCGCCGCGGTGCGCGTCTCCGCCGCCACCTCGATCAGGAGGGTGCGGTGCCCCCGGTCCGCCAGGCCCAGGGCGAGCGCCGCGGCGACGGTGGTCTTACCCACCCCGCCCTTGCCGAGCACGAACACCAGGCGGCGGTCGGTGAGAGGCGGCGAGGGCATCCCCGTCACCCTAGCCCCGGAGCGCCTCCGGGCCGATGGTCCCCGTCATCACCGGGACGACCGCCCCTCCCACATGGACCGCCGCGGGGCCATGCGCACCCGCGTCCACAGTGACGGTGATGAGTCCGTCGCGCCCCATGTGACGACCCTGGCGGATGGTGAGCCCGAGCCCGTCCGCTGCCGGTCCGCTGCGCGCGAACAGGGCCGCGCCCAGCGCCCCCGCCGCGCTGCCCGTGACCGGGTCCTCATGGATCCCGATGGGGTCCGCGAAGTGCCGGACCTCCGCGCGCGCCGCTCCATCACCGTTGTCCTGCAGCACGAACGCGCTTACCCCGGCCCAGCCCATGGACCCACCCCGCGCCGCGATGGCGGCGTGGTCGGGGGCCAGGTCATCGAGGGAGGTGACCTCCGCCATGACCTGCGGGAGCCCGGCATTCCAGATGGGGCAGGTGCCCATGACCGGGCCGCCGAGGAGTGCGGCCATCACTGCCGGATCCTCATGCCCCCGGGCCGTGGGTGCGGCATGCGTCATCGTCGCGCCCTCCGCATGCGTCCGCACCGGGATGTCGCCGCCCGCCGTTGAGAGCGACCCCTCCGCGCCGATCCATCCGATGCGGGCCAGCACCCATGCGGCACCCACGAGCGGGTGCCCGGCAAGGGGGATCTCGGCGGCAGGGGTGAAGATGCGCAGGCGCGGCATGTCCCCGGGCACGGCGAAGACGGTCTCGGACAGGCCGATCTCGGCGGCCAGGGCCTGCATCCGACCGGTCGACGGCAGGTGGTCCCCGGTGAGCACGGCGAGGGGGTTGCCCGAGAGGGGACCGGTCGCGAAGACATCGACCCAGTGGATATCCATGGCGGTAGTGTCCCAGTCCATGGGCTGGACGGGGTGGACCATCACGGGCGCGGCGATCGCCCTCGCCGTGCTCGCGGGCGCGGGAATCGCGTACGCCGTCGTACGGGCCGTCCTCCTGAAGCGCAGGGTGGGCGCCAGTACCCGGCGCATCTCCCCGGTGCTCACCGGCATCGAGGGCAGTGCCGCGCAGATCGAGCAGGGCCTCGCGCGGGCCGAGCAGGGCGCGTCGGACCTCGCCAAGGAGGTCGAGCGCCTGCGCGTGGCGGTGGCCGAACTGCAGGCGATCAGCCGTCATGCGGCCCTCGCGATCGCGCAGATCCGTGGCCCGCTGCGATGGGTTGCCGGCGCGCGCGCGCTCGTCCGCGACCGCCACCGGTAAGGATGCGCGCCGCCGTCATCGACGTCGGCTCGAACTCGGTGCGGCTGCTCCTCATGGAGCGCATGGACCCGGGGGGCGCCGTGGGGGAGAGGACCGTGACCGTCACCGGCCTGCGCCGTGGCGCAGGCGCGGGCGGCCGGATCACGGATGCTGCGCTATCGCGGCTGGATGCCTGCCTGGCCGACTACGCGGTGCGTATCGTGGCGGCCGGGAGCCCCCCGGTGGCCGCCGTCGGCACCGCGGCGGTGCGCGAGGCCCCGAACCGCGCGTCCATCCAGGCCATCGCCCGCCGCCGGCTCGGGGCGGACCTCGAGGTGATCGACGGCCGGCGTGAGGCCGCCCTGTCGTTCGCAGGGGCCCGGCTCGTGCTGCCGCCGTCCGGCGGTCCGTGCCGGATGATCGACATCGGAGGGGGAAGCACCGAGGTGGTGGCCGGTGATGCCGACGGGCCGCGGGCATCGGTGAGCCTGCCCCTCGGCGTGAACCGCCAGGGCGATGGCATCACGGGCGAACCACCGGACCCCCGCGAGGTGCAGGCGATCGCCGATGGGGCCCGCGCCATGGTGGGCGAGGCCACGCGGGAGTTCGGCTCCGCCGGCCCGCTGGTCGGCGTGGCCGGCACCGTCACGACCGTCGCGGCGGTGATGCGGGGGGGCTACGACCCGGTGGCCATCCACGGGATGCGCGTGGGCCGCGATGACGTGGACGTCGTGCTCACCCGGCTTGCCCGCCTCGCGGAAGCGGAACGGGCGCGGACGCCGGGGCTGCACCCGGACCGGGTCAACGTGATCGTCCCCGGACTCGCGATCCTCGCCGGGGCGATGGACGCCCTGGGCGACCGGGAACTCATCGTGTCGGAGCGCGACATCCTGGATGGGATCGCCATCTCGATGGGCGGGTGACCCGGGTGCGGGGGGATGGATAGGATTCCCGTCCATGGGCACCGGGGGCACGCATGCGGGCGACGATGACGCCGTGAATGCAGTGGATGGGCTGGCCGACGCGCTGGCCCGTACCGAGGACCCCGCGGATGACCGGCGCATGATCTTCTCGAAGGGCGAGAACACCCGCCACATCCGGCACGAGCAGGTGCTCGACAGATGGCCGATCCTCGGCGAGGACTGGTGCCGCCGGGTGGAGGACTCCCGGCTCGCCGCGGTCGACCGGACACCCGGCGCGGCGACGTTCGGCCGGTGATGGGGCCCGGTGTGCTCTCCGGCCGGAGTGGCGGAACTGGTAGACGCGGGGGACTTAAAATCCCCGGCCCCTCGGGGCGTGCGGGTTCGACTCCCGCCTCCGGCTCCTCAATCGCGCGGCAGGCGGACCCCCAGGGGGCCCGCCTGCCGGCGGCAGGTCGGTACTACCCGGCGACGGAGCGCTTCAACTGCGCGCCCGCCTGGAACCGCGGCACCTTGCGTGCCGGGATCTGGATCTTCTGGCCGGGGTTGCGGGGGTCAACGCCCTCGCGAGCGGCACGGTGCGACACCGAGAACTTGCCGAAGCCGGAGAACTGCACCTCGTCTCCGGCCTTCAGGGCAAGTTCGAGCTCATCCAGGACCGCCTGCACAGCCCGGGTCGCCTGGTCGTTGGTGAGGTCGGCTGCACGCGCGACGCGCTTGACGAAGTCGGCCTTGGTCATGGGTCTCCTCGCTTCGATGACCTCCATGCGGAGGCTGCAGCGTTCGCTGCGAAGTGCCGGTGACGCTACCAGCGCATCCGGACGCGGCAGCGGTTTTGGGTCCGCAAAATCCCTTTGCGGAGGGGTTTTCGCGTGATACGTCGTCGGCCGAAGGCGCGCATCGACGTCGAGATGCCCGCGGCCGGCATGGCCGCAGTGCGCATCACGTATCCCGCCGGCGGCACGGGGCGTCCGCCCGCGGCCGACGACCTGGATCTCGCGCTGGGACTGATCGCCTGGGGCTTCCACCGCACCCACGAGAACGAGGTGCGGGGCATCGCCGAGCGTGTGCGCGACCTGGCAACGGCCATCGCCGCCAGCCCCGACGGCTCGCTGCCGGCGGGAACCGTGCGGGTGGGCACGCGGTCGCGCGGAACCGTGGACGTCGCGCTCATCCCGTGGTCGGGTGACCGGGGGCTCACGCGCATCACCTGCGAGCTCGCCGGCTCGGCGGTGGGGCCCGTGCCGGTGGTGAAGGGTTCGCCGTCTGCGGCCGCGCTGGTGATCGCCGGACTCGCGGCAGCCATGTGGCTGGCGGGCGAGGGCGACGCCGATGACCGCCTGGCCCTCGCGTTGTCCCTCGAGGGCCTCACGGCGTGGTACCGGGAGGCGCACCGCATGACGCCCGCCCGTGACGCCGTGCATGCGGCGCGCAACCATGCGGCGGACCGGCTGCGCGATGCCGGGCGCGTGCCGCCGACCTGCCTGGCGGGAGCGCCGGCCTAGTCCTCCTGGTGCGGGTTGGCGGTCGCGAGGTCCGCGATGGCCGATACCACCTCCTCATTGGCCAGGGTGGTGACGTCGCCCAGTTGCCGGTGCTCGGACACATCGCGCAGCAGTCGCCGCATGATCTTCCCCGAGCGGGTCTTCGGCAGGTCGGGGGTCAGGACGATGGAGGCCGGCTTCGCGATGGCGCCGATCTGCCGCGCCACGTGGTCGCGCAGGTCGGCGATGAGTGCCTCGTCGCCCGTCACCCCATCGCGCAGCGTGACGAACGCCGCGATCGCCTCGCCCGTCACCGGGTCGGCGCGTCCGACCACCGCGGCCTCGGCCACGGCGGGGTGGTCCACCAGGGCGCTCTCGATCTCGATGGTCGACAGCCGGTGGCCCGACACGTTCATGACGTCGTCGATCCGGCCCAGCAGCCAGTAGTCGTCGCCGGAGTCCACCCGGCAGCCGTCGCCCGCCAGGTACATGCCGGGGAACCGGCTCCAGTAGGTGTCGACGTAGCGTTGGTCGTCGCCCAGGATCGTCCTCAGCATGGAGGGCCACGGGCGGTCGATCACCAGGTATCCGCCGCGCCCCGCAGGCACCTCGCGGCCGTCCTCGCCCACGACGCGCGCCGAGATGCCGGGTAGGGGGCGCGACGCCGATCCGGGCTTCAGGGTGCTCAGTCCGGGCAGGGGGCTGATCATGATGCTGCCGGTCTCGGTCTGCCACCAGGTGTCCATCACCGGTGCGCGACCGCCCCCGATGTGGTCCCGGTACCACTCCCATGCCTCCGGGTTGATGGGCTCGCCCACGCTGCCGAGGATGCGGATGGACGACAGGTCATGCGCGGCCGGCAGGGAGTCCCCCCACTTCATGAACGTGCGGATCGCCGTCGGCGCCATGTAGAGGATGCTCACGCGGTACCTCTCGGCGATCTCCCAGAGGCGGTCCTGCCTCGGGAATCCCGGGCCGCCCTCGTACATCACGCTGGTCGCGCCGTTCGCGAGGGGTCCGTACACGATGTAGGAGTGCCCGGTGATCCACCCGATGTCGGCCGCGCACCAGTAGACGTCATCATCGCGGAGGTCGAAGACCATCCGGTGGGTGGACGCGGCACCCGTGAGGTACCCGCCGCTCGTGTGCACGATGCCCTTGGGCTTGCCGGTGGTGCCGGAGGTGTAGAGCGCGAACAGCATCTGCTCGGCATCCATGGCCTCCGCGGGACACTCCGCCGCGGCTGCGGCCTCGACTTCGTGGAACCACAGGTCGCGGCCGTCGCGCCACGCGACCTCGCCGCCCGTGCGCTGGCACACCACCGAGTGCGCCACCCTGGGCGCGCGGTCGAGCGCCGCATCGGCATTCGCCTTCAGGGGGATGCGCTTGCCCGCGCGCCATCCCTCGTCCTGGGTCACCAGCACCGTGGCACCGAAGTCGTTCATGCGGTCGGCGAGCGCCTCGGCCGAGAAGCCGCCGAACACCACCGTGTGGGCCGCGCCCAGGCGGGCGCAGGCCAGCATGGCGATCGGGAGTTCGGGGACCATTCCCATGTAGATCGCCACGCGACCGCCGCGCTCCACGCCCAGGGCGCGAAGGGCATTGGCGAAGCGGCATACGCGCCCGTGGAGGTCGGCGTAGGTGATGTCCATGCGGTCGCCGGGCTCGCCCTCCCAGTGGAAGGCCACTTGGCCGCCCCGCTCCGCGAGGTGGCGGTCCAGGCAGTTGGCAGCCACGTTCAGGGTGCCGCCGGTGAACCAGCGGAAGAACGGCGGCGCGTCGTCGTCGAGCGCGCGGGTCCACGGAGAGGCCCAGTCAAGGCGGCGGGCCTGCTCCTCCCACCATCCGATCGGGTCGTCGGCGGCGCGCGCCCACACGGCGGGATCGGACACCACGGCGCCCGCGGCGATATCGGCCGGCGGGGGGTAGGTGGCGCCGTCGTTCTGCAGCGCATCGATTGCCGGATCGCCCTCGCCCATTGGGACCCTCCCTCGCAATGCCTTATCGTGCTCCCATGAGTGTACGCAGGCCCCCACGGGGGTCGTGAGGATGGCGGAGTACACGCCGGGCCGCGGCACGCCGACGGGGGCCGCGGGTCGCGACGCACGGCACGCTGCGGCGCTCGGGCGCTGGCCGGTGATCGCGGAGCCATGGGCGCAGCGCCTTGAGGCGCGGCGGGTGGAGGCGTCGGTGCCCGACGAGGTCTCCCCGGCCGCCCGTGTGGGGGCCAACGCCGCCGAGCAGGGCATCACGCCGCTGCAGGCCATCAACCGTGCGCTGGGCCTGCCCGACGACCACGGCGTCGACGAGGTACAGCGACGGCGGGGTGACCTCGGCTAGGGGCTACTCCGGGGCGTACGGCGTCTCGGCGCCGGGAGTGCCCTCTGGCACCAGGATGACCTTCGGCGGGGCGAGGTAGTTGGTGGTGAAGTCGTCCTCCTCCTTCAGGCGCGATCCCTCGAACACCTTGCGGGTCACCCGCACGCTGAAGCCCTGCGAGCCCTCGGTCTTGAGGACCTCCTGTCCCTCGTCCACCCAGTCGGCGGTGACCCGCCGCTCCTTGGGCTCGGTCAGGTTGAAGCGCTCGCTGGTCTCGGTCTCCACCTTGCGGTTGAAGGGTGTCGAGTAGATGGCCACCGTCACCCCGTTGGATCCGTTGAACACGCGCACCAGGGCCGCGGCTTTCCAGTTGTTCGTCACCTTCAGGTCGGGCGCCGGCCACGAGATGGTGGCCTCCCGGCCCACCGGATAGCGGTCGAAGTAGAGCTGATGGGCGGTGTGTTCGTTCAACTTGAAGCCCGCGAAGAACGCCGCATTGAAGAGCGTGGTGGCGAGTTGCGACACCCCACCGCCCACCGAGTCCACCAGCAGCCCGTCAGCCACCATGGGCGCCGCCACGAATCCCCGGTCGGTGGTGCGCTTGCCCAGCACCTTGTTGAGGGACAGCGTGCCGCCGGCCGGGATGATCGTGCCGTTCAGGATCTCGGAGGCCTTGCGGATGTTCGTCACCCGTGGCTGGCCGGAGTCGTAGGGCGTGGTGAACGCCCCGACCTCCTCCGTGATGCCGAGTGCCCGTGCCTTCTTCGTGGTGAACACGGGGGTTACCGCGGTGAACGTTGATTCCACCGGGCGGGCCCCCCCGGTCAGGCCGTCCGCCACTCGGCGGGCGTCCACCAGGCGGCCGTCCTTCGACGGCACCAGCACCGCGCGCGTGCCGCGGATGTCGAACCGGGCCGGGCGCGGTTGCACCGAGCCCTTCGGATACGCGGCGAGCAGTGGTCGCCGCAGGGAGGATGCCGCGATGCGCAGGCCCTCGGGGGTGAACCGCATCGCCGCGGCGATGTCCTTCGCCTTCAGGGTGCCCGCCACGCCGTCGACCACGACCGCGCCGCCGCGGCGCAGGATCGCGCCTGCCTCGGCCACCTGCTGCTTGGCCCCGGCCGTGCCGAGCGCGGGCCGCGTATCGCGCAGCGGTATCGGCACCTCGGCCGGCAGCGACGCCAGGTCGCCCCCCATGCGCTCCTGCAGGACGCGGCGCTCCAGCATCCGGCCGCCCTTGGCGGGCGTGACGGTGAAGGTCGTGCCCGCCACGGTGACCGCGGCGTTCCGCTCGTCGCGATCCACCCGCGCTGCGATCTCGGCGGTCCACGCCTCAAGCGCGCCCTTTCGGTAGGACACGGCGAGGGGTACCTCGTTCGGACCCTGCCCCGTGAGTGCCTTGATGCCGCGTACCAGGCGGCCCGGGGAGGCCTCGCCGGCGGCGCGCACGGTGGCGTCCACGTCGACCGTCGCGCCGAGGTCCGCGGGGCGCACGGTGGCCACGGTGCCGCCCCCGGCGGTCAGCCGGACCTCGCGGCGCAGCAGCGTGTCTGCGCGAGCCTGCACCTCGGCGCGCACCTCGGCGGGATCACCGGACATGTCGATGCCGGCAACGGTGGTCCCGGGCGCCGTGCCGCCACCGCCACCGGCGATCAGCAGGACGATGATCACAAGGAGCACCGCTCCGGTTCCCAGCGCGACCAGTCGCATGCGCCGCCCCGGGGGTGCGCTGCGGCGTCCGTCGCCGCTAGGGTCACGGCGTGCGTCGTCGCGTTCGCTGGATCGGGAGCCTGACCGTGCCCGTCCCCCCCGATCGGGCCTGGGCGCTTTTCGCGGAGGTCGCGGACTGGTCACGCTGGGACTGGCTCGGCTCGGCGGATTCCGGCTGGGTGGGCGACGCCGGCTGGGTCGCCGGGAATGTGGTGCGCAATGGTCACCGGCCGTTCACCTTCGACTGCACCGTCGTGCGCGTGGACGCCCCCAAAGAGCTGGCATGGCGTGGCCGCGGCATGGGCACCTCGGGCGTGCACGTCTTCCGGTTCCTCCCGCACCCGGATGGGTGCCGCGTGGAGTCGGATGAGGTGTTCGACGGGTTCCTTGTGCCGGTCATGCGTCCGCTCGTCCGCTGGTACTGGCGGCGGCACCTCAGGTCGTTCCGCCGTTGGTGCGCCCTGCACGGGTGATGCGCCGGGCGATGGCCCACGCGGGAAGGACGACCGCGATGCCCCCTGCGATGTCCGCGAGGAAGTGCTGTCCGGTCGCCACGACCGTCGCCGCGACGGCGGGAGGATAGGACACCGCGGCGATCCGCACCGCCGGATTGGTCGCGCTCGCCCATATCGTCCACGCCACCACCGGGGCCATCCCCACGTGCAGCGACGGCATCGCGGCATAGGGGTTGTACAGCGATCGCACCAGGCGGCTGTCCATCGGGAGGAAGCCCTCCGACACCGAGTCGGCGATGCCGAGCTCGGGGAGCATGCGCGGGGGGGCTACCGGGCGCCGTGCGTACCACGCGACGCCCGCGGCCCACGACAGCAGCGCCATTGTGCGGAGCGCCGGGTATGCCGGATAGCGCCGGGTGTAGGCGGTCCGCAGCGCGATGGGCAGCGCGATGACCTGGCTCACGATGTAGGCGGCCCCCAGGAGCGTGCGCGACAGCGGTCCGCGTACCAGTGCCCGCTGGATCGCGGGCTCCACGAGCACGCCGGCCCGGCGCTCGGCGGCGACGATGCGCTGGGCGTTGGCGATCGCCACGTCGCGGTCGGCCAGGTGGCGGGCCCGGACCAGGTTGTAGGCCACGAGGCCGCCGACGCCCATCGCCACCTCGGCGGCGCGCCCGTGGCGGCGCCCCAGGAAACGCCGCAGGTGGCGGAGGGCAACCATCATGCCCCCGGCGACCCCATCTGGGTGGCCAGTTCCCGCACCGCGGCGATGCCGCTCCGTACCGCACCCTCCATCGTCGCGGGCCATCCGGTGGCCGTCCACGTGCCCGCGAGCGCAATGCCCGGCACGGGCGTGCGCGCCCCCGGCCGCCGGGACGCCTGCCCGGGCGCAGGCGCGAATGTGGCGCGCGGATCCTTCGTCACCGCCCAGGCGTCGAGGCGCGCGTCGCGGGCCGCGGGCAGGAGCGCGCGCACCTCGGCGTCCATCGACGCGGCCAGTTCCGCGCGTGGCACCGGCATCTCGTCGCGGGCGGCGGAGATGCTGAGGTCCACGTGCTGCCCGGGTACGCGACGGCCGGTGATGCCGGTGCGGTCGAACATCCACTGGACGGGGCTGTCCACCACTGCGAGTACAGGGACCTCGAGCACGGGCCGGTCGAACCACAGGTGGACGTTCACGATCGGGGACTCCCCGAGCCCCGGATCACGCGGCAGGGCTGCCGGGCACACGGATCGGGCGCGTGCCGGGGGCAGCGCCAGCACCACGGCGTCCGCCGCGACGCGCTCGCCCCCGTCCAGCGTCACGCCGGTCGCATCGGCCGCGGCGGCCCCGCGCCCGGTTCGCACCGTGCCGCCGGCACGCTGCAGGTGGCGCCGGGCGGGCCCGTCGACCAGGCGGGAGAGCCCCACGAGCGACCAGCCGATGGCGGCGCCCCGGGGCGTGCGCATGAGGCCCTCGGTGATCACGAACATCGCGAGCGCCGCGGATGTGCGATCCGAGCGGTCATTGCAGGTGGGCAGGATCACCAGGTCCCAGAAGCGCTCGATCGCCGCGTCGCCCTGGCCGTGCGCACGCAGCCACTCCCCGAAGGACACGTCATCCAGTCGGTCGCGCCCGGCGGGGCCGAGTGCGGCAATCGTGCCCAGCGCCCGGAGCGCCCGTGCACGCTCCCCGCGGGTCAGCAGCCCGTACGCGGCGAATGACGGCCCCATGTGCAGGGGTGCGGGAAGTCGCCGGGCCGCCAGCACCCCGTGGGTGCCCGCGCGGTCGCGCACGTCCACCCTGAGCATCGGCTGCATGGCCGTGAGGCCCAGCGACCCGATGCGCCCGAGCAGCGCGGTGTAGGCGGTGCAGCAGCCCAGGTGCACGTGCTGCCCGTTGTCAATCTCCTCGCCGGTGCGGGGATCGGTGAAGGAGAAGGCCTTGCCACCGAGGAACGGCCGGCGCTCCAGCAGGGTGACGCGTGCGCCCCGTGCGGCCGCCTCCGCGGCGGCGGAGATGCCGGCGAGTCCGCCGCCCACCACCGCCACGCGCGCCCCGCGCATGCTCACCGCGGCCTCGTCGCGATCGCCCGGGCGATCGACCGCAGCATCAGCACCGCCTTGCGACGCCCCGGCAGCGAGACGCGGCCGCGCGTGTAGTCGAACCGGCGCTCTGCGATGCGCGCGAGGATGTCCTCGTACAGCGCCGCCAGCATCTGCACGCACATGCGGGCCCGCAGGTCGAGGAGGGGCAGCAGCATGTGGCCGCCGGTGAAGTACTGCCGGGCACGCCCGGCCTGCAGGGTCATCAGGTCCCGCATGCCCGGCGTCATCCGGCCCGCGAGGATGTCGCCCTCGGTCACCCCGAACCGGGCCATCTCGTCGGCGGGCAGGTAAACGCGGTCGCGCCCGGCGTCCTCCTGCACGTCACGCATGATGTTGACCACCTGCATGGCCACGCCGAGGTCCTCCGCGTGGCCCACGGCGGAGGGGTCCCGGAACCCGAAGACGTGCAGCGACAGCACCCCCACCGCACCCGCCACCCGATCGCAGTAGGCCTCGAGGGCCGGCCAGTCCGCGTAGCGGTCGGTGGTGAGGTCCATCTCCACGCCGTCCACCAGCGCGTCCATGGGCGCGCGGGGAATCCCGAACCGCCGCACGGCATCGGCGAGGGCCACGAGCACTGGGTCGTCCGCCGGAACGGCGCCGTCGTAGACGCGGGCGACATCCTCGCGCCGCGCGCGGACGGCCGCGGCCTTGGCGGCCGGGTCGTCGGCGCCATCCACGGAGTCGTCGCACAGGCGGCTGAACGCGTACAGGGCATGGATCCCGCGGCGCCGCTCGCGGGGCAGGAGGATGAACCCGAAGTAGAAGTTGCGCGCCTCCTGCCGGGTGATGCGGGTGCATGCGTCGTAGGCGTCATCCACCGTCACGGCCGGCTCCCCGGGAGCAGCCGCCATGCAACGCCCGCTGCCATACGCGCCCGTCCCCGGGCACCGGGAGCGGGCCGCGAGGCGATCGTGTCGTAGCCCTGGCGTGCGATGGAGTCGCATACCCACAGGCCGCCGGCCGTGAACATGCCGATATCCAGCCGCACCCGCCGGGGCACCATGCCGCGCAGCGGCGCGCCCCGGGTCAGGAGCGCCCGGGCGCGTCCGACCTCCCAGCGGATGAGCTCGCGCAGCGCCGGTGAAGCCGCATCCGCCCGCAGGTCCTCGACGGTCACCCCGAGCAGGTCCATGTCCTCGCGCGGCAGGTAGACGCGGTCGCGCTCCTCTAGGTCGCGGCGGATGTCCTGCCAGAAGTTGACCAGTTGCAGCCCCGCGCAGGTGGCATCCGACAGGGCCACGCGGTCGGGGTCGGTGATGCCGAGCACTCCGAGCACCATCCTGCCGACGGGCGTGGCCGAGTACACGCAGTAGTCCAGGAGGTCGTCGTGGCGCTGCCACCGTGACACCCGCTGGTCCATGCGGTTGGCCTCGATGAGGCGCGTGAACGGCTCCACGTCCAGGTTGCGGCGCCGGATGACATCGGCGACGGCCACGAGAACCGGGTCATCCGCCGGCCCCTCCAGCGCCGCGGACAGATCACGCTCCCATGCGTCCAGGGCGATGAGGCGTTCGGTGGGGGCGGCATCGCCGGCATCGCCCATGTCGTCGGTCACCCGGCAGTACGCGTAGATCGCGCGCATGTCGGCGCGCACATCGCCCGGTGCCAGCAGGAAGGCCACCGGGAAGTTCTCGTCGTGGCCGCGGGCGATCTCCTCTGCGGCCGCGTGCCGTGCCGGGGTGGTCATCCCGCGTACCGGCCGAGGGCCATCACCGGGAAGTACAGGCGGTAGTAGTGATACTTGATCATGAAGTCGAGCGGGAACCCGGTGCCCGTGAAGGCATCCTCGTGCCATCCGCCATCATCCTGCTGCTCGCGCACCAGCCACGCGATGCCCGGGTCGATGGCCGGGGTGCCGCGGTCGGCGGCCATCAGCCCGATCAGGGCCCAGGCGGTCTGCGACGCGGTTGAGGGCCCCACCCCGGCGAGGGAGGGGTCGCGGTAGCTCTCGATGTCCTCGCCCCAGCCGCCATCGGCGTTCTGGCGCGCCGCCAGCCACTCCACCGCCCGCCGCACCCAGGGCTCGGACATGTCCACGCCGCACGCCGCAAGCGCGGGCAGCACCGCGCCCGTGCCGTACACATGGTTCACGCCCCAGCGCCCCCACCACGACCCGTCGTCGCGCTGCGTGGCACGCAGGTACGCCACGCCCGCGCGCACCGCGGGGTGGCCGGGCGGCACGCCGCATGCCATGAGCGCCTCCAGCACATGGGCGGTCACGTCCTCCGTGGGCGGGTCGATCACCTCGCCGAAGTCGCATACCGGGAACTGGCCGACGAGCGAACTGGTGTTGTCCACGTCGAACGCCCCCCATCCGCCGCCCGCGCACTGCATGGCGAGCAGCCAGTCCACGCCACGCCGGATCGCGCCGTCATCCCGTGACACCCCGGACCGGATGAGCGAGATGAGCACCTCCGCGGTGTCGTCGGTGTCCGGGTACCACTCGTTGTGGAACTCGAATGCCCATCCGCCGGCCTCCCCCCGCCGCGGGATCCTGCGCCAGTCACCCTCGCGGGTGATCTCGCGCGCCATCAGCCACGCCCGGGCGCGCTCCACCGCATCGTCATCTCCGGCGGTCCCGGAGTCGTGGAGCGCGATGGCCGCGAGGCAGGTGTCCCATACCGGTGAGATGCACGACTGGATGCGCAGGCGCCCCTCCCGGCGCAGCGCGAACGTGGAGAAGCCGTCGAGGGCGCGGACGATCACCGGGTGGTCCAGCGGCGTGCCCATCACGTGGAGCGCAATGATCGAGTACACCCACGGCGGCTGGATGCCGGCCCACGAGCCGTCGACCTCCTGGCGGTCGAGGATCCACGCGCGGATGCGGCGCTCCGACGCCCGGCGGACGGCGCCGATGGGGTGGCGGTTGTAGAGGCGCGCCAGGGGCATCAGCCGCCCCATCAGGCGGGTCAGGCGTCCCGGGCTGCGCGGCGGGGGCCCCACGACGCTTCCCGGGGCCTCCGCGAAGATCTCCTCCACCGAGGGCTGCTGGGGGAACGTCGGGTTGCGCGACAGCACCACGAGCATCGGCACGAACGTCCCGCGCGCCCACGAGGCGAACCGGTACACCGACAGCGGCGCGCGGGGGGGCAGCAGCATCAGCTCGGGCGGAGCGGCGGGCAGCGCCTCCCATGGGTACTTGCCGAGCACGGCCAGCCAGAGCCGCGTGAAGAAGCGCGCCTTGTTCGCGCCGCCGAGGGCGAGGATCCGGTCCCGGGCGCGCCGCATGGGTTCCGCATCGGCGGGCACCCCGGCCAGCCGCAGGGCGTACCAGGCCTCGACGGTGACGCTCAAGTCGCCCTCGCCGCCGAACCACACCGGCCATCCGCCGTCATCCGACTGGGTGGCGAGCAACTCGGCGGCGATCTCGCGGCGATCATCCCTTGACGCCAGGCCCAGGGCCTCCAGCAGGAACAGTTGCTCGGCCGTGATGGATGCATTGGACTCGAGCTCACCCCACCAGAACCCGTCGGGATCCTGCAGGTCCCTCAGGTGGGCGGCGCCGCGCATGGCGGCCATCCGCGCCGCGGCCTGAAGGTCGGTACCGGTGGCGCTGGTCATGCGGCGGCGGCCCGATGGGCGGGGGCGTGAGTGCGGAACCACGCCATGGCGTCATCCATGGCGGCATCCAGGTCCGACTGGGGCAGCCCGATCTCGCGGATGGCGCGCTGGGGGGAGAAGAACATGCGCTTGCGCGCGAGCAGGGCGCCGTCCAGCGGCGCGCGCGGCTCGCGCCGCAGGAGCCGCCCCTCCACGATCTCATCGGCGGCCGCGGCGGCGATCGCCACCGAATGGGGGATGCGGCGGGTGGGGGCAGGCGGCCCGCCCGCGCGGTGCACCATCGCGAGGATCTCCTGCAGGGTCAGGTTGCCCCATGCATGTCCGAGGATGTAGCGCCGTCCCGCGACCCCGCGCTCGAGCGCGAGCAGGTGCCCGGCCGCCACGTCGCGCACGTCCACGAGGTTCAGACCGGTGTCGACGAATGCCGGCATGCCCCCGTCGAGCGCGTCGCGCACCAACCGGCCCGTCGGCGTGGGGTGATGGTCCCCGGGTCCGATCGGCGCCGTGGGATTGACGATGAACGCCTGCAGTCCCGTGCCGACCGCGCGTCGCACCAGGCCCTCGGCCTCCACCTTCGAGGCCTTGTAGGCGCCGATCACCTGCGACAGCGGCTGCGGTGTCTCCTCGTCGCCATGGGTGCCGTCCCCGGGGATTCCGATCGTCGCGACCGACGAGGTGTGCACCAGGCGCGCCCCGGACGCACGGGCGACGTCGATCACCACCCGCGTGCCGTCCACGTTGACGCTCCGCACGGCCGCCGCGCGGCGCCTGCTCAGCGAGTAGAGGGCCGCGACGTGGAAGATGGCGTCCACCCCCCGCGCGGCGCCGGCCATGGCGTCGGCATCGCGGACATCGCCGATCACGGGGCCCACCCCGTCGGGCAGCGCATCGGCGGGCGTGCCCCCGGGCCGCACGAGCCCCCGCACCTCGTGCCCGGCGTCCCGCAGGTGCCGGGCCACGTGCGCGCCGATGAACCCGGTGGCCCCGGTGACGAGCGCCCGCATCAGGCCGCGACCGCCAGGGCCGATGCGACGGCCGGCACCAGCCCGCGCCGGGCCGCGCGGGCGCCCCGGGCCAGCCGCACCCACGCGGCGATGTCGCCCGGTCGTGACGCCATGCGGCCGATCACGCGCGCCGGATGCACGCTGCCATCCGGCGCGACCACGCCCTCCAGGTCGGGCAGGTCGTCATCCGCGCGGTCCGTGACCGCCCGGATGACGGCGAACGGAATGCCAGCGACGGCGCATGCGCGGGCCGTGCCGGCGCTCTCGAGGTCGACGGCAATCCCGTCCAGCCGGCGGCGCGCCGCGCGGGTGCCGGTGAGGGCCTCCGCCGTCACGAGTGCCCCCCGCGGGGTGCCGGCACCCCGCGCGAGCACGGGATCGCACGGCCAGGCCTCCCCGGTCCGCGCATCGCGCACGACGGCCGGTATCACCACTCCGCCACGCGGCAGGGCGGGGTCGAGGGCGCCGCAGAAGCCCACGGAGATGAGCGCCGTGGCGCCGTCCTCGATCGCCTGCCGGGCGCGGAGTTCCGCGGGTATGGCTCCCATGCCCGTCGCAATCACACGGACGCCCGGGCCGGCGAAGCGCCGCAGCATCCGCTCCTCGGCGGGCACGGCGCACATCAGCGCGACCACGGCGCGGCGCATCGGTCCGTGCCGCCCCCGTTCACCCGCGCGCGAGCGCGAGCAGGTCCTTGGGGCGCGACATGGCGTCGAGGATGGTCGAGGCCTCGTAGCCGCAGTGCATCAGGCAGTTCGCGCACCGGGGGTCGCGGTCGGTGCCGTACCGCTCCCAGTCGGTTCCCTCGAACAGCTCGCGCATGCTCTCCACATGGCGGTCGGCCAGCAGGTAGCACGGCGAGCGCCAGCCCTCGACGGTGTAGGTGGGCATGCTCCAGGCGGAGCAGCGGTACTCGCGCTTGCCCTGCAGGAACTCGTGGAAGAGCGGGTTGTTGTAGAAGGGGATGTCGAGGCCCTCGCACCGCCGGTGGACCTCGGTGTAGAGCTCCTGGGCCTCGGTGCGCGCGAGGAACTGCTCGCGGTCCTGGGTGACCGACTGGTAGTCGTAGCCGGGCGAGGTGATGCATCCCTCCACGCCCATGTCCTTCAGGTACTGGAACAGCTCCACGTACTCCTCGGCGGGCGTGCCGCGGAAGATCGTGGTGTTGGTGCACACGCGGTAGCCGCGCTCGATGGCCTCGCGCATGTGCCCCGTGGCCTTCGTGAAGACCCCGCGACGGTCGACGGCGTGGTCGTGCACGGATTCCATGCCATCGATGTGCACGACGAACGCGAAGCGCTTCGAGGGCTCGATGCGGCCGAAGGCGCGGTCCATGAGGATGCCGTTGGTGCAGAGGTAGACGAAGCGCCCCTGGTCAATGATGCCGTGCACGATCTCGTCGATCTGCTTGTGGATCAGCGGCTCGCCGCCGGGGATGTTCACGATCGGGGCGCCGCACTCCTCGGCCACGCTCAGGCACTCCTCCACGCTCAGCCGCTTGTGGAAGACGTCCTTGTACTCCTGGATGCGCCCGCATCCGGTGCAGGCGAGGTTGCAGAGCTCGAGGGGTTCGAGCATGAGGGTGAAGGGGAAGCGCTCCTTGCGCTCCAGCAGCTTCTTCTTCGCGATGTACGTCGCCATGCCAAGCTCGAGCGAGAGCGGGCGCTTTGCCACCGGTTCCTCCTCATCGCCATCCGGACCTGCAGAATCAAACCGTAACCCACGCACCGGCGCGATGCCGCCGCCCGCCCGGTCAGTTCTGGCGCGCGAATGCCGTGTCGGTGATGGCGGCCAGATCGTCCACCGGGCCGTCGAGCTCGGCCAGCAGTGCCCGGGCGCGCGCATGCGATTCGGACGCGAGCGCCCGGGCCCGCTCCATGCCGTGCAGGCTCGTGTAGGTGACCTTGCCCATGCGCTCATCCGCGCCCACGGCCTTGCCGAGTTCCTCCTCGGAGCCTGCGACGTCGAGGATGTCGTCCACGATCTGGAACAGCAGGCCCAGCTCGCGCGCGAACGCGCGGTAGATGCGCTCCTGCTTCGCAGGCGGCGGCGCCAGGACCAGCGCCACATGCACCGACACCGCCATGAGGCGGCCGGTCTTCAGCGCGTGCATCGCGGCCAGGGGGCCGGCACCGCCCGCGCCCGCGCCCTTCAGGTCGAGGTACTGGCCCCCCACCATGCCGGCGACCCCGGTGGCCCGGCTGATCTCGCGGAGGATCCCCGCCTGCACGGCCGGGCCGCCGGCCTGCTCCTCGCACACGAGCCGGACGGCCTCGGCGAACAGCGCATCACCGGCGAGGATCGCGACGTCGTCGCCGAACACCACGTGGCAGGTCGGCATTCCCCGCCGCAGGTCGTCGTCGTCCATCGCCGGCAGGTCGTCATGGATGAGCGAGTAGGTGTGCACCAGCTCGATGGCCGCGGCGGCCGGCATGAGCGCGCGCGGGTCGCATCCGAGCGATTCCGCCGTCGCGAGCGCGAGTACCGGCCGGATGCGCTTGCCGCCCGCGAGCAGTGAGTAGCGCATCGCCTCGACGAGCCCCCCGGTGCCCTCGGCCTCGGCCGATGCGCGCGGATCGTTCACGGTGAACCAGAGGCCGGCGAGGTACTCGTCCACCTGCTGCCTCAGGTGCTCCGGATACCGGGCATGAACGCTCTGCGCGGCGGGCTCGCTCATGGGGCGGCAGGCTACCCGGCTGGTACCGTCGCCCGCCATGCGCGCCCTGGTGCTCCACGGTCCCGACGACGTCCGCCTCGAGGAGGCCCCGGTTCCCGAGCCGGGCCCTGGCGAGGTGGTGCTCCGGGTGACCCGTGCGCTCACCTGCGCCACCGACGCCAAGATGCTGCGACAGGGGACGCATCCGGCCCTCCCGGCTCCGCCTGCGCCCTTCGGGCACGAGGCCTGCGGGGTGGTTGCCGCCGTGGGGCCCGGGGTGGCGACCGTGCGCGAGGGCGATGCGGTCGTCGTGGCCAACTCCGCGCCCTGCGGCGACTGCCCGCCGTGCCTGCGGGGGCGGCCATCGCTGTGCGAGGACATCACGTACCTGTCGGGTGCCTACGCGGAGTACCTGCGCGTGCCCGCGCGCATCACCGGGCGCAACATGCTCCCGCTGCCGGAGGGCCTGCGCCCGGAACTCGCGGCGATGGTCGAGCCGCTGGCCTGCGCGGTGCGTGGCATCGAGCGCGTGGAGGCGGGGGCCGGTGACGAGGTGGTGGTGCTCGGCGGCGGTGTGCAGGGCACCCTCATCACCGGGCTGCTCGCCGGTCGTGGCTGCCGCGTGACCCTGTGCGACCCGCACCCCTCCCGCCGGGACCGCGGGCTCCGGTTCGGCGCGACGGCTGCCATGAATGCCCCCCGTGATCCGGCGGCCATCGCCGCGGTGCGGGATGCGCACGGCGGCGGGCGCGGACCGGATGCGGTGGTGGAGGCCGTCGGGCGGCCCGAGGCCTGGGAGGCCGCGGTGGCAATTGCCCGGCCAGGGGGCGAGGTGCTCCTGTACGGCGGGTGCGCGCCCGGCACAACCGTCACGCTCCCCACGTTCCCCTTGCACTACGGCGAGCTGTCCGTGCGCGGTACCTACCACCACACCCCCGCGGCCGTGCGGGGCGCGCTGGAATTGCTGCACGCGGGCGGGGCGCCCTTCGGGGCTCTCCTCGGTGCCGAGGTGACCCTCGATGAGGTCCCCGCGATCCTGCGCGGGGGCTCGGGCGACAAGCGCCCGGTCCGCATGGACTGACGCCCGCTAGGCGTTACGGGCGATGATCTCCCGGAGCTTCGCGAACTGCTCGGCCTGCTCGCGCAGCCGGGTGAGCTCATCCTCCTGCGCGCGCACGGCCGCGGCCAGGTCGGCAAGGGCCTTCTCCGCCGCCGCGAGGGCATCGGCCGTCGTTCCGGTGCCGGAGGTGGCCTGTGCGCGGGCGGTGCCGCGTCGTCCGCGCGGCTGCAGCGCCACCCCGCGCTTGCGCGCGATGCGGTAGTAGTTGGCCGCGACGGTGCCGGCCCGGCGCCCGGTGCGCCGCGAGATGTCCTCGAAGGCATCGCTCTTCGACATCGCCCCGCCCGCGGTCATCTGCTCGACCTCGGCGAAGATCGCCTCGGCCACGCCGCCGCGGGGGGCCGGGTCCGGCGTGCGTTCGGTCGCAGGCGCGCCCGCAGCCGGTGGGGGGGTCACCCCGGTGTCGTCATGGTTCATCACGGCATTACTCCACGTTGATTGATGACTCTTATCTCACATGCAATTGACTCATGTCAATTGATTTAATGAAAGTTGCAATTGATGCGTATCAGTCGCGCGTGAAGACCGCCATGGTGGCGGTGTGCGCGTGCAGGTACGACCCGCCGCCCACCGGGCCGATCTCGCCGTTGCACGCGATTCCCGCGAGCGGGATGCCGCCGAGCGCATCGTGCACGGCCCGCGCGTCGTGGTGGGGTGTGCCGGAGGGGGGTGCCGCCCGGCCGGTGCAGGTGAACAGCACGGCGCCGCCGGCCACGGAGGCGGGCAGGCCGGAGAGCGCCCGCTGCAGGTCCGCGTCGGCCGATGCCGCATCGCGCACTTGCACCTGCACCACCTGGCCCAGGCGGGGGTGCTCGCCCACCGCGATGGCGCCCGTGGCCTCGTCGACGGCGGCGACGCCCCGCACCAGGAAGTCGCCGGGCGCGAGCACGGGTGCGTCGGTGCCGAGCGCCAGCCCGATAAGCACGCCCGGCCCCATGAGGGCCTGCTCGTGGCCGGGAAGCCCGGCGATCACCTCGCGGATGCGCTCGAGCGCCGGCTTTCCCGCCAGGTGGGTGATCACCGGCCCCGTGCATCCGGTAATGGTTATCTCCGGTCCCACCGGACGGCATCCCTGTGACACCACGGCGCGCATGCCGGGCACGGCCACCCCCACGGCGCCCGCGGTGAGGACCTCCTCGCCGATCACCAGCCGGTGGTCGCCCGCCCGCCGTCCACCCGATGCCAGTCCGCCGATCACGGCTCGTGGCGCCGCCCGACCGTCCGGCCCCGCAAGGGCCCCGGGCGGGAACGAGAACGGGTCGGCCAGCAGCAGGGTGGGGTCGCCGGAGGCGAGCGGCCCCGGCGCCGCGGGGTCGAGGTGCGGGGGCCATCCCGTGAGCAGCGGCCGGCCGTCCGGGTCCTGCCCGGGCCGCAGGGCAAAGGCGTCCGGTGCCCCGGTGCCGAGGACGGCGGCCCAGAGGGCGAGGCCGGGGGCCCGGTTCGCCCTGCCACCCGTGCCCGCGATGGCCTCGCCAGTGCAGCCGATGAGCGCGCCCGGGCGGATGCCCGCGGTGATGATCGCGGCGATGCCGCGCGCGTTCGCCATGAGGTCGGGCGTGGCGAACAGCACCGCGAGGTCGGGGGACTCGCCCCCGAGCGACGCCGTCACCTGCGCGACGGCGTCGCGGGCCGCCTCTGCGGCGTCCGGCAGCGCGACCAGGGCGGAAGCGAAGCGCTTCATGCGTCCAGTGTGCCCCATGGCGCGCGGTACTTGACACCCGGGTACCCGGGTGGTCTGGTTCCCGGGAATGCGTCGCCATCCCGACACCCCGCCGGCCGCATGAGGGCGCTCGGGGTGGTCGCCGCGGCCCTCTGCGTGCTCGCATGGCTGGCGGCGGTCGTGGTGTGGACCACCGCGGGGCGGGTGACCACGGACACCGGCTTCGCGGACGTGACGATCGAGACCGTGCAGAGCCCGCCGGGAGCGCAGGCCGTGACCGACGCCCTGGCGCAGGTGGTCGATGAGTACGCGGCCGCGCGCGGGGTGTCCCTCACCCCGTCATCCCGCGAGATCGTGCGCGCCCAGGTGGAGGACGTCATCCTCGGCGCGGACCTGCCCGAGTTGCTCGGTCCTGCGGTCCAGCAGGCCCGGCGCGCGTTCGAGGCCGACCCCTCGGGGCCGGTCACGATCGACCTCTCCGCCCTCCGGCCGACCGCCGAGGAGAGGGTGCGGCAGGTGAACCCCGACCTCGTATCCGCCATCCCGCCGGACGAGGATCTCGTGGTGACCGTGCAGCCACGGGACCTGCCGAGCGCGGCCGGCACCATCGCCGGCGCCGCCGACATGCTGCGGTGGCTGCCCCTGTGGCTGCTCCTGGGGGCGGTCGCCCTCGGCGCCATCGGCCTGTGGGCCAGCACGAACCGGGCACGCATGCTGCGAGCGGTGGGTGCGGCCGTGATGGTGACCGCGCTGTTCCCGCTTGCGATGCGCATGGCGGTGCCGCCGATGGCGGCATCGTTCGTGGAGGCCGGCAATCCGGGGGATGTGGTGTCGACGGCGACGGTCGCGATCCTGGGCCGGTGGTGGATCGCCCTGGTGGTGTGCCTGGTGGTGGGCAGCGCGCTTGTCGCCCTGGGCATCCGCGCGGCCCGCAGCCGCCCCGTGCGGCGGTCGCCCATCGTGCTCGGGCGCTAGCCCGCGTCCGCGGGGCCGGGCTCCCGCGGGTCGATCACCGCATGCGCCTCCAGGGCGCGTCCCTCCGGGACCATGACGTCCCGGGGGCCACCCGCCAGGAAGTCGGGCACGTCGAAGCCGGCCATGCGCCGTACATAGGCGGGTATCCCGGCATCGGCGAGGATGCCCTGGATCATCTCGGCCTCGGGCTGGTTCCGGGCCACGGCCACGCGCACCCAGGCGGGTTGGCCGGCGTCCGGTCGCGCGGGGCGCGGGGTGCCCCGTCCGGCGGACGCGGGCAGCGCCACCAGCGCCCCCAGTGCGAACCCGGCCACGTGCACCCAGTGGGCCGTGCCCGACCCCGCGTCCGCCACCGCATATGCGGTCTCGAGGCCGATCCATGCGGCGATGGGGATCCAGGCCGGCAGCCCCGCCCCCGTGCCGCTCCCCCCGGAGACCAGGTGCAGCCGGGCGCGGGGGAACAGCACGAGGTAGGCCCCGAGGACCGCGGCGACGATGCCCGAACCTCCGACCACCGGCTGCGCCGATCCGGCGTCGGCCACGGCCTCGACCAGGAATGCCCCGTACCCGCAGGCGACGACCACGGGCAGGAACCGCGCGCGCCCCAGGCGCTGCTCCACGGATGGGCCGAAGACCCAGAGGAACAGCAGGTTGCCGAGGAGGTGCCACCACGACGCATGCAGGAACTGCGCGGACGCCGCCTCGATCCACGGCGACTGCTGCGCGGAGAGCACCACGCAGGGGTCGGCCGCCGCCGTGGCGTCGCCGGTGAGATGCGCGGGCACCATTCCCCATCGGCAGGCAAGCGCCTGCGATGAATCCACGATGTTCCCGTCGTCGGGGCGCAGCGACTGGACCACCCACAGCACCACCCAGGCCACCATGAGGGCGTAGGTGAGGACCGGTGCGCGATCACGCGGTTGGTCGTCGGAAAGGATCCGAGCCATGGCGTGCGGGCTACCCCAGCACGTGCATGAGCAACGCCGCCTGCACGTGCAGGCGGTTCTCCGCCTCGTCCCATACCGCGGAGCGCGGCCCGTGGTAGACGGCGCGGGTGATCTCCAGGCCGTCGTGGGCCGGCAGGGGGTGCAGGGCGATGGCATCGGGGGCGGCCTGGTCCATCAGGGCCTCATCCACGCGGTACGGGGCGAACACCCGCAGGCGCTCGGACTCCTCCTCCTCATCCCCCATCGACACCCACACGTCGGTGTACACCGCATGCGCGCCGGCAACGGCGTCCTCGGGGTCGGTCACCACCCGCACGGCGCCACCGTGGGCGCGGGCGATCCCGTCGGCCCGTGCGACCACCTCCGGATCGGGCAGGTAGCCCTCGGGGCAGCCGGCCACCACCTCCATGCCCATGTGGGCACCGGCCACCATGAGCGAGTGGCAGCAGTTGTTGCCGTCGCCGACGTATGCCGCCCGCATGCCCGCCGGGTCCCCGAACCTCTCGCGGATGGTCATGAGGTCCGCAAGCCCCTGGCACGGGTGGTGGTCATGCGTGAGGGCGTTGATGACCGGGACGTCCGCGTGATGGGCGAGGGCGGCCACCTTCTGGTGATCGACGGTCCGGATGACGATGGCGTCGACGAACCGCGAGAGGACGCGGGCGGTGTCCTCGATCGACTCCCCGCGCCCCAGCTGCATGTCGCGTCCCGCCAGCACCACCGGGTGCCCGCCGAGGCGCGCGATGCCCACCTCGAATGACACGCGCGTGCGCGTGGATGGCTGCTCGAAGATGAGGGCCACGCTCCGGCCGGCCAGGGTGGCCGGCCACTGCGGCGCGGCCTTGAGCGCGGCGGCGAGGTCCAGGACCTCCCGCACGGCATCGGAGGGGTGGTTCATCAGGCTCAGCACCGAGCGGCCGGCCAGTGACGGATGGGGAGCGTGATCGATCACCGGCGCAGGATATCGCGGCGTTGGCGGGCCTCCCGTCCGGGTCATGCGGCACGATCGGGGCGACACGACGACCGGGGGGCGGCCATGGCGGCGGGCTGGTGGGTGCTGATCGGCATCGGCGCGTTCATCGCGCTGGTGGCGCTGTACGACATCCTGCAGCGCAGGCACTCGATCCTGCGCGTGTTCCCGGTCGTCGGTCACCTCCGCTATGTGCTTGAGGCGTTCGGTCCGGAACTGCGCCAGTACATCGTCACGAGCAACGATGACGAGCGGCCCTTCAGCCGCAACGAGCGCCGGTGGATCTATGCGAGCAGCAAGCGCCAGAACGCCGGATTCTCGTTCGGCACCGATGCCGAATTCGAGCGGTCCCCGGGCTACCTGATCATCAGCCCCGCCGCGTTCCCGGCCCCGCCGCCCGCGGAGGGCGACCCGGACGACTGGCCCCTGGCATCCGCCAAGGTGCTGGGCGGCCCGCGCG
Organism: uncultured Thermoleophilia bacterium; assembly: GCA_938017905.1. Lineage (GTDB taxonomy): Bacteria > Actinomycetota > Thermoleophilia > Miltoncostaeales > Miltoncostaeaceae > SYFI01. Next base: position 8,752 of record CALIKX010000026.1, on the reverse strand, counting down.
GGCGGCGGCAGGCGTTCCGGCCGTCGTCGGTGGTCAACATTTCCGGGATGTCGTTCGGCGCCCTGTCGGCGCGCGCCGTCGAGTCCCTGAATGCCGGCGCCGCTCTGGCGGGGTGCATGCAGACGACGGGCGAGGGCGGGATCACCCCGTACCACGACCACGGTGGCGACCTGGTGCTGCAGTTCGGCACCGGGTGGTACGGCGCGCGCGATGCGCGGGGACGCCTGGACCTCCCACGGCTCGTGGATCTCGTGGAGCGGTTCCCGGTGCGGGCGATCGAGCTCAAGCTGAGCCAGGGCGCGAAGCCCGGCGTGGGTGGCATGCTGCCCGCGTCGAAGGTGACGCCCGAGATCGCCCGCATCCGCGGGGTTGAGCCGGGACAGGCCTGCGTCAGCCCACCGGTGAACCCCGAGTTCTCGGACGCCGACGGCATGCTGGACGTCGTGGAACGCATCGCCGATGCCACCGGGGTGCCCGTGGGCATCAAGTCGGCCGTCGGGGAGAGCGCGTTCTGGGGCGAGCTCGCCCGTCTCATGGACCGGGGCACGCGTGGCGTGGACTTCATCACGATCGACGGCGGGGAGGGGGGGACCGGCTCGGGCCCGCTGTCGTTCGTGGATCACGTGGGGCTGCCGTACCGCCTCGCCCAGGCGCGTGCGCTGCGCGCCTTCGCCGAGAGGGGCATCCAGCACGACGTCACATGGATCGGATCGGGGCGCCTGGGGCTTCCCGATGAGGCGATCATGGCGTTCGCACTGGGGGCCGACATGATCAACGTGGGTCGCGAGGCCATGCTCTCCATCGGGTGCATCCAGGCGCAGCGATGCCACACGGGGCACTGCCCCAGCGGCGTGGCCACGCAGTCGCACTGGCGCCAGCGCGGCATCGACCCCACGCTCAAGGCCGCCCGCGCGGCGTCGTACGTCGTCGCGATGCGCCGGGAGATCACCCGACTCTCGCGATCCACGGGGGTCGGACATCCGTCGCAGGTCTCGCTCGCGCACATCGAGGTGCTGGAGGGCGATGTCCTCACGCCGGTGGCCCAGCGGTTCGGGATCCATCCCGACTGGGCCGTGCCGGTGATGATCTAGCGCGTCATCCCGCGGCCAGGGGCCCCTGGGTCCACCCCGCGCCAAGCCGCATGGCGAGGTCGATGTCGTCCGGCGCGGCCACGCCCTCGTCGGCCAGGCGGCGTGCCTCGTCGAGCGCGGCGGCGTAGTACACCGCGGCGACGACCGGCTCGGCACCGGACCCGCCGCCGCCGGTCCCGGGCAGCAGCCCGCCGCCGGACTTGCGGCCCAGATGGCCGGCGGCCACGAGGGGGGCCAGCGTGCCGGCATCGGCGAACCGGTCGCCGTACGCCGCCTCCAGGTCGCCACGGATGCTCTCGAGCACGTCGAGGCCCACGAGGTCCCCGAGCGCGAAGGGGCCCATGGGTGCGGGACCGCCGTCGACCACCGCGCGGTCGGCGCCCTCGCGTTCCACCGGTGCGCCCGCCGCGGCCCGGTAGGCCTCGGCCATGGCGCGCACGAGCACCCGGTTCACCACGAAGCCGGGGCACTCGCGCACCCGCACGGGGGTCTTGCCCAGATCCCCGGCGAGGGTGATGGCCCGCGACACGGTGTCCTCCGACGTGGCCGCGCCGGCGATCACCTCGACCAACGACATCACGCTGGCCGGGTTGAAGAAGTGCAGGCCGATCACGCGTCCGGGTGAGCGCGTGGCATCGGCCAGCGCGGTGACCGAGAGCCCCGAGGTATTCGTGGCCACCAGGGCGTCGGGGCGGACCACGTCATCGAGTTGCCGGTGCACCGCGGTCTTGAGCGCCAGGTCCTCGGGCACCGCCTCGATCACCACATCCACCGGGGCCAGGTCGGCGACGGAGCCCACGGGATGGATGCGCCCCGCCGCGGCATGCGCGTCGGCCTCCTCCAATCGTCCGCGTTCCACCAGCCGGGCGCCCAGCGCGAGTGCCCGGTCGCGGCCCATCGCCGCGCGCTCGGCGTCGGCATCGGCCATGAGGATGTCCATGCCCGCGACCGCGGCAACGTGCGCGATCTCGCATCCCATCGTGCCCGCGCCGATGATGCCGATGGACCTCATGGTCCGAGCCTACCGTGGCGCGTCCGGGGCGGTGCGTAGGTTCACCCAAACCGGTGCACAGAGCTCCGGTTCAACGCCTCACACGGTGCTGAGCCGATCCGATCATGACGTCGAACGGGATGCCGCCCTGGCCGCGCGGTACCGGCAACGTCGCCTCGTCCTGCTGGCAGCCCTGCTCGTGGCCACCGTGGTGCCGATCGTGGCGATGGGGTCGTGGTGGCTCTGGCCGCTGCTGGTGGTCCCCGCTGCCCTCGCGGCCCCCCTCGCGGGTGCGACGGGCCTGATGGCCACCCTGCTGGCGTCGGCCATCGCGCTGGCCGCGGCATCGTCGGGTGATGTCGCGACCGTTGAGGCCGCGATGGGTTTCGTCGCCATCGTCGTAGTGGCGGCGCTGGGCGCGGCGCATGCAGGCCTGGCCGAGGGACTGGGGGCCCCCTGGCGGTCGCGTGGCGGCGCCGGGGGACCGGCCATGGCCCCCTCCGCGGTGTTCGACGTGATCGCCGAGCGCGATTGCCGTCGGGCGGCGGAGACGGGCAGCGCCGTGGCCGTGGCGGTGGCGGCCATCCCGCGCATCCGTGCGCTCCGCGCCGTGCACGGCGACGACGTGCTGGAGCATTTGCTCGGTGCCTGCGCGGACGCGGTGGCGCAGGTGGCCCACGGCGGTGACCTGGTGATGGAGGACGCGCCGGGGCGCTACGTGGCGCTGGTCGCCGGGGGCGAGGATGCCGCCCGCGACCTCGGGCACCGTCTGGCGACGGCCCTCGAGGCCGTGGCGGTGCGCGACCACGACGGCCTCCGGGTGACGGCGGGGTCGGTGGCGGTCGGTGCCGCCGCGTGGACGCCCGCCGACACGGGGCCCTCGTCGCTCATCGAGCGTGCCGATGCCGATCTGCGCCGTGACATGGCTGCAGACGTCGGTCGGCCCGACGAGCAGGCTACGGGCGAGTTCCGCGCCGTCGCCGTCGCCGACGCCGCATGAGGCGGCCCGCGGCCGCGCCGAGCCCGGCGCCGGCCACGATGTCCAGGGGGTCATGATCGGCGGCGGCCACCCGGGCCGCCATGCCGAGCGCTGCCGCGGCGTGCGCGGCAGTACCCACCAGCGGCCGCTCACGGGCCACCACCACCGCGATGGCCGCGGACGATGCAGCATGGCGGCTGGGGAAGCCCCCCTCGGTGCGCGACCCCGGGCGCGGGCGGTCGATGGCATCGCGCGCCACCTTCGCCAGGGTGCCGGCGATCGCGCCCGCCGCCACGGCGCGCAGGCCGAGCATGCGCGAGCCGGGGATGACGACCAGCGCGAGCGCGAGCCCCTGGAATGCCGGTGCCATGGCATCGGCGGCGAGTCGGGCCCAGTCGCGGCCGCCGGGCACCCCTGCGATGGCGGCGCGGATGCCGTCGCCCGCACGCCGGTCGGCCACGAGGATCGCATGGGTGACGTCATCGGCCTGCACCCGGCTCACGCTAGGACAGCCCTGGTCCCCGCGCCCGGCTAGGCTCGGGTGCGTGCCGGTTCCCCGCTGGATCATTCCCGTCGCCGCCGTGGCGGTCGCCCCCGCGGCGGTCGTCGGCATGTCCGCCTGCGGGTCCTCGACGACGGGGGCCGCGCCCGAGGTCCGGGCCGCGGCCGACCGCCCCGATCCGGTCGTGGTGCAGGTGCCGCGCCTCACCGGCCGCGGGTCGCTTGAGATCGGCAGGCCGGCGGCGCGCCCGACGGTGGTGAACCTGTGGGCCTCGTGGTGCGGGCCGTGCCGCGAGGAGATGCCGGCCGTCGAGGCCTTTGCCCGCTCCCATCCGGACGTCCGCGTGGTGGGGATCGCCATCGACGACACCACCGACAGCGCCCGCGAATTCGCCCGCGAGGTCGGCGTGACGTTCCCGCTCGGCATCGATCGCGACGACGCGGTGGGGGATGGCTACGGGGTGACCGGGCTCCCCATGACCTTCGTTCTGGATCACGCGGGCCGCCTGGCCGCCACATGGGCCGGACCCGTGACCGACGCGGACCTGTCGCGGCTGACGGACCCCCTGGTGGACGAGTCGTGACCCCCGACGCGCACAACCTGGGCACGCGCGTGCGGTCGTTCGCGGACCGCCACGACCTGCTGCCCGCCGGTCATGGCGTGCTGGCGCTCGTCTCGGGCGGGGCGGACTCCACTGCGCTTATGCACCTGCTCCCCGATGTCCATGACGGCCCCGTGTACGTCCTCTCGTTCGACCACGGGCTGCGCACCGCTTCGGCGGGCGAGGCCCGCGACGTCGCCGCGCGCGCCCGTGTCCTTGGCCTGCCTGCCCATGTGGAGCACCTCGGGCTGGCGCCGGGGCCGCATGCGCTGGAGCGTGCCCGGGACGCCCGCCTTGCCGCTGCGGAGCGCGTGCGTGCCGAACTCGGACTGGACGCGATCGCCACCGGTCACACCCGCACCGATCACGTGGAGACCATCCTGTTCCGTGCCGCGCGGGGAACGGGCCGCACGGGTGCCCTCGGCATCGCGCCGCGGCGCGGCAGGTTGGTGCGGCCGCTGCTGGGCGTCTCGCGCGACGAGACCCGGGAATGGTGCCGGGCGCATGGCGCCCCCTTTGTGGACGACCCGACCAATGACGACATGGCGACCGCGCGGGCCCGCGTGCGGCACGGCCTGCTGTCGGCGTTCCGGGCGGTGCATCCGTCGGCGGAGGCCAACCTTGCCCGCATGGCGGAACTGCTGGCCGACGAGGCGGACGTGGTGGAGGCGGCCGTGGCGGTCGCGAGCGCCCGCGTGGGGCGCGACGGCGGGCTGGATGCCGGCCTGCTCGCAGCCGAGCCGGTGGCGATCGCACGGATGCTCGTTCGCGGGCTCCTCGCCGACGCCGGCCTCCCCGGTGACGCGCGGTCGGCCGACGTGATCGATGCGGTTCTCGCGCGCGCCGGGTCGGGCGCGGGATCCACCCAGGTTCCCGGTGGGCTCGTGGCCGTTGACCGGGGGGTCCTGGTGGCGGAGGCCGCAGGGCAGGGCGCCGGCCCGATCGTGCCGACGCCGCTTCCGGTACCGGGGACGGTGCAGGTCGCGGGAACCCGGCTGAGCGCCCGTGCGGGCGTCGCCGTAGCCGGGTCCGGCGCCGATGCAGCCTGGGTGCGCTCCGAGGGCGACCTGGTGGTGCGGGGCCCGCTTCCGGGGGATCGTGTGGGCCTCGCGGGCGGCGGACATCAGTCGCTCGGCCGCATGCTGGCCGCGGCCGGGGTGCCGGCGCGCCGGCGGCAGGGCGTCGCGGTGGTGGCCGACCGGCGCGGGGTGGTGTGGGTGCCCGGGTACCGGGTGGACCCCTCGGCGGTCGCGATGCCCGGCGAGGCCGCCGTTGCCCTTCGGGCGGTGGCCGCGTGAGCGGGGCCGCGCCCGGCGAGGTGCTGGTGACGCGCGAGCGGCTCACCGAACGCGTGCGCGAGATGGCCGCCGAGATCTCCACCGACTACGCGGGCCGCGACCTGCTGGTGATCGGGATCCTGAAGGGCGCGGTGTTCTTCACCGCCGACCTGGTGCGCGAGCTCACCGTCCCCTGCGAGATCGACTTCATGTCGGTGTCCTCGTACGGCTCGGCCACGCATTCGTCCGGCGTCGTGCGCATCACCAAGGACCTCGACGTCGCGATCGAGGGGCGGGACGTCCTGCTGGTGGAGGACGTGATCGACTCGGGGCGCACCCTGCGGTACCTCATGCGCAACCTCTCGGCGCGCGATCCCGCGTCCCTCGAGACGTGCGCCCTGCTCAGCAAGCCCGCCGCGGACCGGCTGGACCTGGGCACCCGGTACGTGGGCTTCCACCTGCCCGACGTGTTCGTCGTGGGCTACGGGCTGGACGCGGGGGAGCGCTTCCGCGAGCTGCCGTACATCAGCGCCCTGCCCCGATAGCAGCCCGGGGTTCCGGCCCCCCGCTGCCGCTCGCGGATCCGGCAGGCGCTGCTACCCTCGTGCGACGTCGTCGAGCGGGAGCTGACCGCTGAGCCGCTTCTTCAAGAGCGCCGCATTTCCCATCCTCATCGTGATCCTCCTGGCCTTCGTGGCCCAGAGGCTCGTCACGTCGTCATCGGAGCCGGCTGAGCAGCCCACCTACACGGGCTACCAGCAGGACCTTGCAGCAGGCAAGGTGTCGCGCGTCACGATGCAGACCAAGGACCAGGAGCTCGAGGTCACGCTGAAGGACGGCACGACCTACGTGACCGGGTTCCCCGATGACAGCGGTGCAGAGGTGACCAGCGCCATCGACGCCGCGAAGGTGCCCATGGTCGTGGAGGGCCGCGGTGGCTCGGCATGGTGGGGCTTCCTCATCACGCTGGCCCCCTTCCTGCTGTTCTTCGTATTCTGGATCTTCCTGATGAACCAGATGCAGGGCGGCGGCTCGAAGGTGATGAGCTTCGGCAAGAGCCGTGCCAAGCGCATGTCGGTGGACCAGCCGAAGATCACCTTCAGCGACGTCGCGGGCGCCGAGGAGGCCGTGGAGGAGCTCGAGGAGATCAAGGAGTTCCTCGAGAACCCGAAGCGGTTCCAGTCGCTGGGCGCGCGCATTCCCAAGGGCGTGCTGCTCTACGGCCCCCCGGGCACCGGCAAGACCCTGCTGGCCCGCGCGGTGGCCGGCGAGGCCGGGGTGCCGTTCTTTTCCATCTCGGGCTCGGACTTCGTGGAGATGTTCGTGGGCGTCGGCGCCAGCCGCGTGCGCGACCTCTTCGAGCAGGCGAAGCAGAATTCGCCCTGCATCATCTTCATGGACGAGATCGACGCCGTGGGCCGGCACCGCGGCGCGGGCATGGGCGGCGGCCATGACGAGCGCGAGCAGACGCTGAACCAGCTGCTCGTCGAGATGGACGGCTTCGAGGCCAAGGACAACATCATCCTCATCGCGGCCACGAACCGGCCGGACATCCTCGACCCGGCACTGCTCCGGCCCGGCCGCTTCGACCGCCAGATCATGGTGGACCGCCCCGACCGCGCCGGCCGAGCGGAGATCCTGCGGGTGCACACGCGCGGCAAGCCGATCGCCAAGGACATCGACCTCGACACGCTGGCAGGACAGACGCCGGGCTTCACGGGCGCCGACCTGGCGAACCTGGTGAACGAGTCGGCCCTGCTCGCCGCCCGGAAGGGCAAGAAGGTCATCGACGGCCAGGAGCTCGAGGAGGGCATCCTGCGCGTGATCGCGGGCCCGGAGAAGAAGACCCGCCTGCTGTCCGACAAGGAGCGGGTGGTCACCGCGTACCACGAGATGGGCCACGCCATCGTGGGGCACTTCCTCCCGAACGCCGATCCGGTGCACAAGATCTCGATCGTCAGCCGCGGTCAGGCCCTGGGCTACACCATCTCGATGCCCGCCGAGGACAAGTTCCTCACCACGCGCGCGCAGCTGGAGGACACCATGGCCATGACGCTGGGCGGCCGTGCCGCCGAGGAGCTGGTGTTCGCCGAGATCACCACGGGGGCCGCCAACGACCTCGAGAAGGTCACGGCCACGGCGAAGCAGATGACCATGCGCTTCGGCATGAGCGAGAAGCTCGGCCCGCGGGTCCTCGGCCACAACCACGGCGCCCCGTTCCTCGGTCGCGACATGCAGTCCGAGCCGGACTACTCCGATGACATCGCCCGCCAGATCGACGTCGAGATCCGTCGCATCATCGAGGACGCCTACCAGCGTGCGAAGGACATCCTGTCCGAGCACCGCCTGGCGCTGGAGAACATCACCCAGATCCTCCTGCGCCGTGAGACCATCGAGCGCGATGAGTTCCTCCGCCTGCTGGAGGGCGAGTCGGAGGCCGACGTGTTCCGGGTGAAGGACGAGCGCGCACGCCAGAAGGCCGCCGAGGCCGAGCGGGAGGCCGACGAGGCCGGCGCATCGAAGCGCCGCTCGCCACTGCCGCCTCCCGCCCCGGGCAGCGCCCCGGGCACCGCAGGCGCCTAGCCGCTCCGCGGCGGGCACCGCGCTGCTGCCCGGCACCGGGGTAGCCTCCGGTCATCGCCGCGTCACCGCTCACCTGGCTCCGTGCGCCCTGCGTGATGGGGATCCTCAATGTGACCCCTGACTCGTTCAGCGATGGGGGCGCGTACCTTCATGGCGCCGCTGCCGCTGAGCATGCGCGCGCCATGGCCGCCGGCGGGGCGGCAATCGTCGACGTGGGTGCGGAGAGCACCCGGCCCGGCGCGACGCCGGTTGGGGAGCAGGTTGAGATGGCGCGCCTCGCGCCCGTGATGCGCGCGCTGGCGGGTGCGGTGCCGGCGATGCCGCTGTCGGTCGACACCCGGCATGCGGCAGTGGCCCGGGCGGCCATCGACGCCGGTGCAGTGCTGGTGAACGATGTCTCCGCCGGCGGGGACCCGGCGATGCTTCCGCTGGTCGCGGAGAGGGGCGTCGGGATCTGCCTCATGCACATGCAGGGCGAGCCGCTGACGATGCAGGATGGACCGCGCTACGGGGACGTGGCGTCCGAGGTCGCCGCGTTCCTGGAGACCCGCATGGCCGCCGCAGTCCGCGCGGGCGTGGCCGAGGACGCCATCGTGATCGACCCGGGCATTGGCTTCGGGAAGTCGCTCGATCACAACCTCGCGCTGCTTCGGGGGCTCCGGGTGATCACCTCGCTGGGGCGCCCCGTCCTCGTCGGTGCATCGCGCAAGGGGATGATCGGCGCGTTG
>CALIKX010000025.1 GCA_938017905.1 uncultured Thermoleophilia bacterium | reverse complement strand
CCGACGGCCATCGAGGCGATGTTGATGCCCTCATCGGCCATGACCGACCCGACGGTGCCGATCTTCCCGGGGACGTCCGCGTAGCGGAGGATTCCCACGTGGCGGTCCAGCTCCAGCTCGATGGACTGGCCGAGGACCTCCACCAGGCGCGGGCGCGAGGTGCTGCCCACCGTGGTGCCGGCAACGGAGACACCGCCGATGCTCACCTTCAGGCGGCTGGTGTAGTCCCGCGAGGCCGAGGTGGTGGAATCGCTCCACTCGATGCCCCGCTCGCGAGCGCGGTCCGCGGCGTTGACCATGTTCACGGTCTCCACCGTGTGACCGGAGAGCGCGCCCGCGAGGACGGCGGTGACGAGCAGGCGGGTGTCGTGCCCGGCAATCTCGCCCTCGCATGAGACCTCGATGGAGTCCTCGATGCCCCCGGCGATTCCTGCGGCAAGGCGGCCGAGGTGACCGGCCAGCGGCAGGAAGGGGCCAACGGTGGCCATGGTCTCGGCCGAGACCACGGGGATGTTGACCGCGCTGGTGACGACCCCGCCGGTGAGGGCGGCCGCCACCTGCTCGGCACAGGCGACGCCGGCGCGCTCCTGTGCCTCGCCCGTGGATGCGCCGAGGTGCGGCGTGACGATGATGCCCGGCACCCCGAAGTACGGGCTCTCGGTCGCGGGCTCCTCGCGGAACACATCGATGGCCGCGCCCGCCACCTTGCCGCTGGCGATGGCCTCCACGAGGTCCTGCTCGACGATGAGGTCGCCGCGGGCATCGTTGACGATGCGCACGCCGTCGCGCATCTTCGCGAAGGCGCCGGCGTCCATGAAGCCCCGGGTCTCGGGAGTGGACGCCAGGTGCAGGGTGATGAAGTCCGCCTCGCCGTAGAGCTGGTCGAGGTCGTCCATCTTCTCGACGCCCATCTCGCGGTACCGCACGTCTGCGACGAACGGGTCGTACGCGACCACGCGCATCCCGAGCCCCATCGCGCGCTCGGCCACCAACTGGCCGATGTTCCCGAAGCCAACGACGCCGAGGGTCTTGCCGGTCACCTCGATGCCGCCGAACCGCGAGCGCTCCCACCGACCGTCCACCAGGGCCATGTGCGCCTGCGGGATGTTGCGGGCCTGGGCGAGGAGCAGCGCCACGGCGTGCTCGGCTGCCGAGACGGCGTTCGAGCCGGCTGCGTTCACTACCACGATGCCCCGCTCGGTGGCGGCCTCCACGTCCACGTTGTCGACGCCGGTGCCCGCGCGGCCCACCACCCTCAGGCGCGGCGCCGCGCCGATGAGCGCGGCGGTCACCTTGGTGGCGCTGCGCACCACCAGGGCGTCGTAGGGTGCGATGCGCTCGGCCAGCTCGTCGGCCGACCACTCCAACTCGACGTCGACGTCACCCACGGAGCGGAGCACCTCGATGCCCCCCTCCGCGATCTTCTCGGTGACGAGGATCCGCGGACGATCACTCATATGGGCGTGCTCCCGGGGTCGCGCTCAGAACTCGGTGTCGATCCAGTCCATCATCCCGCGGAGCTTCTTGCCGGTCACCTCGATGGGGTGCTTGGCCTGCGCCTCCGCGGTGGCGTTGAAGTTCGGGAGGCCCGCCTTGTACTCGGCGATCCACTCCTCGGCGAACTCGCCGCTCTGGATCTCAGACAGGATCTTGCGCATCTCGGCGCGGGTGTCGTCGGTGATGATGCGCTTCCCGCGCGTCAGGTCGCCGTACTCGGCCGTGTTGGAGATGGAGTACCGCATCCCTGCGATGCCCTTCTCGTACATCAGGTCCACGATCAGCTTGACCTCGTGCAGGCACTCGAAGTAGGCGAGTTCGGGCGGGTAGCCGGCCTCCGTGAGGGTGTCGAACCCGGCGCGCACCAGCTCCGTGAGGCCGCCGCACAGCACGACCTGCTCGCCGAACAGGTCCGACTCGCACTCATCGCGGAAGGTCGTGGGGATGACGCCCGCGCGGGTGCACCCGATGCCCTTGGCGTAGGCGCGGGCGAGCGCGTCGGCGGTGCCGGTGGCGTCCACCTCCACGGCCATGAGGCCGGGGACGCCCTTGCCCTCGGTGTACTGGCGGCGCACCAGGTGGCCCGGCCCCTTGGGGGCGACCATTGCGACGTCCACGCCCTCGGGCGGGGTGATCTGCTTGAAGTGGATGGCGAATCCGTGGGCGAACAGCAGCATGTTGCCCGGCTCAAGGCCCGGCGCGACATCGGCGGCGTAGACGTCGCCCATGATCTCGTCGGGCACGAGGATCATGACCATGTCGGCCCGGCGGGTGGCCTCCAGCGGGGTGAGCACCTCCAGGCCGTCTGCGGCGGCCTTGGCGGCCGACTGCGAATCCGGCCGGAGCCCGACGACCACGTCCACGCCCGAGTCCTTCAGGTTCAGGGCGTGCGCATGCCCCTGGCTGCCGTAACCGATGATGGCAACCGTCTTGCCATCCAGCAGGCCGAGGTCGGCATCCGCGTCGTAGATCATCTTCAGCTCGTCGCTCATGTGGTCTTTCTTCGCCTAGGTCGTCTTACCGCCGCGGCCCAGGGCCACGACGCCGGTGCGGACCATCTCCACCAGCCCGTTGCCGCGGAGCAGTTCCTCGAGGTTCTCGAGTTCCGCCGTGGTGCCGGTGGCCTGGATGATCATGGACTCGCTCGTCACGTCGACGATCTCGCCCTTGAAGATGTCCACCAGTGCGAGGACCTCGGCGCGCGGGGCCTCGGCGGTGGACACCTTGAACAGCCCGAGCTCGCGGGCGACCATGTTCTCGGGATCGAGATCCCGCACCTTGATCACGTTGATCAGCTTGTCCAGCTGCTTGGTGATCTGCTCCACCGGGAAGCGCGAGGCGTCCACGGTGATGGTCATGCGGGAGCGATGCTCGTCCTCGGTGGGGCTCACCGCGAGCGAGTCGATGTTGTAGCCGCGTCGCGTGAACATGCCGGCGACGCGCGAGAGCACGCCCGGCTTGTTCTCCACGAGGACGGAGAGGGTGTGCTGGGTCACGGCGCGGGAGCATACCCCACGCGCAACTAGTCGCCCCGGACGGCCTCGCGCACCAGTCGCTGCACCGACTGCGGGTCCGCGCGCCCCCCGGTGCGCTTCATCGTCTGGCCCACGAAAAAGCCGATCACCTTGTTCTTGCCGTCGCGCAGTTGCTGGGCCTGATCGGGGTTCGCCGCGACGATCTCGGCGACGACGGCTGCCAGGTCACCCTCGTCCATCGCACCGAGGCCCTTCGACTCGACGACATCGGCAGGGTCCTCACCAGAGACGATGACCTCGGCCATCACCTCCTTCGCCGCGGGCACCGTGACCGTGCCGGCATCCAGCAGCCCTACGAGGGCGGCGACGTGCGCGGGGGTGACCTTCGACTGCCACGGCTCGACGCCCGCCTCACGCAACTGGGCGCGCAGCTCACCCCGGATCCAGTTGGCGCACGCCTTGGGGTCGGCCAGCGCCGCGGCCTCCAAGAAGTACACCACGAGCTCCGGCCCCTCGGTGAGCACCTCAGCGTCCTCGGCCGACAGCCCCATCTCCCCCACCATCCGCCGGCGCAGCGGCAGGGGCAGCTCGGGCAGGCCGGCGCGCAACTCCTCGACCCACGCCGGGTCGGGGGCGATGGGCACGAGGTCGGGCTCGGGGAAGTACCGGTAGTCGTGCGACTCCTCCTTCGAGCGCAGCGACGTGATGTGCCCAGTGTCGGGCTCGTAGTGCACGGTCTCCTGCGACACCCGGCCGCCCGCGCCCACGATCTCCTCCTGACGGGCGATCTCGGCCTCGATGCCCCGCTCGAGGAACCGGAAGGAGTTCATGTTCTTGAGCTCGGTCTTCGTGCCGTACTCGTGGGAGCCCACGGGCCGGATCGACACGTTGGCGTCGGCGCGCATTGAGCCCTCCTCCATCGAGCAGTCGCTGACGCCGAGGAAGAGCAGCGTCTGGCGCAACTGGCGCAGGAACAGGGCGACGTCCGACGGCGAGCGGAGGTCCGGCTCGGTGACGATCTCCACCAGCGGCGTGCCGCCACGATTGAAGTCGACCACCGATTCGGCCGCGCCCGCGCGGCGCCCGCCCGCGTGCGTCAGCTTGGCGGCGTCCTCCTCCAGATGCGCGCGGGTGATGCCCACCAGGAGTTCCGACCCGTCCTCGCGCAGGGCGCGGAACTCGCCCCGGCCGCAGATGGGGATGTCGAACTGGCTGATCTGGTACGCCTTCGGCAGATCGGGATAGAAATAGTTCTTGCGGTGGAAGATCGAGCGCGGGGCGATCTCGCACCCGAGCGCGAGGCCGATCAGCAGCGCACGGCGCACGGCCTCCTCGTTGACCACCGGCAGCACGCCGGGGTGCGCCAGGCACACCGGGCATGTATGGGTGTTGGGCGGGTCCCCGAACGACAACTCGCACCCGCAGAACATCTTCGTGCGCGTGGAGAGCTGCACGTGGATCTCCACGCCGATGACGGGCTCGTACGCGCTCACGTGACCAGCCCTGGCGGCCGCGTGTCGAACGCCAGCGCGCCCTCCAGCGCATGGGCGGCGCCAAGCAGCGCGTTCTCGCTGAAGGCCGGCCCCGCCAACTGCAGGCCCACAGGTAGGCCGTCGGCGAGCCCGCACGGGATCGAGATGGCGGGGAGCCCGGCCAGGCTCACGGGGATCGTGCACACGTCGGCCATGTACATGGCGTACGGATCGGCGGTGCGATCGCCCAGGGGGAAGGCCACCGTGGGGGACGTGGGCGACGCCAGCAGGTCCACCTTCTCGAATGCCTGGGCGAATTCACGCACCATCAGGGTGCGCACCCGCTGGGCGCGCCCGTAGTACTGGTCGTAGTAGCCCGATGCCAGTGCGAAGGTGCCCAGCATCATCCTGCGCTTCACCTCGGGACCGAACAGGTCGCCGCGCGTGGTCTCGTACTGGTCGAGCAGGTTCGCGGCGGGTGCCACCGGGCCGTACCGGACGCCGTCGAACCGCGCCAGATTGGCCGAGCACTCCGCGGGGGCCAGCACGTAGTAGGTGGCCAGGCCGCTGAGCGCCGATGGCAGGCTGACCGGCACCACGGTGCCCCCCAGTTCCTCGATCGTGCCGAGCGCCGCATCCACGGCCGCGCGCACGCCGGGTTCGATGCCGTCACCCATCAGCTCATCGACCACGCCCACCCGCATGCCGGACAGGTCCGTGGCGGTGGGCGCGGCGATCTCGCCGGGCCAGTCGAGGGATGTCGAGTCCATGGGATCACGGCCGACCATGTGCCGCAGCAGGAGCGCGGCGTCCTCCACGGTGCGCGCGAACGGCCCCACCTGGTCGAGCGACGAGGCGAAGGCGATCAGCCCGGAACGCGAGACGGCCCCGTAGGTGGGCTTCATCCCGACGATCCCGCAGAGCGCCGCGGGCTGCCGGATGGAGCCGCCGGTGTCCGAGCCCAGCGTCCAGGGCACCTGCCGCTCGGCCACGGCGGCGGCCGATCCGCCACTGGAGCCACCGGGCACGCGCCCGTGGTCCCAGGGGTTGAGGGTGTTCTTGAACGCCGAGTTCTCCGTGCTGGAGCCCATGGCGAACTCGTCCATGTTGGTCTTGCCCACCACCACGGCTCCTGCGGCCTCGAGCCGGGCGACGCACGTGGCCGTGTAGAGCGGCCGGAACCCCTCCAGCATGCGTGATCCTGCCGTGGTGACCACATCCCGCACCGACAGGGCGTCCTTGATGCCGATCGGCACGCCCGCCAGCGGCGGCCGCTCGGGCATGGCGTCGATCTCCCGGGCCCGGGCGCGTGCGCCCTCGGCATCCACCGCGAGGAATGCATCCACGTCGTCCGCCGCGATGGCGGCAAGATGGGCATCCAGCAGCTCCTCGCTGGAGGTCTCCCCCGCGAGCACGGCGGCGATCTGCCCTGCGGCCGTCAGGTCCCGGAGCCCCATCAGTCCATCCTCGGCACGCCGAAGCCCTCGTCCGTGGCGTGTGCGGCCTCGCGCAGGGCCTCGTCGCGTGTCAGGCCCGACACGGGCACGTCTGGGCGCACCACGTTCTCGAGGGTGATCACATGCGTCGTCGGCGGGACGCCATCGAGGTCCATCGCGCGAATGGCATCGATGTGCTCGAGGATTCCCGAGAGTTCCTCGCGCATCACCTGCTCCTCATCAGGAGAGAGGCGAAGGCGCGCGAGGCGGGCGACGTGGCGGACGGTCTCGTCGTCGATCATCGGCGGCGGACTGTAGCCGCTCGGCCGCAGGGTGGCTGGTACCGTCGGACCATGGACGGCGAGCTCGAGGTCATCCGTCGCATCACCGCCCGCGTCGCGCCCCGCGGTGGGGTGTCGGTTGGAATCGGCGACGACGCCGCCGTGCTGGATGACGGCACCGTGCTGGCGCTCGACATGGTCGTGGACGGGGTGCATGTGCGCAGGTCGACGCACTCACCGGCCGACATCGGGCATACGGCGCTCGCGGTGAACATCTCCGACGTCGCCGCGATGGGCGCCGCCCCCGTGGCGGCGATGGTGGGGCTCGGCCTGCCCCCGGACATCGCCGCCGACGATGTCGATGCGATGTACCGGGCCATGGAGGACCTGTCCCGCGACCACGCGATGTCGATCGTGGGCGGCGACGTATCGGCCTCCCCGGTGCTCTCCCTGTCGGTGGCAATCATCGGCCGGGCGCCCCAGGGCATTCGCCCCGTACTGCGCTCAGGGGCGCGCCCCGGGGACGTGCTGGTGGTCACCGGCCCGCTCGGGGCATCGGCCGCGGGCCTGATCTGCCTGGACGACCCCGACGCCGGGGGCGATGAGCGCGATGCGCTCATCGCGGCGCACCTGCGGCCGCAGCCCCAGGCCGCCCACGGCCGCCACCTCGCCGAGGCGGGGGCCACGGCGATGATCGACGTATCCGACGGACTGCTGCTGGACGCTGACCGGGTGGGGCGCGCGTCCGGACTCACCGCCGTCATCGACCTCGACGCCGTGCCGCGTGTCAGGGGCGTGGACGACGTGGCCCGTGCAGCAGGCGTGGACCCGGCACTGCTGGCCTGCACCGGCGGCGAGGACTACCACCTGCTGGCCGCCCTGCCCCCGGAGGCCGGCCGCGAGCCGCACCTGCAGGTCGTGGGCCACATCCAGGCGGGTACGCCCGGTGTGCGGGCCATGCGGGCGGGCCGCGATGTCACGCCCACCCGGCTCGGCTGGGAGCACCACGCGCGCGGGTCAGCGTCCGCTGAGCCGCCTCCACAGGGCTGACGGCCACCACACCCGGTCACCGATGTCCAGCACCAGCGCGGGCACCAGCACCGAACGCACCACCAGGGTGTCCAGGAGCACGCCGAAAGCCACGAGGAACCCGATCTGAGTGATGCTGACCAAGGGCAGCACCGCCAGCACCGCGAACGTCCCGGCAAGTACCACGCCGGCGGAGGTGATGACACCGCCAGTCACGGCGAGACCCCGCAGCATGCCCTCGTGCGTGCCGTGCTTCAGGGCCTCCTCACGCACCCGGGCCATGAGGAAGATGTTGTAGTCGATCCCCAGTGCGACCAGGAATATGAAGCCGAAGAGCGGCAGCGCCGTGCTCTCGCCGGCGAAACCGGCCAGGTCGAACACCAGGCACGCGATGCCCAGGCTCGCCAGGAACGACAGTATGACCGTCAGGATGAGGATCACCGGGGCGGCCACCGCCCGGAGCAGAAGGCCCAGGATGATGGCGACGACCACGAGCACGATGGGGACCAGCAGCATCAGGTCGCGCTGTGATGCGGCGTCCAGATCGGCCTCGGTGGCCGTGGGGCCGCCCACCAGGACCCCATCACCCCCCGCGGACTTCACCCTCTCGCGCAGCACCGTGATGTCGTCGTAAGCGGCATCGCTATATGGCGGGTCCTTCAGCGTGACGTCGTACTGCACGCCGGGCGGCCCCTCGGTGGCGCGACGCGCCGAACTGACGCCCGGCGTGGTGCGAATGGCCTCGGCCACCGCCGCCTCGTCTGCGCCGGGCGGGATGATCACATTGGTGGGCGCCGAGGACCCCGCTGGAAACGCCCGGTTGATGATGTCCTGGCCCAGGATGGAATCGACGTCCTGCCGGAAGTCGTCGGCGGAGGTCAGGCCCGTGTTGAACGAGAACAGCCCGAGTGACGCGATGCCCAGGATGACGGCCGTCACGATCCACGTTCCGCGCGGACGATGCGCAACCCGATCTCCGAGGCGCCGCCACCAGCCCTGGGTCTCGCTGCTGCCGGCGGACCCGTAGCGCGGGATGAAGGGCCAGAAGGCCCGGCGGCCGCCCAGGAGCAGCAGCGCCGGCAGGGCCGTGAGCATCACGAGCATCGCGAGGAACACGCCCATCGCGCCGATCGGGCCGAGGCCCGATGTGCCGTTCACCTCGGCCAGCAGCAGGCACAGAAGCGCGGCGATCACGGTGCCGGCGGAGGCCAGGATGGCCGGCCCGGCCCGGCGGATGGCGATGGCCATAGCGTCGTGCTTGTCCTCGTTCCGGCGCAGCTCCTCCCGATAGCGCGCCGTGAGCAGCAGCGCATAGTCGGTGCCGGTGCCGAACACGAGGACCAGCAGGATGCCGGCCGACTGGCCGTTCACCACCACGCCGTTGTCGGCGAGGAGATATCCGAATGCCCGGGCGCTGATCTCCGCGACCCCCACGGCCAGCAGCGGCAGCAGCCAGAAGATGGGGCTGCGGTAGATGACCAGCAGCAGCACGAACACGATGAGCGTGGTGGCCAGCAGGAGGTTGGTGTTGATGCCGCCGAACACCTCGATGGCGTCAGCCGAGATGCCGGCGGGACCGGTCACGCGGGCCTCGAGCCCCGGCGGCGCGGCCGCCTCCAGGGTCTCGCGCAGTTGCGTGACGTCGTCGAGGAGCAGGTCGGAGTCACCCGCCACGTCGAGGTTGGCGATCAGCAGCTGGGCCGTGCCGTCCTCCGATACCGGCCCGGGGACGAGCCCCGGTGCCTGCACGCCCGCGGGGAGTTCGCGGTTGAACCCGGCCACCGCACGGGCGATGGCCGTGCGATCGGTAGCGGTGAGGCCCCCGTCGCGGGCGACCACCGCGACGGCCGGGGTGACATCACCTCCGGGGAACTGCTCCTGCAGGTCGAGCACGGTCACGGACTCAGCCGTGCCGGGCAGGAAGCTCGACGGCTCGTTGCTCTGCGCCGACTCGAACTTCCCGGCGAACGGGAAGATCACCACGAGGATCAGGATCCACGCCGCGAGGACCACCCACTTGCCCCGCCGGTCGGCCGGAAAGGTGGCGATGCGCGACAAGACGGATTTCACGCGCGGCACGCTAGCGACTGGCCCGGGTGCCCCGGTCGGCGTACGGGAGCCGCGGACGGGCGATACCGTGCCCGACATGGAGACCCCTGCCGACCCGCTCGACCGATTCGAGGAGATCGTCACCGAGGCCGTGGCCGGCATCCCCGAACCCTTCGCCTCCGCCTTGGACGACGTCGTGCTGGTCGTGGAGGACCATGCGCGCGGCAGGTCCCTGTACGGGCTCTACGAGGGCCACCCCATCACCACGGGAACCATCCCGTCGGGCGCCATGCCGCCCCGCATCACCATCTACATGCGCCCGATGGCGGACCACTTCCGTGATCCGGGGGAGCTGCGCCATCAGGTCCGGGTGACCGTGCTGCACGAGCTGGGCCACCACATGGGCCTCGACGAGGACCGCCTGGACGAGCTCGGATACGCGTGATCCGGGCCCGTCCGGCGGTCCTCCGGGGCAGCTAGCCGCGCGCGGGCGCGTCCTCGAGGCCGGTCACGTTGATGGAGGCCTCTCCCCCGTACCTCTTGTTGAGGTTGATGATCACCGCGGTCATGCCCTCGATGATGATCGCGTTGGCAAGCGGCCCGGCGTCCAGGCCGCGGCAGCCCGGGATGGACTTGGTGAGCTCCACCACGGCCTCGCGGGCAGCCTTGCTCTTGCCGCACACCAGGACGTCGCCCTCGATGCGGTGGCGCTCCTGCAGCGCGGCGGCCGGCAGGTTGTTGTAGGCAACGACCACCTTGGCGTCGGGCGCCAGATCCTGGATCTGATGGGCGCACGACGGCGCCGGCAGGTCCAGCACCGCCATCGCGCCGCTCTTGCCAAACTTCAGCGCGTTCACGACCGACACCAGCACCTTGTCGGCGAGGTGCCCGGCCAGGGCGGGCATGGTGGCCTCGATCCCCTCGTACGGGATCGACAGCACGGCCATCTCGCAGGCGGCTGCTGCAGCGGCGTTCTCCATGGGCACGAAGTTGCCCTCGGCGTAGGCCTCGCGCAGGCCCTCGGCCGCCTGGTCCGCGCGCTCCTGGCTGCGTGAGCCCACGATGATCTCGTGGCCCGCAGCGGCGAAGGTGATGGCGAGACCGCGACCGAGGTCGCCGGTGCCGCCGAAGATCGCGATCTTCACGTGATGATTCCCCTTGTCGGTTCGTCCCCCATGCGCCGCTCCGCGGACTGGAGGGTATTTGCCAGCAGGAAAGCAATCGTCATGGGTCCCACGCCCCCGGGAACGGGAGTGAGGGCACCTGCGACCTGCGCCACCTCGTCGTAGTGGACGTCGCCGCACAGCCGGTCATCCAGGCGGTTCATGCCCACGTCGATCACCGTGGCGCCCGGCTTGACCCAGTCGCCGCGCACCATTTCGGGGCGGCCCACGGCCACCACAAGCACGTCGGCCTCGCGGCACACCGCCGGCAGGTCGCGCGTGCGCGAGTGCGCCACCGTCACGGTGGCATTGCGCTCCAGCAACATCATCGCCTGGGGCTTCCCCACGATGAGGCTGCGGCCCACCACCACGGCGTTCGCGCCCTCCAGGTCCACCCCCGCATCGTCCAGCAGCCACATGACGCCCGACGGCGTGCACGGGCGCAGGCAGGGCTCACCCCGCACCAGGTGGCCGATGTTCACGGGCGAGAAGCCATCTACGTCCTTGGTCGGCTCAATGCGCGCGGCGATCGCCGGCTCGGTCAGCGGATCCGGCACCGGCAACTGCACCAGCATGCCGTCCACGGCGTCATCCGCGGCCAGGCGGTCGAGCAAGGCGTCCATCTCCGCCTGCGTGGTGCCCTCGGGCAACTTCATGCGCTCCACGGCCATACCGGCCTCTTCCGCCTGCTGAGCCTTGTTGCGCTGGTAGATCTCGCTGGCGGGGTCTTCGCCCACCTGGATCCCCACCAGGCCCGGCTTACGCCCGTGCCGGGCCGCGAACGCCGCGCAGCCCTCCGCCACCCGCTCGCGCACCCGTCGCGCCGCGTCGCGGCCGTCAATCACCGTCGCGCTCATCCCGCGAGCCTCCTCATCGGCGCCATGTCCGCCATCAGTATTCGCTCCTTGTCATCAAACCGCACCTGGATCAACCGCCCCTTCTGCTGGACGCCCGTGATCACGCCCTCGCCGAACGACTCATGCACCACCGCGTCTCCCACGTCGTACGGGGAGACGGTGATCGTGGCGCCGGACGGACCGTCCCGGCGGGGCACCAGCTCGCGGCCGAGTGCCTCGTCGGGTATCTCCTCGATGAACCGCGACGGGATCGCGTACATCCTGTTGCCGCGCAGCGCACGGCTGTCCGCGTGCGACAGCACCAGGCGCTCGCGTGCACGGGTGAGGGCGACGTAGCAGAGCCGCCGTTCCTCCTCGAGCCCGTCGGGGTCGTCGATCGAGCGTGCATGCGGGAACAGGCCCTCCTCCAGCCCGGTCACCAGCACCACGTCGTACTCGAGGCCCTTCGCGTTGTGCACCGTCATCAGCGTGACGCGGCCGCCGGTGTCCTCGGCCTCATCCACCGCGGATACCAGCGCGACCTCCTCGAGGAACCCGGTGAGCGAGGGCTCCTCGGCCCGGCCCGCGTACTCGCCCGCCATCCCCACGAGCTCCTGCAGGTTGTCCAGGCGGCCCAGCCCGGCCTCCGCCGGGCCGTCGGCCAGCAGCGCCTCGCGCAGTCCGGAATCCTCGATGGCCCGCTCCATCACGCGGTCGGGGGGCGCACCGGTCGCATCCATCTGGCGCAGGCGCTCCAGGAGGCTGCCCAGGCTGCCCAGCGCGTCCCGCTGCGTTGCGGTGAGTCCGGGCACAAGGTCGGGCTCGCGCGCCAGGTCGTCCATCGGCCGGCCCACGGACTCGGCGGCCTGGGCGATCCGCGCCAGGGCCGCGGGCCCGAGCCCCCTCTTGGGGCTGCCGGCCGCCCGCGCGAACGCCTCGCGATCGGCCGGGTTCGCCACCACGCGCAGATACGCCATGAGGTCCTTGACCTCCGCCCGCTCGTAGAACCGCGGGCCGCCGAGTACCTGGTACGCCACGCCCGCGCGCACCAGTTGGTCCTCGATCACCCGGCTCTGGGCGTGGGTGCGGTAGAAGACCGCGATGTCGTCGAGCGAACGCCCCTCGGCCGAGGCGCGCGAGATCTCGCGCAGCACCATGCGGGCCTCGTCGTGTTCGTCGCTGCACACCGACACCGCAACGGGCTCGCCGCCCTGGCGGTCGGTGAACAGGCGCTTGGGGTGGCGCCCGCGGTTGTTCCGTACCACCGCGTTGGCCGCGTCGAGGATCGTGGCGGTGGACCGGTAGTTCTGCTCCAGTGCGATGGTGGCCGCATCGGGGTAGTCGGCGCGGAATTCCAGGATGTTGCGGATATCCGCCCCGCGCCATGAGTAGATGCCCTGGTCGTCATCGCCCACCACGGTCACGTTGCGCTCGGGCTCGGCCAGGATGCGCACCAGCCAGTACTGGGCGTGGTTGGTGTCCTGGTACTCGTCCACCAGCACGTACCGGAACCGGCGCTGCCAGCGCTCACGCACCACGGCGTCGCGCCGCAGCATGTCCACCGTGACCATCAGCAGGTCGTCGAAGTCCATGGCCTGATTGGCCATCAGGCGGTCCTGGTACCGCTGGTAGAGCCGCGCGATGCCCTGCTCGGCCTCGTCGGCGGCCTGGTCGGCCAGATCGCCCGGGTGCAGCAACTCGTTCTTCGCGGCCGAGATGCGTCCCAGCACCGCGCGGGGCGACAGCCGCTTGGGGTCGATGCCCTCGTCCTTCAGCAACTCGCGCATGATGCGCTGCTGGTCGGCGTCGTCGTAGATCGAGAAGGCGCGGTCGTACCCCGCGGCCTGGTGCTCGATACGCAGCATGCGCGCGCACGCCGAGTGGAACGTGGAGGCCCACAGGCCCGAGGCGGCCGGCCCGATCAGCGCGCCGATGCGCTCGCGCATCTCGCCGGCGGCCTTGTTGGTGAAGGTGATCGCCAGGATCGCAGGAGGCGCGACGCCCCGGTCGCGCACCAGGTGCGCGATGCGATGGGTGATGACCCGGGTCTTGCCGCTGCCCGCCCCCGCCAGCACCAGAAGCGGGCCGTCGGCGTGGAGCACGGCCTCGCGCTGCGGGGCGTTGAGGCCCTTGAGGAGTTCCTCGCTCACCGGGCAAAGGTAGCGCCGTGGGCGGACGCCCGCGGACCCTCCCGCGCGCTGCTCAGGCGGCGTCGCGGGGTGCCCGGCGTGCCTCGCGGATGCCGGCCTTCACCCTCTCGCGGCAGTCACCGTCACCCAGGCTCGGCGGGGGCTCCACGCCCGCGCGAAGCGCGGCGATCTCGCCCTCGAGTTCCTCCACCCGCTGGATCAGGCAGTCCAGCGCATCGGCGACTGGATCGGGCAGCCGGGTGTGATCGAGGTCCGGGTGATGGATCTTCTCCGGGTCCACGCGCTGGCCGTCCACCACCACGGGCTTGCCGGGATTCCCCACGACCGTTGAGTTCGCGGGAACGTCCTTCACCACGATCGATCCGGCGCCGATCTTCGCGCCCTCACCGATCTCCAGCGGCCCGAGCACCGACGCCCCGGCCCCCACGATCACCCCGTCACGCAGGGTGGGGTGGCGCTTTCCGGCGTGCTTGCCGGTGCCGCCGAGCGTGACGCCCTGGTACACGGTGACGTCCTCGCCGATCTCCGTGGTCTCGCCGATCACCACGCCCATGCCGTGGTCGATGAAGAACCCGGGGCCGATCGTGGCGCCCGGGTGGATCTCGATGCCCGTGGC
>CALIKX010000024.1 GCA_938017905.1 uncultured Thermoleophilia bacterium | reverse complement strand
CCTGCGGTGGGTGCCGTCCTCGGCCGGCGCCTCACGCGGGTCGTGGCCCAGCCACAGGGCCTCGAACCCGTGCACCAGCCACGCCCACAGCACCACGAGTGACGTGCCCAGCGCGATCGGCACGAAGATGTGCTCCCACGCCGTGGGATCGGTCATCCCCACCATGATCACCGCGGTGGCCACCCCGGGTGGGTGAAGGCACCGGGTGAGCGACATCAGCACCAGCGCCATGCCGACCGCCGCGCCCATCACCAGCCACGGGTGATCCTCCCCGAGCGCCACCACGGCAAGCCAGCCGGCGGTGGCTGACACCGTCTGCCCGCCGATGGCGTTCCAGGTGCGCGCGATGGTGAGGTTGGGCTGGATGAACAGCAGCGCGGCGGTGGCGGCCATGCTGGGCACCGCGAGCGGGATCCCCTCGGGCACCGCCCACTCGTTCAGCGCCGTCAGGCCGCCGACCGCGATGACGCAGGCGATGACCTCGAACAGGGTGATGCTGGGCCCGAACATGCGGCGGCGCACCAGGATGTCCGCCAGCCAGTCATTTGTGCCACGCCCGAGGTCGCGTGCCCTCACGGCCCCCCTATGGGATCAGGAAGAACTGCCGGAACAGCATGCCCCATGTGGTGGCCTGATCTCCACCCAGCCGATAGGCGCCCGGGCCATTCATGAGGGTGCTCAGGGCAACCGGCGTGCTGAGGGCATCCGCGCGCCGGGCGACGAAGTTGTTCTGTCGGGCCCGCGGTGAAGGCTGCCGCGTGCCTCGTTGGCGGGCGGGCCTGCATGGCGCGAATCAGCCCGCGCGGTGGTGCGGATGACAGGCAGATCGAGGTGAAGCTGCCCGGGACCTGCCTCAAGCGGGCCGTATGGCGCTACCGCGGCCCGAGCCCCGTGCATGTGGTGGTGAGCCGCTCCGGGTCGGCGCCCGCACAGGCCGCGGTGAGCGCTGCGACCACGGCCTCCTCGGCAGGGTCTGCACCGCCAGATTGGGCAGCGCGGTAGGCGGCGGACCATTCATCGCGTCCCGGGCAGGCAGCAAGCGAATCTGCGGCGGAGTCGAGGATGGGGGTGCCGGATTCGCGCGCCGCGATGAAGGCCTGCACCGCCTGCCCGCAGGGGTCGGTGGCAGCAGCCGTCGTGCTCATCGCGTCGTCACCGCCGCATCCGGTGACCACGCCGCCGATGGCGATCATCACGGCGATGGCGATCGTGCCCAGTGCGCGCATGCAGGTCAGGGTAGTGGCGTGCCGGTGGAGGAGTCTCCTGACTGCAGGGTTGGCCCCGGTCGTGATCGCGTGCGGGCTTTGGCCCTCACCCCTGCTACATCCATGGTCTGATTGCATGAGGCGAACCGATGCCGGGGGGCGCTGATGGACGAAGTGCGGCGTGTGTGGGCGCGTATGCGCGGGTGGTCATGGCCGCCCGCCTATCCCGTCGCGCAGTTCCCGAACCCACCTCTCATCGTCGGCCTTGCGGCGCTGGGGCTGAGATCCCTCGCCTCGGGAGCCTCGGCGGATGTTCTCGCGGCCGTCGGGTACTTATTCATCGGGATCTGGGCCTATCTCGAGATGACCGACGGGGTGAACGCATTCCGTCGCGCGCTGGGCATGGCCGGGTTGGCCTATGTCGTCTACGCGGTCGCCGTGCGCTTCACGGCATGACTCCGGGCCGGAGGACGTCCTCATCAGCCGCGGCATGTCGTACTCCACCGCCTGGTCATCCTTCGTCAGTGTCCGCCACGTGATGAAGATGGGTATTGCTCTCGCGAGACCGTTTGGCACACCGTCCACGTGCCTGCCGGTCGTGCGTGGCGAGAGGTGCTTGCTGGCGCTCGCGAGACTGCTTATCTCCGCCCGTTGCCCGGCTCGCTTCGCGTGATGCACGGAATTGACCAGCCTCACTGGGTGGTCGTCATTGCGCAGCGGTTCTCAGACTGGGTCACCGCAATCCGAGCACCACGGTCCCCTCATGCCCCCGAGATACGAAAGGCCCGCCGGGGCGGGCCTTTCTTTCTACGGGAGTGACGGGACTTGAACCCGCGACCTCAGGATTGACAGTCCCCGAGGCGCGATGCGGCCGAGTACTGCCGAGTGCGTGAATACCCATCAGGAAGAGGCGCGCCGGGCGGGACTGCCCATGGTGGATGCTGGGGTGTGCGGTGGGGTGTGTTGACCTCCACGTTGACCGTCTGGATTGTTGTTCGGCATTGATTTAGGCCTTGTAGGGGGAGGAGAGCCCATCCGGGAGGACGCCCCCTTTTTGATGGGCGGAGACGGCCGGTGATTGAGCCGACCGCCAACACCGGCTGCCCGACCTGACGGACCCGCGGGGCGGGGTTCGGGGGGATCGGGCCAGGTTGGCCGGCGCTCGATCAGGCCGGGTAGCCTCACCGCATGATCTCCCGCCTTCTCGCCCTGACCATCACCGCCGCCGTTGTTGCCTTCGGGGTGGCGGGGAGCGCGAGTGCGACCGTGCCCAAGCTGATGGAGGGTGTGTGGGACACGACCCACAC
>CALIKX010000023.1 GCA_938017905.1 uncultured Thermoleophilia bacterium | reverse complement strand
CCTGCGTGAGCGCCACCAGCGGGTGGGCGCGGCTGATGAGACCATCCGGGACGCCGAGGCCTTCATCGCGGACTGCCCCGTCGACGACGACCTGCTGCGGGGATTGGAGCAGGCGGTGCTCGACGAGGCCGGTGCGCGCGGGCGCGCCCAGGGCGCGGGCGCCCGGCTGCGCGTGTCGGCGGAGCGCGACCTGGCCCTGCGCGCGGGCGAGGAGGTCCACGCCATCGGGGCCGGCACCGAGGCCGTCATCCCCCTGGGCGCGGGAGAGCCTCTCGACATCCCGGGCGTGGCGCGCATCGCGGTGGAGGGTGCCGGCGAGGAGGTGCGCGAAGAGGCCCGCCGCGCGCTGGAGGAGCGCGACGCCCTGCTGCGCGAGGCCGGGGCCGAGGAGGACGGCATCGAGGCTGCCCGCGCGCAGGCGCGCCGCAGGCGCGACGAGGAGGCGCGTGCGCGATCGGCGCGCGAGGCCCGGTCGGCGGCCTTGAATGACCTGACGCCCGGGGAGATGGAGCAGAAGATCGCGCGGGCGGAGGAGCGCGTGGCCGGCTACCTGGCCGGGCGGGAACCGGGTACACCGATGCCCGCCGATCGCGATGAGGCCCGGCAGCGGCGTGCACGGGCCGACGAGGCCCTCGCCGAGGCCCGGCGCGCGGAGGACGCCGCGCGCCATGCGCTGGACGCGGCGCGCGAGGACGTGGGTCTGCAGGAGCGCGAGGCGGCGGAGCGCACCGGGCACCTCGGTGCGACGGTCGAGTTGGTGCGCGACGCGCGTGCCGCGCTGGACGACGCCCGGGCGGTCACGGCCGATGAGGTCATCGCGGAGGGCGTTCGCGATGCGGAGGCCGCTGCCGCGGCCGCCGAGGGCGCGCGGGACGATGCGCGGGCGGCCATGCACGCGGACGATCCCGATGCGGTGCAGGCGCGGCTTGCCAATGCCCGGGATGCCGTGGACCGCCTCATCCGCGAGCGCTCCGAGATGGAGGTGCAGGCCGCGCGGATGCTGGGCGAGATCACGAGCGCCGGGGAGGAGGGGCGCGCCGACCGGCTCGACCGCGCCCGGACCGCGCGTGACGACGCCCAGGCCGCCCTCGCGGCAGCGGAGCGCGCCGCCGCCGCCGCCGATCTGCTGTTCGACGTCGTCACCCGGCACCGCGATGATGCCCGCCGCGCCTACGTGGCCCCCTTCCGCGACGCGGTGGAGCACCTGGGACGCCTGGTGTTCGGCCCCGGCGTGACGTTCGAGGTGGACCACGCGACCCTGCAGGTGATCAGCCGCAGCGCGGACGGCGCCACCGTGCCCGTGGATGCCCTGTCGGGGGGCGCCCGCGAGCAGCTGGCCGTCATCGGGCGGCTGGCGGCAGCGTCCCTGGTGTCGGATGACGCGCACGGTGGTGCCCCGGTCATCATCGACGACGCCCTCGGGTATTCCGATCCCGAACGCCTGGAGGGGCTCGGCGCCGCGCTGTCCGAGGCCGGGCAGCGCAGCCAGGTGATCGTGCTCACGTGCATGCCCGAGCGCTACTCGCGCATCGGGTCCGCGCGCACCATCCGGCTGTGACCGCCCCGGGGCCCTATCGCGGGCTCGGCGACATCATCGTCACGGCGCGTCCGTACGACGAGTACCTCGCGATGTTCGGCCTGGCCGGGGACGACCCGCTGCAGGGGCCGGTGCTGGACTGCCCCGCCGGGGCCAGCGGGTTCGCGGCCGGCGCCCGCGCGCGCGGGGTCGATGTGATGGCCGTGGACCCCGAGTACGCGCACCCACCGAATGTCCTGAACCACCGCGCGGTGGCCGATACCCGCTACGGGAACCAGTACGTGCGCGCAAACCCGGGCACCTACGCGTGGGGCTTCTTCCGCGATCCGGATGACCACCTGGCGCGTCGCCTGGCGGCCGTGGATGCGTTCGCGGCCGACCGGGCACGGAGCCCCGCGCGCTACGTGGCCGCGGCACTGCCCCACCTGCCGTTCGCGGACGACCGCTTCCGCCTGGTGCTCTCCTCCCATCTGATGTTCGTGTACCCGGATCATCTGGGGTACTCCGATCACCTGGCGTTCGCGCGCGAACTCGCGCGTGTGGCGGGGGAGGAGGCGAGGATCTTCCCCCTCGTCGACACGCTCGGCGCCCGGTGGCCCTCGCTGGACCGTCTTCGGGACGACCTCGCGCGGGAGGGCGTGGGCACCGATGTGCGGCCTGTTCCGTACGAGTTCATCCGCGGCGGGGACGAGGTGCTGGTTCTCCGCCCGTCCTGAGCGATGTGGTCCTATCATCGGGGCATGGCCGAACAAGACACCAACCGGCGTATCGGCGTGATCGTGGTCGACCACGGCAGCCGACGGACCGAGAGCAATGAGATGCTGGAGCAGCTCACGCGCACCTCGATCGCGGAGCGCCTCGACTACGACATCGTGGAGCCGGCGCACATGGAGCTCGCCGAGCCGTCCATCGCCACCGCCTTCGACCGCTGCGTCGAGCGCGGCGCCACGATGGTCGTCATCCAGCCGTACTTCCTGCTGCCCGGGAAGCACTGGAACCAGGACATCCCCGAGCTCGCCGAGCAGGCGGCGTCGCGGCACCCTGGCGTGGAATACCTGGTGGCGGCGCCATTCGGGGTGCATCCGCTGATGGCGGACGTCGTGAGCGCGCGCGTGGAGTACTGCCTGGCGCACGTGCGCGGCGAGGTGCCCGAGTGCGAGGCGTGCGCGGGAACCGGCGTGTGCCAGTTGCGCGCGGCGGGCACGGTGGAGGCACTCACTCCGTAGGAGCGCCCCCCGTGGCCGGGCCGCGCAGCGCGCGGCCCGGCCGGGCGGGTGCTACTTGCGCTTCCTCGGCTTGGCCTTCTTGGCCGTGGAGACGGCCTTCTTCTCCACCTTCTTCGCGGCGGACGTGGCCTTCTTCACATCCTTCTTCGCCGTGGAGGCGGCCTTCGAGGTGGTGCGCTTCGCGGCGGACGTGGCCTTCTTCACGTCCTTCTTCGCAGTGGCGACGGCCTTCTTCTCCACCTTCTTCGCAGCGGCCAAGGGCTTGAACTTCCCGCCCTTCGCGGCCTCCTTCAGCGATGCACCGGGGGTGAACTTCACGACGGTGCGGGCCGGGATCTTCACCTTCTGGCCAGGGTTCTGGGGGTTCACGCCGGTGCGCGCAGGGCGACGGGCGGTGGAGAAGGTGCCGAACCCGAGGAACGCGATGCGCTCGCCCTTGTTCACGCCCTCCTTGACGAGGTCCAGGAAGTGCTTCGTCACGTCCGTGGCCTGGGTCACGGTCATGTCCGTGCGTGCAGCGAGGGCCTTCGCGAACTCGCTCGTGTTCATTCGTTCCCCTTCTGGGTTGGACACTGGGGACGCGCCCCCGGATGGGAGTCGCGCGTTCGAGACTACCAGCGGCCTCCGCGCGTGCGCGCGCAGGGAACCCGCGTCGTTGCGCCGAAACACGGGCATGGATGCGGGCATGGATGCGGGCGATGGTGGATGGCGCACAATGACAGGCAGGCCGCACGACGCAGGTGACGGGCAGTTGAGCCTGGCCCACCCCGACCTGATCCCGGGCGACCAGGTGCGCTTCCCGTACCGCGGCGGCTGGGGGTTCGGGGTGCTCGTGGGCTTCGACGGCCGCGATGCCGTGGTCGCCGCCGGGCAGGACGCCACGCGGCGGCGGGTACCCGCGGCCACCGTCACCCCGTGGCCACCCGGGCGCTAGCCCGCCGCGGCGGCGTCGAGCACCAGCACCTGCCGTGCGGCCGCCACGCGGCCAGCGGGGATGCCGTCATCGCCCGCGGTGAGCCGATCGGCCATCTCACGTTTTGACGCGCCGGTCACGAGCCACACCACCAGTCGCGCGGCATTGAGTGCCGGATAGGTGAGGGTCACGCGCCGGGTGCCGTTGAACGGGCTGGCGGTCGCCGCCACCGGTGCGTCACGCACCGCGAGGACCGGGTCACCGGGCGCGAGGGATGCGGTGTGGCCGTCGTCACCCAGCCCCAGTTGCACGATGTCAATCGGGTCGCCCAGGGCCCGCACCGTCTCGCAGTAGGCGCGCGCGGCGGCATCCGCCCCCTCGGCGACCGGAACCGCGTGCATGCGCGCGCGTTCCGCGGGGGTCCCGTGGCGCAACTTTGCGATGTGGGTGAGGTTGCGCTGTTCATCACCATCCGGCGCCACGCGCTCGTCCACCTGCAGCAGGTCCACTGCGGCCCACGGAAGGTCCCGGGCGAAGAGCATGCCCAGCATCGCCCACGGTGACCGGCCTCCTGAGAGCGCCAGCGAGGCCCGGCCGCGCGCGGTCACGGCATCGCCCAGCGCCGCGGCCATCATCCCCGCGGCCCACTCCGCCGCCTCGTCTGCATCCCGCAGGACCATGCGCTTGACCACCCGGCTGAGGCTACCCTTGTCGCGCAGGGGCAGTCCGGGCCGCACACGAGTAGGGGGACGCATGCGCATCGGGATGATCGGGCTTGGCCGGATGGGGGCGGGCATGTCGCAGCGCCTCATGCGGGATGGGCATGAGGTCGTGGGATTCGATCGCTCGGCCGATGCCATGCAGGCCGCCTCCGCGGCGGGCATCACCACGGCCACCGACCCCGAGGCGCTGGTCGCCTCCCTGCCCTCGCCGCGCGTGGTGTGGTTCATGCTGCCGGCGGCGGTGACCGGGCCGGCGATTGATGAGATGGCGGATCTCCTCGGGCCCGGCGACGTGGTGGTGGACGGCGGCAACGGCCGGTACCACGAGGACATCGCCCGCGCCGACGCGCTCGCGCCACGGGGCATCCATCATGTGGATGCCGGCGTGAGCGGCGGTGTGTGGGGGCTCGAGCGGGGCTACTGCCTGATGCTGGGTGGGGACGACGCGGCCATCGCGGTGCTCGAGCCGGTGCTGGAGTCCCTTGCGCCCGGCGAGGAGGCCGCGCCGCGCACGCCCTCGCGCAGCGGTCCCGCGGACACGGCCGAGCGCGGATGGCTGCATTGCGGTCCGGCGGGCGCCGGGCACTTCGTGAAGATGGTCCACAACGGCATCGAGTACGGCCTGATGGCCGCGTACGCCGAGGGCCTGAACGTGCTGCGCCACGCCGATGCCGGACTGCACGAGCGCGCCGCCGACGCCGAGACGGCGCCCTTGTCCGATCCCGCTCTCTACCGCTTCGACATCGACATCGCCGCGGTCGCCGAACTCTGGCGGCGCGGCAGCGTCGTCAGTTCGTGGCTGCTCGACCTCACGGCTGATGAGCTGGCCCGCGATCCGGGGCTGGCGGGCTTCTCCGGTCGGGTGTCCGACTCCGGCGAGGGCCGCTGGACCATCGAGGCCGCGGTGGATGAGGGGGTGCCCGTGCCGGTGCTGTCGGCGGCGCTGTTCAGCCGGTTCGCCAGCCGCGGCGAGGATGAGTTCGCCAACAAGGTGCTGTCGGCGATGCGCAGCGGCTTTGGCGGACACGCGGAGAAGGGCGCATGAGCGCCCGCGCCGACTGCCTGGTGCTGTTCGGGGCCACCGGCGACCTTGCCTACAAGAAGCTCTTCCCGGCACTCCACGCGCTCGAGGCGCGCGGGCAGTTGGGTCTCCCCGTGGTGGGCATCGCACGGGAGGGGTGGACCATCGAGCGCCTGTGCGACCGCATTCGCGATTCCCTGCGTGACGCCGGGGTTCCGGATGGCGACCCTGCCACCGAGCGGCTCATCGCGTCCATGCGGTACGTGCATGGCGAGTACTCGGACCCCGCGACGTTCGATTCCCTGGCAACCGTGCTGTCGGATGTGAGCCTGCCGGTCTTCTACCTGGCCATCCCGCCGGGGCTGTTCGGCGATGTGGTGGATGCCCTGGCCCATCATGGACTCACCGGACGTTCCCGGGTGGTGGTGGAGAAGCCGCTCGGCCGCGACCTGCCGTCTGCCCGTGCGCTCAATGCCACGCTGGCGTCGGAGCTTCGCGAGGACCAGATCTACCGCATCGATCACTTCCTGGGGTACGAGCAGGTGCAGAACCTGCTGGTCGCGCGCTTTGGCAACACCATGCTGGAACCGCTGTGGAACCGGCGCTACGTGAGCCACGTGCACATCGAGATGAGCGAGTCGTTCGGCGTGGACGGCCGCGGGGCGTTCTACGAGACGGTGGGGTGCCTGCGCGATGTGGTGCAGAACCACCTGCTGCAGCTGGTGTGCATGCTGGCCATGGATCCGCCCGTGTCGCTGGACGCCGACGCGATCGCCGACGAGAAGATGAAGGTGCTGCGGTCGATCCGTCCGCTCACGGGCGAGTCGATCGTGCGCGGCCAGTACGACGGCTACCGCGAGGAGGAGGGGGTGGCCCCGGACAGCGACGTGGATACCTACTGCGCCCTGCGGTTCGAGATCGATTCCTGGCGGTGGGCGGGCGTGCCGTTCACCATCCGCGCGGGCAAGGGCATGGCCCGCACCCTCACCGAGGCGGTCGTGGAGTACGTGGCACCGCCGCGGCAGCTGTTCCCCGATGCCGACGGCACGTTCGAGCCCAATCGCATGCGCTTCCGGATGAAGCCCGACGACCTCATCGAGCTCAGCATGCAGGTGAAGCAGCCGGGCGACCGCATCGTCATGGAGACAGTGGATCTCTCGGTGCACTACTCCACGCGGCTCGGGCTGCCCGGCCCCGCGGCATACGAGCGCCTGCTGGGCGACGCCATTGCCGGCGAGAGGCGTCTCTTCGCGCGCGGCGACCTGGTGGAGGAGCAGTGGCGCGTGATCGAACCCCTGCTCGAGGATCCGCCGCCCGTGGAGCCCTACTGGCGGGGCAGCATGGGGCCGGCCGGCGCGGCGCGCCTGCTGCCGCCCGACCTCGACGACATGCTGAGCACCCCGCATGTGCCAGCCGCCACCTGATGCAGGCGATCGGCATCGATGTCGGCGGCAGCGGGGTGAAGGCCGCCCTGGTGGACACCCGCACGGGGGAGTTCATCGGCGAGCGGGTGCGCATGGATACCCCGCAGCCCGCCACCCCCGACGCGGTGGTCGCGGCCACGCGCGACTTGATCGCCCACCTGCCGGCGGATGTCCCCATCGGCGTCGGGTTTCCCGCGCCCGTGGTGGACGGCGTCACCACCACCGCGTCGCATGTGGACCCCGCGTGGGTGGGCGCGTCCGCACGTGACCTGTTCCGCCGTGCACTCGGCCGCCCGGTCGCGCTCCTCAACGACGCCGACGCCGCGGGGGTGGGGGAGGCCCGCTTCGGCGCCGCGCGGGGAGCCCCGGGCGTGGTGGTGGTGCTGACCCTGGGCACGGGCATTGGATCGGCCGTGCTGCACGACGGCGTCCTGCTGCCCAACACCGAACTGGGGCACCTCGAGATCCGGGGGAAGGCAGCAGAGGTACGCGCGGCATCGGCGGTGCGCAAGGAGGAGGGGCTCTCCTGGCATCACTGGGCCGAGCGCCTGTCCGAGGTGATCGGCGTGATCGACCGGCTGCTCTGGCCGGACCTCGTGCTGCTGGGCGGCGGGGTATCCCGGAAGGCGGAGAAGTTCGTGCCTCTCCTCGACGCGCGCCCCCCGGTGCGCGCCGCGCAGTTGCAGAACCGCGCGGGGATCGCCGGGGCGGCCGCGCTCGCGGCGGAGGCCGCCGCCGCGTGATCATCGCCCGGGTGCCCGACGGGCTGAGGGTCATCACTCAGACGGCCCATCAGGAGCAGTGCCGCCGCATCATGTCTGCATGGGGCAACGACGGATTCGCGCGGCCCCTGCCGTGGGAGCCCGTGGTCGCGGCCGCGGGCGTGCACGACGAGGGGTGGCGCGCGTGGGAGCAGCACCCGGGCGTTGATGGCGAGGGCCACCCACGGGGCTTCACGGCGATGCCCCCGGCGGGACATTGCGCCATCCACGCGCGCAGCGCAGCCGCCGCCCGCGACGAGGGCCCGCGCGTGGGGCTGCTGGTCGGCATGCATGTGATCGGCCTCACCATGGGCCGGCTGGGCCTGGACGGACCCATGCCCGCATTGGGCGGTCGCGACGACGCCATACGTGCCCTGGTGCGCGGCGAGGCGGGGCACGCCCGGGCAGCGCGCGCGAAGATCGGGGAGGGGCCACTCCTCGCGTCGTGGGCCTGGGCCGGCTACCGGCTGCTGCAGGCGGTCGACGTGCTCAGCCTCTACCTCACGTGGACGGGCCTCATCTCGGGCAGCACGTGGACCCTCCCGCGTGTTCCCCGGCGCGAGGGCGACGAGGCCGGTGCGGACCTGCGCGTATGCCCGGCCGGGGAGTCCGCCTGCAGCGTCTCCCCATGGCCGTTCGGTCCCGATACGGTGCCGGCGGTGGCCGAGTGCCGCGTCATCGACGACCGCGCCTATGCAGATGACGCCGACCTGGGTGCCGAGCTTGACGCGGCGCCGGTGGAGCAGATGCCGATGGAGGTCGTTGCCGCGTGATCGCCCGCCGACTCGCATACGCCGCGCTCGCCGCGCTCGCACTGGCAGTCATGGTCTTCTGGTTCGCGACTCGCACGGTCGCGGGGCAGGAGTTCGGCGACGATGCCTATGAGGCCCGCTTTGTCGCCGACCCCTCGGTGCGGGACGCCGCACGCGACTTCCTGGGCCTGCTCACCCACGGATCCCTGCTCCTGGTGGGCGCGTGCCTGGTGATCATCGCGCTGGTGCGCCGCCGCCCGCGTCTGGCAATAGGCGTGGGCGCCCTGGTGTTCGGCACCGCATTCCTGGCGGAGGTGCTCAAGACGGTCATTCCGCGCGCGGAACTCGGCGTCGATCCGTTCGAACTTGCCCACAACACCGGCCCGAGCGGACACGCATCGATCTCGATGGCAATTGCGCTGGCAACCGTCATGGTCGTCCCCATGAGGTGGCGCGTGCCGGTTGCTGCCATCGGTGGGGTGCTGGTGGCCATCATGGCCACCAGCACGCTCGCCGCAGGGTGGCATCGTCCCGGCGACGCCCTGGCGGGCGAACTCATGGCCACGGCGATCGCCCTGGGGGTGGCGGCGGTCCTCGTGATGATCCGCGGGGCGGGAAATATGGCGGCGGTCCGGTCGGCGGCATCGGCGGTTCGGTGGTGGGTGTACGCCGTGCTCGCGCTGCCCGTGCTGATCGTGGTAATCGATGTCGCGCTGCTGCCCGAGGCGGCAACCGCCGACACCGGGCACGCGGACTTCGTGGTCGCCGCGGTACTCATCGCCCTGCTCGCTCTCGCCTGCGTGGCGGCAGTGGTGGCCCTGCTGCGCGACGTGGACCTCGATCCGCCGTCCCGGGCCGCGGCAGAGGCCCACGACCCCCAGCCCGGGGCCGACCCCCAGTCCAACGTCGGAGCGGCCTAGGCCATGGGCCGGATGCGGCGCAAGGGCGATCTGCCCCGCAAGATCTGCGCCACCTGCGGGCGCCCCTTCGCCTGGCGCCGGAAGTGGGCCCGCGACTGGGACCAGGTGCGCTACTGCTCAGAGCGCTGCAAGCGGAACCGCCCGACGCCGCCGTAGGCGCGGACACCGGGGGACATCGGGCCTCGCTGCGCCGGTGGCCCCGCTAGCTCGCTTCGTAGCGCCCGAAGATGGCCGAGACAACGATGAGGATCACGAGGAGCAGTCCGATCCACCACGCCGACCACCCGGCGGCGATCACGGCGATGGCGGCGATGCCAAGCACCGCCACGGCGATCCATCGTGCGGTCCGGGCCTGTCGTGGGGTCATGCCTCGAGGGTAACGGAGGGCGGCTGCGCGCGGTGGCGCTTCGTGCGCGTACCGAGGTGATGCACGCCCTCGTTGTGGTCCCAACCCTCATGGGTGCCGTGGATTGGGCAGCACGGCGGCGCCACGCGCAACATGAATTTCCACGCGTTGTGCCACGTGGATGCAGGACAGATGAGGGCGGTCCGCCGAGGGTGGAGTAGGGGTAGAACCCCGCACCGCAGGTCCGCTAAGTCAGCAGCTGGTGTTGGTCACGGTGCCGTTGGGGCACGTCGTGTGGTTCCAGACGGCACCGGGCGGATACGCATAGGTCAGATTTGCGGCGTACAGGTTCGTGTACGAGAGGTCGACACGGGTCAGAGTCGCATAGGTCAGGTTGGCGTAGGTCGCGTTCGCGTTGGACAGGTTTGCGTCTGACAGGTTCGCGCCTCTCAGGTTCGCACCAGAGAGGTTCGCACCAGAGAGGTTCGCGCCCTGACAGGTCGGGTAACACGAGGGCTGTGCATTCCCCCGCTTCGCCTTCGTCTTCCCATGCACCGGCGCGGCGTACTGGAACTTCGCCCCCTTCAGGTTCGCCCCGCGAAGGTCCGCGTACTTCAGGTTTGCGCTGCGAAGATCAGCCCCCTGGAGGTTCGCCCCACGGAGGTCGGCGAAGCGGAGGTCGGCCCGGCGCAGATTGGCGTTGCGTAGATCGTCGTGGTGCTTGACCTTGCCGCGTAGCTTGGCTCCCACGCACTTCGCCCCACGGGTGAGGGTGCAGGTGCGCTTCTTGCCGTTCACGCCGTAGGTGTGGGTCGTGTCCCGAGTGCCGGTGGCGACGTCGAAGACTTCCCCGTTCGGCAGGCTGCCGACGTACCCGGTCGCGCTCCCCGTCACCCCGAGGGTGACGGCGGCGGTGATGGTCATGGCGAGACGTCGGGAGATCATGCGGGGAGGATACCCAAGCACCCTGGGGTCCCTGACGGAGACCCCGGCCACCGTTTACGACCGCGCCCCGCCTCTACCCCTTGAGGCCGCATGGCTGCGGGATAGGGTCTAGAAAAGCTGGTTTTCACCCGCGAAGATCTCCGACACCGACTCATCGCAGAACACGTTGTGGATGGTGTCGGCGAGGATGCGGTCCACGGACAGCACCTGGATCTTCCCGTCGGCCGTGCCGTCGATGATGTCGATGGTGTCGGTGACCACGATCTCCTCGATTACCGACTCGGCAAGCCGTTCGTACGCCTGGCCCGAGAAGATGCCGTGCGTGGCAGCGGCCAGCACCTTGGTGGCACCGGCCTTCTTCACCACGGCGGCGCCCGCGCAGAGCGTTCCTGCGGTGTCGATCATGTCGTCGATGAGCAGGGCGGCCTTACCGTTCACGTCACCGATGAGGAATGTGATCTCGGCGGTGTTGTGCTCCGGGCGCTGCTTGGCCAGGACCGCGA
This sequence comes from uncultured Thermoleophilia bacterium, assembly GCA_938017905.1. Taxonomy (GTDB): domain Bacteria; phylum Actinomycetota; class Thermoleophilia; order Miltoncostaeales; family Miltoncostaeaceae; genus SYFI01. Next base: position 13,867 of record CALIKX010000023.1, on the reverse strand, counting down.
GCCGGGCGCCAAGCTTCTCGGCGAAGTGGTTGGCCAGCTTGGCTCGCCCGGCGTCGGGGGACACCACCACGAGGCCCTCGGGGAAGTCGCCGGCGTACAGGCGCTCGCTGAAGTGATCGGCGAGGATGGGCGTGGCCGTCATATGGTCGACGGGGATCTGGAAGAACCCCTGGATCTGGCCCGCGTGCAGGTCCATGGTCAGCACGCGGTCCACGCCCGACGCCTCGAGCAGCTGGGCCACCAGGCGTGCGGTGATGGGCTCGCGGGGGCTGCTCTTCTTGTCCTGCCGCGAGTAGCCGTACCAGGGCATGACGGCTGTGATGCGGTGTGCCGACGCCAGCTTGGCGGCGTTGATCATGATGAGCAGCTCCATGAGCGACTCGTTCACCGGGGTGCTGGTGGACTGCACCAGGAAGATGTCGGCGCCACGGATGCTCTCATCGAACCGGACGTACACCTCGCCGTCCTGGAACCGGTTGATCTGCACGTCGCCCAGCTCGATGCCCAGGCGGTCGGCGATACGCGCCCCGAGGGCCTTGCTGGAGGTGCCGGCGAACACCATGAGCCGCTTGCTGTCGTCGCGGTCGATGCTCTTGGTTCCCACTAGGCCGTCCCTGCCTCGGAGTCGCTTTCCGTGGCGCGCCGGGCGCGCGCCTCGGCCTTCGCCGTGAATCCCTCGATGTTCTGCTGGCGCGCGCGGGCGATGCCCAGCGCGCCCTCGGGCACGTCGCCGGTGATGATGGATCCGGCGCCGGTCATGGCGCGGTCGCCGATGATGACGGGGGCCACCAGCACGCAATCGCTGCCGGTCTTCACGCCGGACCCTACCGATGTGGAGTGCTTGCGGAAGCCGTCGTAGTTCGCGGTGATGTTGCCCGCGCCGATGTTGGTGTCGCTGCCGATGTCGGCATCGCCCATGTACGACAGGTGCGGCACCTTGGAGCGCTCGCCGAGGCGGGTGTTCTTCATCTCCACGTAGGTGCCGGCCTTGCTGCCGTCCTCCATGGTGACGCCGGGGCGCAGGTAGGCGAACGGGCCGACAGTGCAGCCCTGCCCCACCTGCGACGACAGCACGTGAGCGCTCACCACGCGCGAGCCGTCGCCAATGGCGGAGTCGTGCACCAGCACATCGGGACCGATGTCGCAGCCCTCCCCGATGACGGTGGTGCCGCGCAGCACGGTGCCGGGCCACAGCGTGGTGTCCTGGCCCACCTGCACCCCGGCATCCACCAGCACGCGCGAGGGGTCGGGCATGGTGACGCCGCCGATCATCAGGTCGTGGCGCAGACGGTGCTGCATGACGGCCTCGCACTCAGCAAGGTCGGCGCGGGTGTTGATGCCCTGCACAACCGTGGCGTCGGGCGCCACCATGGCACCCACCTCGCCCTGAATGATGGGCAGGACATCGGGCAGGTAGACCTCGCCCTGGGCGTTGTCGGAGCCCACCTGCACGATCGCGTCGGACAGTGCGGCGCGGTCGAACGCGAACAGGCCCGCGTTGATCTCGCGCACAGCGAGCTGGTCCTGGTCGGCGTCGCGGGCCTCCACCACGCGCACGCCGCGATGGTCGCGGATGACCCGTCCGTAGGACCCGCCGTCGTCGAGGATGGCGGTGACCATGGTGGCGGCGCGCCCGCTGCGCTGGTGGTCGGCCACCAGCGCGTCCACGAGCGCCGGGTCCACCAGCGGGGTGTCGCCGCACATCACGACCACCGTGGACACCGCCGGGTCGAGCACCTCGAGCCCGATGCGCGTGGCACCACCGGTGCCGTCGCGCACCTCCTGCAGCCCGGTGCGCATGCCCGCGGGCAGCGCGGGTTTCACCTCATCGGCCTCGGGGCCCAGCACCACGACCACAGATGCGGGGTCGATGCCGCCCAGCGCGTCAAGGGCCCAGAGGATCATGGGCCTGCCGGCCAGCGGATGCAGCACCTTGGGGAGCCGGGACCGCATGCGGGTTCCATGACCCGCGGCAAGGACGATTGCGCCGACGCTCATCTCGCTGGGCTCACCTGGTTGCCTGGTTGGGGCGGGAGGATTCGAACCCCCGATCGCGGGACCAAAACCCGCTGCCTTACCACTTGGCTACGCCCCAGCGCGCCTCCCGGCACGGCACGCCGGACCATACCAGCGTGGCCCGGCGTGCCCGTGACGGGGGTTGCCTACAGATCGGGACGCGTGATGGCGCCCTCGCTGGCCGACGACACCAGCGCCGCGTACTTGGCCAGCACGCCCGTGGTGTAATTGGGCGCGGGCGGCGTCCAGCCGCGCATGCGCTCGGCGATCTCGTCGTCGGTCAGCTCCACGTTGAGCTCGCGCTTTTCCACGTCCAGCACGATGGTGTCGCCTTCGCGCAGCGCGGCGATGGGCCCGCCCCGGTAAGCCTCGGGCGCCACGTGGCCCACCATCAGGCCGTGCGTGGCGCCGCTGAAGCGGCCGTCAGTGATGAGGGCGACCTCCTCGCCAAGGCCCTCGCCCACGATGGCGGCGGTCACGTGGAGCATCTCGCGCATGCCGGGGCCTCCGGCGGGACCCTCGTAGCGGATCACCACCACGTCACCCGGGTTGATGCCGCCCGCCTTGACCGCCGCGAAGGCCTCCTCCTCGCGGTCGAAGATGCGCGCGGGGCCGCGGTGCAGCAGGCGCTCGTGCCCGGCCAGCTTCACCACGCTGCCCTCGGGAGCGAGGTTTCCGCGAAGGATGGCCAGGCCACCGGTGGCCTTGAGCGGCGCCTCGATGGGCACCACCACCTTCTGCCCGGGCGCCTCCGTGACGTCGTCGGAGATCTGCTGCAGGGTGCGGCCATCCACGGTGGGCGCGGTGCCGTCGATCTTTCCCTGCTTCAGGAGCTCGCGCATCACCAGGCCCGGTCCGCCGGCGTTGTAGAGGTCCACGGCCACGTACTGGCCGCCGGGCTTGATGTCGGCGACGATGGGCGTGCGCTCGGCGATGGTGTCGAACTCATCGATGGTGAACGGGATGCCGAACTCGCGGGCGATGGCCACCAGGTGCATCACGGCATTGGTGGAACCACCCGTGGCGGCTACCGATGCCACGGCGTTGTCGATGGCACGCCGGTCAACGATGTCGGCGGGCGTGACGTTCTCGCGCACCAGGCGCATGATCATCTTCCCGGCCTCCTCAGCCGCTGCGCCCTTGCCGGGGTCGGTGGCGGGGATGCCGTTGAGGTCGGCGGGGGCGAGACCGAGGAACTCGCACACCATGGCCATGGTGTTGGCCGTGAACTGGCCGCCACAGGCGCCCGCGCCCGGACAGGCGGCGTTCTCGATCTCGAGCAGTTCGTCGTCGTCGATCTTCCCGGCGGCGTGCGCGCCGACGCCCTCGAACACATCCTGCACCGTCATGTCACGGCCCTTGTAGACACCCGCCGCGATGGACCCGTTGTAGAGGACGATGCCGGGGATGCCCAGGCGGCCCAGGGCCATGACGGCACCGGGGATGGTCTTGTCGCACCCCACGAGGCACACCACGGCGTCGAAGGAGTGGCCGCGGCACACCAGCTCGATGCTGTCGGCGATCACCTCGCGGCTGATGAGCGAGGACTTCATGCCCTCGGTGCCCATCGAGACGCCGTCCGACACCGACACGGTGTTGAACTCCATCGGCGTGCCGCCGGCCTTCTGGATGCCGACCTTCACGTGCGTCGCGAGATCACGCTGGTTGATGTTGCACGGCATGGTCTCGATCCACGTGGTGGCGACACCCACGATGGGCTTCGCCAGGGCGTCGTCGTCGAAGCCGATGGCCTTGAGCATGGCCCGGGCCGGCGCGCGGTCGGGGCCGTCGGTCATGACGGCGCTCTTGCGCTTCGCGGGGTCGGTGGGCTGCTGGTACGGGTTGGGGTTCGTCATGCGCCGGACTCTAACGGCGACCAGCCAGCCAGTGCGCGGGCCAGGAATCCCGCGATCTGGCGCGCGACGTCAGCGGCCTCGCGCTGCAGGTAGTGGTCGGCGCCGTGCACGACCGCGAGCTCGCCGCCGCCGATGCCCGCCATCCAGTCGGCGATCACCTCGACCGGGGTGATGTGGTCGTTCTCCGGATGCGCCACGCACACGGGGCGCTCCCCCATGTCGTCGGGCAGCGACGCGCCGGGCGCCACGGCCGCCACCGCACGCACCCGGGGGTCCATGGCGCCCACGTGGAGCGCCACCCATGCGCCAAACGAGTACCCGCAGATGGCGAGCGGGGTGGCCGGGGGCAGGGAGTCCTCCAGCAGGTCGAGCGCGCGCACGGCGTCCATCCACTCGGTGTGGTCGGCCACCGACTCGCCGGCGCTCTCCCCTGCGCCCCGGAAGTCGAATGCCAGCGCCGCCATGCCCTCGGCCACGATGGCCCGGGATAGCGCGCGCACCACGTGGCTCTCGCGCGTGCCGCCATACATGGGGTGCGGATGGCACACCACCACGCCGCCCAGGGCAACGCCGGAATCGGGGCGCATCAGGTCGGCGGCAAGCGCGGGGCCGTCGCCGCCGATGGTGATGCGCTCGGAGATCACGCCTGCTCCAGCACCTCAACGTGCAGCACCCGGGCCACGGTCTTGTCCGAGGTCTCGAGCGACTCGGGTGACACGACCTCCTGCGTCTCGCCCCGGCAGTCGATGCGCACCACCTGCCCCTCCTCCAGCACCGGCGAGAGGGCGACCGCCAGATCGCCGTCCACCTCGAAGGTGTTCAGCTCCAGGGGCACCTCGGTATCGAGGGTGATGAGGAGCAGGCGCCCGCGGTAGCGGTCGTCCTCCTCGAACAGCAGGGCGATCTCACCGGTGAACGACCTATGGCGCGGCGACGTCACGGCCGCGCACTTTATCCTCCGGCGCATGACACCGAGCCCGCGCAGCTACCTGCTCCTCGGCCCCCCGGACATCCTTCACGACCTGCTGAACGACTTCGCCGAGGATGGCTGGGCGTGCTCCGCCGACCGGTGGCAGGCGGTGATCACCCGACCCGCCGGTGACGACGGCCCCGACCCCGGCGGCTGGCCCACCGAGGTGACGCTGCAGGGCATCTCCCGCGACGGCCACGAAGCCGCCTGCCGGGCCCACCTGAGCCCCCTCGAGTAGGAGGGGCCTGCCCCCTAGGCGACCGTCCAGAGTCCGTCGTCGCCGATCGGCTCCACCGTCACCGTGCCCCGGCCCACCGCGCGGATGAGCGACTGCGCCGCCGCGCGGCGGTTGATGGGCTGCTCGATGTCGGTGCGCATCACCTCGGCCACTTCCTGGGTGGTGAGGCCCAGCGGGAACTCGGCCAGCACATCCTCGGGCCGGTCATCGGGCACGGCGCGCCGCGAGCCGGCGGGGTCGAGGTTGGCCACCACCACGTCGTACGCCTCCATGGGCTGGAAGCCACCGGCCTCGAGCACCCGGTCGCCCGCGCGGAAGATCAGCGACGGAGCCGTATAGCGCACCGCGCCATCGGTGTCGGCGGCCTTGCCTTGGAACGCGGTGGGGCTGCCCGCCGCCGTGCGCGCCTCGGCCTTGTCGGCCTGGTAGGCCAGCTCCACCTCGGGCGCGTCGATCGTCGCCATCACCTGCTGCACGTCCAGCCCCGGCACGCGATGCAGCGCCGTCGCGATGTTGTCGTCCTCGTCCATGAGCATGCGCGTGGTGAACCAGCCCAGCTGAAGGGCACGGAATGCCGTGATCTCCTGCCCAGGCGCGAGGAGCCGCACGGCGTGGAGCGCACGGCAGGCCCGGCCCGTTCCCGTCAGGCGGGCCCGGGGACCCTGCGTGAAGGGCATCCCGAACTGCCGGAACATCTCCATGCGCTGCCCCATCATGATGGGGTCGTAGCCGCGCTGCTCGTACATGGAGGCGTCCTCGGCGATGCCGATGGTGACCAGCCGCCACTGCAGCCGCGGCCCGTAGCGCCACTCCAGGGCCGCGAGCGAGGGCGATGCCGAGTAGCCCCACGGGCAGCCGGGGTCGGAGACGAAGGTGATCTCGATGTCCATAGCCACGATGGTAGGCGCTGGGGCTCGGGTAGCCTGCGCCCATGGCCGAACCTCTCCTCATCTCCGACGGCCGGGCCATGGGCCTGGTCGACGACCACGCCCGGCTCTCGTGGCTGGTGGCGCCGCGCATCGACCAGCCCAGCATCGTGAGCGGGCTCATCGATCCCGAGCGCGGGGGCGGCATCGAGCTGGTGTTCCCCGACTCGGAGCCCGTGGCGCATCGCCACCGCGAGGGCACGCTGATCGTGGAGACCGATCTGGAGAGCCCCACGGGCGCCGTGCGCGTGATCGACGCGCTGGCAATCCCGCCGCGCGGCCCGGTGCAGGCGGCGTGGCCCGGCATGTTCGTGCGGCAGGTGCTTGTCCTGAAGGGCGAGGTGGAGATCGGCCTGGTCACCCGCCTGCGCTACGCGTACGGTCGCAACCCCCCGCGCTGGCGCGGCGAGGGACGCAAGATCATCGGATACGGGCCGGGCCTCACCATCGAGCTGCAGAGCGAGATCCCGCCCCGCGCCTATGGCGTCGACCTGGGCGGCACCACCACGCTGCCCGAGGGTGAGCGACGGGTGATGGCCCTGCGCTGGCAGGACCCGCAGGCCAAGGGGACTGACCTCCGCGCCACCGTGGAGGACACGGCACGATTCTGGCGCGCATGGGGAGCCGACTGCGATCACGACCCGAACGCCGTGCTGCTGAAGGGGATGATGTACCACCCCACCGGCGCGATGCTGCGCGCAGCCACGACGTCCTACGGCGACGGCCCCCTGGCCGATGGCCGCCTGGCCTGGATGGAGGACCAGCCGCGCGCGGCGGCGGCCTTCCGCGCCCTGGGCTACGAGGGCGAGGCCGCGTACATCGAGCAGTGGATTGAGCGGGCAGGCGACGGCGGGCCCGTCCGTGACCTCAGCGGGGGTGAGCCCCCCGCCGAGGCCAAGGTGGATGACGTGGACGCCGACATCATGATCGGTGCGCCGCCGGGCGATGCGCGCGGGAACATCCCGTACCTGCCCGACCTCCTTGACCAGATAGGCGCCTGATCAGTCGAAGTTCCGGCAGCCCATGGGCTGGACGTACGGAATCATGTCTTGCCAGGCGGCACCGCCGATGAGCACCTGCACCGCGTCGCACTCGTTGCCGTCGAGCGCCGAGCCGGACTGCAGCAGGTACCACACCTTCTTCGACCGCGGTGCGTAGTAGATGCCTGCGCCGTCGAACGCATACTTCCGGCAGTTCGACGCCCGGCGGTTGAACTTGGCGCCGGCGATCGTCTGCGTGCGGGCGGAGAGCTGCACCGTGTAGCAGCGGGCCGGGCCCCTGAACTTCGCGGCCTTCATGATCGCCCGCTTCTGGGCGGCCGTTGGGCTCTTCTGCTTGCTGATGGCCCCGCCCGAGAGGGCAGGGGCGGCGGTCACCGCAAGGGCTGCGATGGCCGCGATCCCGGTGGCGATCCAGCGCGTGGTCATGGGGTGTCTCCTGGGTCGGGAGGGGGACGGCCCGCGCGACGTTACCGGCAGCCCCGGTGGGCTACTCTCGCGCGCATGGATTGGGGAATCACCTGGCGCGCGGCGCTGTCGCAGGCGGTCGTGGTGGCGGTGCTCGGTGCCGCCACGGGCCTGGCGTTCTCCCATGAGTTCTTCGAGTCCTGGGGGTGGGCCATCGGGCCCCTCGCATGGCTGGCCGCCACGCTGGTGACCATCGCCATCTGGTCGCTGCCCGCATGGCCCACGCTGTTCGGCGCAATCGTCGCCGGGCTGGTGAGCCTCGTGGGCGTGGCGACGGGGCTGCACTGGACCGGATCGGTCATCGCGCTGGTGCTGTTCGCCCTGTGGTGCGGGTGGCAGGGGCGGCGCCCCGGCCTCCGGCTCGCGACCTGAGGGGCGCCTAGGCGCCCTGGCCCACCGCGTCGCCGAGGGCCTCCCACACGTCCAGCTTCGACCGCACCCGGCGGATGACCTCGTCGGTGAACGCCGTGGTGCCGCACTCGCCGCCCAGGTCGGGCGTGCGGAAACCATCGGCCACGGCCTCGAGCGCGCCCTCGTAGATGGCGCGCGATGCCCGGCGCGCGGGTTCGGACCGCATGTAGCCCAGCACCGCGGCCCCGGCCAGGATCATCGCCAGTGGGTTCGCGACGTCCTTGCCGAACAGCGTGGGCGCGGTGCCGTGCGGGGCCTCGGCCATGACCACCGATGGCGTGAAGTCATCCGCGAAGGCCAGCAGCAGCGACTCGGCGCCCGCGATGGTGCCGAACAGCTGCAGCACCATGTCGGAGAGCAGGTCGCCGTCGCGGTTGAGGGACGGCACCACCAGGGCCTCACCCGTGTGCCCCACCAGCACCGCGTAGAGGGCATCGATGAGAGTGGGCCGGTACGGAATGCCCGGGTACCGGGCGGCGGCCTCGTCCAGCTCCTCCTTCAGCATCCCCTCGTACACCGGGGACACCGTCCACTTGGGCCCGCCGATGACCGTGGCGTTCATGCGGCGCGCCTGGAGGAACGAGAACTCGGCAACGGCGCGGCAGACCCGCCGCGAGATGTGCTCCTCGCGGTAGGCCACCTCGTCCAGCCCCTCCCCCTCGCGCCACTCGCGCGCGCCATAGGCATCGTCCACCGCCATGCGCACCACCGAAATGGGTGCGTGCACGCCGCCGATGGGCCGCACACCGGGAATGCGCCGTCCGGTGCGGATGATGACCCGGCCATCGATGGCCGTCCGCAGCAACGCGTTGGGGCTGCCGACGTCGCCGGCGCCCTCCGGGGTGACGGTGGCGGCCTTCAGGCCGTATCCGGTGCGCTTCAGCGCATCGGCCGCCTCCTGGACCACGGCATTGCCGCTCGCGCGGCGCGACTCCAGTGACAGGTCCACGCGCTCGAGCGCGAGGGGCATGCCGATGACGTCGGGGGCCAGCACGCGCAGGGCCTGCTCCAGCAGATCCTGGCCGGTCTCGTCCCCCTCCATGACCACGAGAACGGGTGATGACATGCGCCTCACTTTAGGGCGGCATGCGGCGCCACCGCACGGCTTCGGTCAGCCGCGTTGCTGCCCGACTACCCCCCGGCGGCTGCCTCCCACGCCGACCAGACCACGTCGCGCAGTTGCTGCGCGGCGGCCGCGGGATCGTCCGCGTAGATGACCGAGCGGCTGGCCGACACCAGGGCACCCGCGGCGTGCCCGCCGAAGGCCGGCCCGAGCGCCGCGGGGTCGCCCCCCTGTGCGCCCACGCCGGGGAGCAGGAAGGGCTGCCGGGGCATCAACGCGCGCAGCCGCACAAGGCGCCCGGGGACCGTGGCACCCACCACCGCGCCCACCGACGACAGCCCGTCGCCGGATGGCAGTTCCTCCCCCCACCCGCGCACCCGATCGGCCACGGCCTCGTGCCACAGGCGGCCATCGGCCAGCGGCAGGTCCTCCAGCTCGGCGGCGCCCGGGTTGGAGGTGCGCACCAGCACGAAGAGGCCGCACCCGGAGTCACGGGCGGCGTCGAGGAAGGGCTGCACGGCATCGGTTCCGAGCATCGGGTTCACCGTGAGGGCGTCAATGGGAGGGCGCAGGAAGGCCGCGGCGTAGTGGCGCGCCGTGGCATCCACGTCGCCGCGCTTGGCATCGGCGAACACCAGCAGCCCGGCATCGTGCGCCGCCTGTGCGACGTCCTCGAATGCCTGCCAGCCATCGGCCCCGAACCGCTCGAAGCACGCCAGCTGCGGCTTGGCAGCCACGCAGTGAGGCGCCGCCTGCTCGATCACGCGCAGGCAGAAGTCGCGGGCGCCCGCGGCGCCGCCCGGCAGGCGTGCGGGGTCGGGGTCGAGCCCCAGAACCACCTGCGATCGGCAGCGCGCCACATGGTCGGCGAGGCGGGATGCGAAGGGCTCGGGACTCATAGGATGACCGCCGTGACGATGGGGATGGTGAACAGGGACAGGACCGTGGTGACGGCCACGCAGCCGGCCAGCAGGCTGACGGGCAGACGGTAATGGGCGCCCATGACGAGGGCCATCATGCCGCTGGGCATGGCCCCCAGCACCGTGATGGTGTCGAGCTCATTCCCCCGGAACCCGAAGGCGTACGCGATGGCAAAGGCCACCACCGGCGCCACGGCCAGCTTCAGCACCGATACCCCGGCGATGGTGCGCCAGTTGCGGGTGATGCCCGACCACTCCAGCACGATGCCCGCGTACAGCATCACCACCGGCAGCAGGCCGGCGGCCAGGTACTCCACGGGGAACTGCAGGAAGTCCCACAGGTCATGCACGCCGGAGAGATTGAGGACCAGCCCGAGGATGAGCGCCCACATGGGCGGCAGCAGCAACCCGCGCAGCGAGCCCAGGATGGCGCGCGCATCCTGCACCTCGCCGCGCCCGAACCACGCCGCGACGATCGGGTTGAAGGTCCAGATGAGGATGCCGGTGCCAAGGGCGTCGTACATCACTGCGACCGTCAGCGAGTAGTCGCCGCCCGATGCCGCGATCAGCGGGAGCCCGAAGAAGCCCGTATTCGCCACGCCCACCATCACCATCACCCCGCCGACCGCACCCCGGCTGAGCCCCATCATCCGGGCGAAGGCCAGGGCCAGGGGGGCCATGACGGCAGTCACCGCAAAGGCGACGAAGGGCACGAGGATGAGGCCCCAGTCCAGGCTGGCGCCGATCATGATGTCCAGCACCAGCGCAGGCAGCAGCGCGTACAGGGTGATCTGCACCAGGATGGGGGCCTGATCGCGCCGGATCACCCCGAAGCGCTGCAGCAGCACCCCGATGGCGATCATGATGAGCGCCGAGAAGGCGGTCTCGATCACGGGAAGGAGCGGCCCACCAGGTACACGGCGCCCGCCGCGAGCAGGTTGGGCCGGCGCAGGCGCGCACCCTCCAGCGGCCGGCCGCGCTCATCCAGCAGGACGCGCCGAATGGTCATGAGGTCCTCGTGCTCCAGCAGGGTCTCGAAATCGCGGATGGTGCACAGGTGGATGTTGGGCGTGTCGTACCAGCGGTATGGCAGCGACCGGCTGGTGGGCATGCGCCCGCGGGCCGCGAGCGACCAGCGCAGCCGCCAGTAGCCGAAGTTGGGGAACGACACGATCCCCACGTGCCCCACGCGCATCATCTCGTGCAGCACCAGCGCCGGGCGATGCGTGGCCTGCAGCGTCTGGGACAGGATCACCACGTCGTAGGCGTCGTCGTCCACGTCGCCCAGGCCCTGGTCGATATCGGCCACCACCACGGGCACGCCGCGGGCCACGCAGGCGTGGAAGCCCTCATCGGAGATCTCCACGCCCGCGCCGGCGCACTCCTTCTGCCGGATCAGGTGGTCCAGCAGCACGCCGTCGCCACACCCCAGGTCGAGCACCCGCGAACCGCGGGGGACCATGGCAGCGACGACGTCGAGATCGGGGCGAAGGGCCATCCCGCGCAGGCTACCCGCCGCACCCAGAGGACAGTCGCCTAGATGCCCCGGTCGTCGGCCGTGCGGGCCAGGAACGCCTCGACCGTGCGGTGGTACTCCGGGATGTCCAGGAGGAACGAGTCGTGGCCCCAGGGGCTCTCGATGTCGCGGAAGGTCACCGGCACCCGCCACGCCTGCAACTGACGCACGATCTCGCGTGAGTGCTCGGTGTCGAAGCGCCAGTCGGAGTCGAACGAGACGACGAGGAAGCGCGTGGAGGTGCCCTCCAGGTGGGCGCCCACCTCGGCCGGGTCGGCGAAGGCGTCGAAGTAGTCCATCACCCGGGTCATGTAGAGGTACGTGTTGGCGTCGAACCGCTTGAGGAACGACTCGCCCTGGTGCTGCAGGTACGACTCCACCTGGAAGTCCACGCTGAAATCGAAGTGCGGGGCGTCACCGTGCTGCAGACGGCGCCCGAACTTCTCGCGCATGGACTCCTCGGATAGGTACGTGATGTGGGCCATCATCCGCGCGATCGACAGGCCGGTGTCCGGCCCGCGGCCGCTGCCGTAGTAGTCCCCCGCCTGGAAGTCCGGGTCGCGCATGATTGCCTCGCGGGCCACGGCGCTGAAGGCGATGTTCTGGGCCGAGAGGCGGGACGACGAGCAGATGACGAGCGCGGCATCGATCTCGTCCGGGTGGTCGATCACCCACTGCAGCACCTGCATACCGCCGAGCGATCCACCGATCGCGGCCGCGAGGCGGTCGATGCCGAGATGGGCCAGCAGCGCCCGGTGCACCTCCACCAGGTCGCGCACCGTGAACAGCGGGAAGGTCAGCCCATACGGCCGCCCGGTGGCGGGATCCTCCGACGACGGGCCGGTGGTGCCCTGGCAGCCGCCCAGCAGGTTGGCGCACACCACGAAGAAGCGGTCGGTGTCCACGGGGCGACCAGGCCCGATCAGGTTGTCCCACCAGCCACGCCGATCCGGGTCACCGTGGTGGCCTGCGGCATGCGCATCGCCCGTCAGGGCGTGGCAGATGAAGACGGCGTTCGAGCGGTCGTCGTTGAGGGTGCCGTACGTCTCGTACGCCACCTCCACCGGCCCCAGCCGTGCCCCCGACTCCAGCACGAGCGGGTCGTCCTGCGTGAACAGGACGACCCGCCGGGTCTCGGCCAGCCCGATCCCCTCGGCTGGGGTGCGGGTGGTCAGGCGGGCGCCCCCGCGCCCGCCGTCGCCTTCGTGATCGCCTGGTCGAGGTCGCCGATCAGGTCGTCCACGCTCTCGATGCCCACCGACAGGCGGACCGTCTCGGGGCGCACCCCGGCCAGCGACAGCTCCTCGTCGTTCAGCTGCGAGTGCGTGGTGGTGGCCGGGTGGATTGCCAGCGACTTGGCGTCGCCGATGTTGGCCAGGTGGCTGAACAGCTCGAGGTTCGAGATGAACGCCTGGCCGGCCTCGCGGCCACCGCGGATGCCGAAGGTGAGGATGGCCCCATAGCCGCCATCCAGCATGCGGCCGGCCAGCTCGTGGTACTTCGACGACGCCAGGCCCGGATAGTCCACCCACTCCACGTCGGGGTGGGCCTCGAGGTGCTGTGCGATGGCCAGCGCGTTGCTGCAGTGCCTCTCCATCCGCAGGTGCAGCGTCTCCAGGCCCTGCAGGATGAGGAACGCGTTGAACGGCGAGAGCGCGGCGCCGATGTTGCGCAGCAGCACGGTGCGGATGCGCCCGATGTAGGCGGCCGGCCCGAGGGCGTCCGACCACACCACGCCGTGGTACGACGGGTCGGGCGCGGTGAGGCCCGGGAACCGGGCGCTGTTGGCGACCCAGTCGAAGTTGCCCGAGTCGACGATGATGCCGCCGATCGAGGTGCCGTGGCCACCGATGAACTTGGTGAGCGAGTGCACCACGATGTCGGCGCCGTGCTCGAACGGACGGCACAGGATGGGCGTGGCCACCGTGTTGTCCACGATCAACGGGAGCCCCTGCGCGTGGGCGGCCTCGCTCCAGGCGTCGAGGTCGATCACGTCAAGGCTCGGGTTGCCGAGCGACTCCACGAACACCGCGCGGGTGTTCTCATCCGCCAGGCGCGCCACCGACGACGGGTCGTCCTGGTCGGCGAAACGCACCTCGATGCCGAACTGCGGCAGCGTGTGTGCGAACAGGTTGTACGTGCCGCCATAGAGCTGCGGCTCGGCGATGATGTTGTCGCCAGCCCGGCACACGTTCATCAGCGAGTACGCCACGGCCGCCTGACCGGAGGCGATGGCGCACGCGGCGATGCCGCCCTCCAGCTGGGCCACGCGCTGCTCCAGCACATCCCACGTGGGGTTCATGATGCGCGTGTAGATGTTGCCCGGCTCAGCGAGTGCGAACAGGTTGGCGGCGTGCTCGGCGTCGTTGAATACGAACGATGTCGTCTGGTAGATCGGCACGGCGCGCGCGTTCGTGGTGGGGTCGGGCTGCTGCCCCCCGTGAAGCGCGATCGTGTCGCGGTGGTGGTCGCTCATGCGGCGTAT
>CALIKX010000022.1 GCA_938017905.1 uncultured Thermoleophilia bacterium | reverse complement strand
ACGGTGATCGCGTGGATGGTCACTCCCCGGTCTGCGGCCAGCTTGCCCGCGGTGGCCATCATCTCCTCGGACGACTCGGCGGCCACCACCGGCACGAGGATGTTCGTGTAGGCGACGTCCACCTCCATCGCCAGTTCCTGCCTCTCCATCGTGACCGTGCGGGTCCACGGCACCCCGATATGACGCCGGTAGAGCAGGTACATGCCGAAGCCCGCCGCCATCCAGGCGATGCCCACCCAGCGTGCGTCCGGGCGGAGGATGAGCACCGCGACCAGCGCGCCGCCGGTACCCAGCAGCCCGAACACCGCGAACAGCGGGATGCTGCGGCCGCGGATCGCGATGTTGGGGCGGCCGCGGTAGGGCCGCCGCATCTCCGGGCGGCGCCAGCGCATCCAGAGGATGGCCAGGTGGGCGATGCTGAACGACAGCATCGCGCCGAACGCGTAGAGGTTCGATAGGAATACCGCCTGGCCCGGGATCATCACCAGGGCGGCGATGGCGCAGAAGATGATGATCGCGACGGCCGGGGTGTTGTAGCGCGGGTGCAGGCTGCGGATTCCCGACGGCAGTTGCCGGTGCGAGCCCATCGCGTAGGTCAGCCGCGACACGCCGATGATCCCCGCGTTGGTGGCGATGAGCAGGATGGTGGCGGCCAGGATGCCCACGAAGCCGATCACCACGTCATGCAGCACGCCGGAGAAGCCGAACTGCTCGACGATGCCCAGGATGGGGTCGCCGGCGTAGGTGGTGCCCAGTTCGGTGGAGTAGGTGCCGTCGGGCTGCCGGGTCACCGGCAGTGCGGAGAGGGCCACCATGGGGATGAGGGCGTACATCACCAGCACGGTGATCACGGTGGCGCGGATGGAGGCGGGGATGGTGCGCTCGGGTACCTGCGCCTCCTCGGCCATGTTCGAGATGGTCTCGATGCCGGTGTAGGCGATCATCGCGAGTGTCACGCCGATCACCACGTTGGTCCATGTCGGCGCCACGCTCCACACGATGTTGTCCCAGAGGGCCGTGGGCGAGAACAGCACGAACAGCCCCACGATCACCAGCAGCACCTGCGTCCCCAGGTCCAGCACGGCGAGGCCCAGGTTGAGCTTGGCGGCCTCCTTGATGCCGACGATGTTCAGCACCGCGAGCAGGGCCACCACGCCGATCCCCACGATGATGTCCCAGGGGTTCGAGTTGAGGGGCTCCCAGAACACCCCGAGGTGGTGGGGCACGAAGAACGCCGAGATGGCGATCGTGATGATGTAGTTGAGCATCTGGCCCCAGGCCGCCCCGAAGGCCGCGCCCTCGTTGAACGCATGGCGCGCGAACGACGACGACCCGCCCGCCTCGGGGAACATCGCCGTCCCCTCGGTGTAGGTGATGGCGGTCGCGGCGAAGATGAGGCCGGCGAACAGGAACACCAGCGGGGTGAGCTCCAGCGCGTACGCGGCCACGAGCCCGAGGGCGTAGTAGATCGACGACCCGACGTTGCCGTAGGCCGTGGCCCAGAGCCCGGGGACCCCGACCACGCGCTCCATCCGCTCGCGCCGACGGCGCCGGATGGCCACTTTCTACCTGTGCCTCTTTCGGCGCGGCATCGTACTCCCGCACGGGTAGCATCGAGGCAGCAGGCCCCCGCCGGGGGCCATGAGCGACGGGGGTTGGCGTGGCACTCATCGAGGGCGTGGATGTGGTCTTCTACGGGGTCTGCAACATGGACCGCTCCGTATCCTTCTATGAGGGAGTCCTCGGCCTCGACCTCAGCCAGCGCGCCGGCAACGACTGGGCGCAGTTCACCGTGGGGGGAACGGAACTCGGCCTGTTCGGCGAGCTCGCCACTGCTCCGCACCAGGGTGGCGCGACGGTCACCTTCCGCGTCGGCGACATCCGCGCGCTCGATGCCGCGCTGGACGCCGCGGGGGCGAAGCGGGACCCCATCGAGGACATGGGCGGGGCCCTGTCGATGGAGTTCCTCGACCCCGACGGCAACCGCCTGGTGGCGGTTCAGATCACGGCGTAGGCGGCAGGGCGGCCTCGCGCTCGGCGGCCACCTTCGCGGCGAAGCGCTCGGGGTCGGCCACCATCACCAGTACACGATCGGTCTCCCATGACATGGGCGCGTGCACGGTGACGGGGCCGTCGAACTCCAGCAGCACGCCATCACCGGGCGCCGGCACGAACGCCACCATGCCCTTCGCGATGCGCACGCCGAGGCCGCCCCACCACGGCCAGCGGCGCGAGGAGATGCGCGCGATGCGCGCGACGGGGATCTCGGCATGGCCTACCCACCCGATTCGCACGCCCACAATGCCGTCTGCGACCTCGGCCTCGAACGGGCCGGTGGTGGAGGTGAGGAAGCGCGTCCAGCGCGAGGTGCGAAGCGGGAAGATCACCGGATCCTGATGGTACGCGCGCTCGTCCCGAGGCCCCGGGCCGAGGAGATCAGCACCCGCACCTGGTAGTTGCCCGGGGCCGTCCGCGCGGGGATCCTCAGGCGGACCGAGCGCCGCCCACTGCGCGACGTGCCCGATCGCGCCACGACCATGCGGAAGGCCCGTGCCCGGGCGATGCCGGAGATCCTCCGGCGCACCTCCACGCGCCACGCCGCCCGCACGGGCAGGCGGAACGTCGCCCGCACCCATGGCCGCGCCGCCGATGCGCGGAGGGCCCGGGGCCGTGGTGCGCGGTCCGATTGCCCGCGTGCTACCGCTGTGCGCGTGACGCCCACGGCGGTGGCGGACTCGGCGCCCAGTCCCGATGTCGCGCGTACCGCGACCTCCTCGGTACCCAGTCGCGCGGTGAATGAGACCGAGTACGCCCCGTCGTCACCGATCCGGGCCACCCGCCGGCCCACCGCCACCCGCGCGATTCCCGCGGGGTCGCTGGCGTGACCGGCCACGGTCACGCGCCGCCCGGACAGCGTGGCGCGCGCGGTGAGCGCCGGTGCGGTGGCGTTCACCGCCCCGGCCTCCGTGACGAACACCCCCGAGGCGGTCGCGCCTGCGGGCTGCGTGGTGAACGACGCCACCGACCCCACCCCGGTGATCGCGGCACGGGTGGCGGGCCCCGGCGTGGGACTGCCGTCGGGCAGGCGTGATGCCCGGAAGACCGCGCCCGAGGACAGGTCGTGCACGAGGACGTCGGATGCGTCCGCGTAGGCCACCCGTGCTCCGTTCACGCTGAGTGCGGGTCGGCCGGATGACGCGCCGGCCGACGCGCGGCGGGTCGTGCCCGCCGCGAGGTCCCGCACGTATGCATCCGGCGTGGTGCCGGTGTCACCGGCTACCAGTGGAGCGGTGGAGGCGAACGCCACGCGCGATCCGTCGCCGGAGATCGAGGGCAGCGACGAGGTGCCCGCCGCCGACCCCCCATCGGCCACGCTTGCCAGCACGATCGACCGTGCCGCGGGTCGCGCGACATACACATCGCCGAGGCCGTTCGCATCGCCGCCCGCAAGCACGGCCGCCGCGCCCGTCCCCTGGAAGGCCACGGCCCGCCCATCCGCGCTGATCGCCGGCTGCTCGACTGCCTCAGGCGACTGCGCGCCTGCGGCGGTACGCGACACCAGCACGAGCGCCCGCGCCCGAAGGTCGGTCATGTAGATGTCGGCGACGCCGTTCGCGTCGCCCGGGGCGAGCGGTTCGGCGCCGGAGGCAAAGGCCACGCGCGATCCGTCGGACGAGATCGAGGGCTGGCCGATGACCCCGGAGGGCACCTGCCGGCGCAGGTGGTCGCGCGAGACGATTGTGATGCGGCCGGTCCGGGTGTCCTTGCGGAACACATCACGGGCACCGCCGTTCGCGTCGCCCGGCACCAGGTCGGCAGCGGTGGACGAGAACACCACGAAGCGCCCGTCCAGGGATGCCGCGAAGGGCGGTGCGTCGGCGTCGTCGTCCACCGCTGCCGCGGAAGGGCGACCGTCGGTGGTCGTCGAAACCATCTGCACCGCACCCGTGAGGAGATCCCGCATGAAGAGCTGGCGCATCCCGCCCGTCGGCTGGCCGCTGATGGGCGACGTCGACGTGAAGAGCAGGTACCGGCCATCCGGGGAGAAGGCCGCGCCGTCCACGTCGGTGGGCGCGGCGGCGCCGCCGGGCAGGTACCCCTGCGGGCTGACGTCGCCGAGCGCGGCGAAAGCGGCGACCGGGGCGAGGGCCATGGCGCAGGCGGCAAGGCCCATCGTGCTGCGGCGGGGCATGGGGGATCAGGCTACAAAGCGCCCCGGCGCGCCGGGGCGGCCACGTGCCCGCGCGACATCCCGCCCGCATGCGGCCGGGAGAACGTCTTAGATGCCCGCCGTGCCTTGTTCCCGCACACTCCTCGGCGCCCTCGGCGCAACGCTGGTGGCTGCGACGTCGGCCGCTGCACTTCCGGTGGTGGCAATCGACGCCGGTCACGGCGGGTCGGATTCCGGTGCCATCGGCGCGCTTGCGCCCGAGGCGGTCACCGGGCTCGAGCCGCGATTCAACCCCTTCCTGCAGCCCGTGCTGCTCGAGAAGGACGTGAACCTCGATGTCGCCAACCGCCTCAACGCGTGGCTGGCAGCCCGCGGCTTCCCGACCCTCATGACGCGCTCCACCGACAACGCCGGCGGGGACGTGCCGTACATCTCCGAGGGCGCGGACCTCAAGGCGCGCACCGATGCCGCGAACGCCGCGCTCGCCGAGATCTTCGTGTCGATCCACCAGAACAGCTCGCGGCGCACCGGTGCGAGCGGCACGGAGACCTACGTGCGCAGCAGTGCGCCGGAGGTGACGCACCTGCTGGCGGCGGGAGTGCAGAGGACGCTCGTGGCCTGCCTGGGCCTGCCCGACCGCGGGGTGAAGGAGCGCTCCTTCTACGTGCTGCGGAACACGGCGATGCCCGCGATCCTGGTTGAGGGCGCGTTCCTGTCCAATGAGGTGGACGCGGGGATGCTGGCCAGCCCGGACGTGCGCCAGCGGATGGCCGAGGCCATCGGCGGTGCCATCTTCCAGTACGCGGGCCTGGGCGACCCGGGTCCGATCTGCTCCGGCGTGGGCGTGGCGCCGCCGCCCGTGCCCAAGAAGATCGTGCTCACGCGTGCGGGCCGCAAGCTCACCCAGCGCGCGGGCATCAACCCGAAGCGCGGTGACCTGTGGGTCGCCACGGTGCGCGATGCCTCGGGCGCCCCGATGTCGAGCATCCCCGTGCGTGCACGCCTGCCCAACGGGAAAGGCGTGAACACCACCAGCCGACCCGACGGCAAGGCGCTGCTCGCCGTGCCGCGGCGAAAGGGCCGCGTGGTGGTGGCGGTGGCGATGCCCGGCATCAAGGTTGCGGCACGCGCCAAGGTGCCGGCCCGCCGCCGCTAGTCGTCCGCGCCCTCCAGGGCGTCCCACGCCCCCGCGAGCGCCTGAACCGCGCCGGGCGGCAGCGGCTCGATGAACAGCCGCCGCACGCCGTCCAGGTGCGTGGGGCGCGCCGCCATGAAGCACGCACGCCCGTCGTCGGTGAGGTGCGCCAATGCGCCGCGGCGGTCGTCAGGGCACTGGCGTCGCTCCACCAGTCCCCGCGCCACCAGGCGGTCCACCAGGCGCGAGAGCCCGGACAGCGACAGCAGGGCGCCATCGGCCAGGTCGCTCAGGCGCCGCTCCCCGCCGTCGGCGGTCACCAGCATCAGCAGGACCTCGTACTGGGTGAGGGTGATGCCGTGCTCCGCCTGCATCTCACCGTCCAGCCGGCGCACCACCGCGGCGTGCACCCGGAGGAAGCCGGCCCAGGCCAGCATCTCCTGGTCGGTCAGGCCGGCGAGATCCGTGGGCAGGACACGTGCCATGTCAGAAGCGTATGCACCATGCCGGGTCCGCAGGCGTGCGAACGGTTGGGCGCCGCGGGGTGCGTCGGGGGCCGTTCGTAGGATCCGGCGGGATGGGAGAACCCGAGCCGCCCCCGCAGGCGCCGCGCGCGGCGCGCCCCACGCCCGGGTCGGAAGGCGCGCGGACGGCGGGGGACAGGGTGCGCGACCTCATCGCCCGCGAGGGCAGGCCCGTGAGCGCGGCCGAGGTGGCCCTGGAGGCCCTGGGGATCGCCGGCTGTCCGGAGCCGGTCGCCCGCCGGCTGGCCGGGGACATCGTTGCGCAGGACGCGCGCCTTGCCTGGGCGGATGACCTCATCGCGGACGCCGGGGGGCGGCGTGACCTCTCGCCGCTGGCCGCGATGCCCTTCTGCATCGTCGACCTGGAGACCACGGGCGGCGCCCCGGGGTCGTGCGGCATCACCGAGATCGGCGCGGTCCGCGTCGAGGGCCTCAGGGTGACCGAGCGGTTCTCCACCCTGGTCGACCCGGGACACGCCATCCCGCCCCACATCACCCACATCACCGGCATCGACGACGGCATGGTGCGGGGCCAGCCGGCCATCGACGTCGCGCTGCCCGCCTTCATCGACTTCGCCCGCGACGATGTCCTGGTCGCCCACAACGCACCCTTCGACCTGCGCTTCCTTAACTACGAACGCCTGCGCCTGCGCGACGGCTACTTCACCCAGCCCTGGCTGGACACCCTGGTGCTCTCGCGACGGCTGCTCGATGGGGTGGTGCCCCGGCACGATCTGGCCACGCTCGCGGCGTGGGCCGGCACCGCCGTGATGCCGTCGCACCGGGCGCTTGCTGACGCCGAGGCCACGGCGGAGGTGCTGTTGGCCCTCATCGGAAGGCTGTCCCACGGCGCCCGCACCACGCTCGACGCCGTGATGGCGATTGGCCAGCCGTCCTCCCGTCGCGGCCCGGGGGCGGCCGCAGCCGCCTGACCACCACCTGCACGCGTGGGAGACTCACGCAGTGACTTCCGACGCCGACCGCGCCGCGGTACGCCGCCTCGTCCGCTGGTTCGACCGCCATGGCCCCGACCTCCCGTGGCGGCGCACGCGCGACCGCTGGGCCGTGCTGGTGTCGGAGGTCATGCTGCAGGCGACCCCCGTCGCCCGCGTCGTCCCCTACTACGAGGACTGGATGCGCCGGTGGCCCGCGCCCGGGGACCTGGCAGCGGTGACCGTGGGTGAGGCGCTCGCCGCGTGGCAGGGCCTGGGGTACCCACGCCGCGCACGCAACCTGCATGCGGCGGCCGGCGTGATCGCCGCGAACGGGTGGCCCGCGCCCACGCGCTACGAAGACCTTCCCGGGGTGGGGCGCTACACGGCCGATGCGCTGCGCTGCTTCGCGGATGAGCAGCCCGTGCTGCCCGAGGACGTCAACGTGCGGCGCGTGGTGGCGCGCCGGTTCCCGGATGGCTGGCCCGGCGCCGCGCGGGGACGGTCCTGGCACGCCGGGCAGGCGATGATGGATCTCGGCAGGGAGTTCTGCCGCGCGCGGGCCCCCCGGTGTGACGACGGCTGCCCGATGCGCGCCGGGTGCCCCGCAGCCGATGCCGGGGTGGTGGACGAGGTCACGCCGCGCGCGCGACGGCAGGCACGGTATGAGGGGTCCATGCGCCAGCGCCGGGGGCATCTGCTGCGCGCACTCGCGACCGACGGGCGCGTGAGCGTGGGTTCCGATCCCGAGGCCGCGGCCACCCTGGTGGCCGAGGGGCTGGCGGACCGGCGCGGTGCCGTGCTGGTGCCAGCGGGGAGCGCCGCGTGAGCCGCCGTGGGCAGCCCGTCATCGTGGTCGCGGCCATCATCCGTCGGGGGCCATGGATACTTATCACCCAGCGCCCGGAGGGGTCGGGCCACGCGGGGCTCTGGGAGTTCCCGGGCGGCAAGCGCGAGCCGGGTGAGCGCGATGTTGAGGCGCTCCGGCGCGAACTGCGCGAGGAACTCGGCATCGAGGTCGAGGATCCGCGGATGATCTGGCGCGAGGACGCCGGACCGCTCCGCCTGCGCTTCTACGAGTGCCGGTACCCCGCCCTGCAGCGACCGCGCGCGCTCGTGAGCCCCCAGTTCCGCTGGGTGCGGCATGAGGACCTGCCCGGCTACCGGTTCCCCCCTGCTGACGATCGGCTCGTCCAGGCACTGGCAACTGACCGCATTGGGCGCCGCAGGCGACGTGCCCGCCGGAGACGCCGCCGTCGCCGGGTACCATCCCGCCGGTAAACACGGAGGTTCAGATGGCCAAGGCCAAGCGGGAGCGCCGGAGCAGCTTCCGGACCATGCAGAGCGGGGATGACGTGCTGTCCCGCCTGGACGCCATTGAGGCGCTCGAGGCGGCGGAGGAGCGCGCCCGCGCCGAGGCGCTGCCCGAGGCCGAGGAGGACGACGCCGAGGAGGCCCGCGAGGGCTAGTCGTCCCCGGCGCCACCGTTGCCCCTCCGGGGCGGCGCAGCCCGGTCTAACCTCGGATGCGTGAGCACGCTCGACGCCTCCCCGCGCGCAGCTTCGCCCGCACCGCTCGCCCGGCGCGTATGGACGCGCGCGCTGGTGGTGCTGGAGCGGCCGTGGCTCTTCATCCCGTTCCTCCTTGTGTTCACGTCGCTGGGCCTGTGGCTGGACTCCCTGGGCGGGCTCCCATGGCAGCTGACGCTGTCGGCCATCGCCTGGGTGGTCCTCATCGCGGCCTGCGTGCCGCTGGGTCCGCTGGACCGGGCGCGCGTGTTCGTGGTTGTCGTGGTGGCCACATCCGCGGAGCTCATCTTCTCCACCTGGCTCGGCGTCTACGACTACCGCCTGGGCAACCTCCCGCTGTTCGTGCCCGCCGGTCACGGCCTGGTGTACCTGGCCGGCTACCGCTTCTCGCAGACGCGGCTGGCCCGGGTGCATCCCCGCATCGTCGTGGGGGCGGCCGTCGTCGGCGCCCTCGCGTGGGGCATCGTGGGGCTCTCCGGGTCCCTCGGTCGCGTGGACGTGGCCGGTGCGATCGCCGTGGCCTTCCTCGTCGTCTTCCTGCTGATCGGCCGCGCGCCCGCCCTGTATGCCGGGGTCTTCTTCTTCGTCGCCTTCCTGGAGATCTGGGGCACCTGGGTATCCACCTGGTACTGGGAGCCCACGGTCCCGTTCCTGGGCATCGGCAACGGGAACCCGCCGAGCGGCGCCGCCGCCGGGTACGTGCTGTTCGACATCGCCGCGCTGGCGCTCGCGCCCGCCGCCCTTGCCGCGTGGAGGTTCATCGCCGGCCGCATGACGCGCGTGCGCGACGCGACGTGAGCGCATCCGAGCACCCCACCGGCTTCCGCCCGGTGGCCCACCCGCTGTTCTCGGGCGACGTCGAGGTGCCACCCGCACCGGATGCCGGGTCGTCCGTGTTCGCCGCGCTCCTGGGTCGCGCCACCCGCATCGCAGGCGAGGGCTCGGATGCCCAGGCGGTGGTGGATCTGGCCGTGCACGCGTGGATGGAGGGGCACGCCGAGGGGGAGGACCACTGCCCCGGTTGTGATGCCGCATGCGGCTTTCCCCGCGATGCCACCCGGCCGGCGCAGGTGGCAGGTGCGTGCGGATCGGCGGGCGCGGGAGCGGTGCCGGGACTCGCACCCCCCGGTCCGGTCCCCCCATTCCCGGATCCGGCGGATCCGGTGCTTGTCGCCATCGTCCTCGGGGCGCTGTCCCTGCTGCGCGAGGGCCGGCCTGCCGAGCGGGTACTGCCGATGGTGGCGGCCCGCGCGTGGGCCGAAGGGCACATCGAGGGCGAGGACCGCTGCCCCGGGTGCTCATGGCGCGGCGACCTCGGGCCCGGTGCCGATCGCGAGCGGCATGCCCGCGATGCGGCGCATGGGGACGGATAGGTTTTCGCGCATGCGCGTGGCAGTGGTGGGAGCCGGCCTCATGGGGGCCGGGATGATCCGCAACATCGCGGCGGGCGGCCACGAGGTGGTCGTGCACGCCCGCACCCCGGCAAAGGCGGACGGCCTGCCCGCGGAGCCCGCCCGGGACATCACCGGCGCCGCGCACGGCGCCGATGCCGCTCTGCTGTCGGTGACCGACTCCGCCGACGTGCTGGAGGTCGTGGCACTCGTGATGGCGGCGGACGAACCGCCCCCCATCATCATCGACACTTCCACCATCGCCCCGGCGGCGGCACGCGAGGCAGCTGCCATCGCGGCCACGTCGGGGGCCGAATACCTCGACTGCCCGGTGAGCGGTGGCCCCCCGGGTGCCGAGGCGGGCACGCTGGCCGTGATGTGCGGGGGGACGGCCGACGGCGTTGCCGCCGCCGCCCCGCTGCTCGACCTCATCGGCGATCCGGCGAAGCGCGTGCACTGCGGCCCCGTGGGCTCGGGCCTCGTCGCGAAGCTGGTGAACAACCTGCTCGTGGCGGTGATCTCGGCGGGCACGGCCGAGGCATTCGGCATCGGCCAGCGCGCGGGCGTGGACCCGGAGGTGCTGGCGCGCGTGGTGACCGCGTCGTCCGGCGACTCGTGGCAACTGCGCAACCTGTTCCCGCGCGTCCTCGCCGGTGACCACGCGCCGGGGTTCCGTGCCCGCGACCTGCGCAAGGACCTCGGGCACGCGCGCGACATGGCGGGTGCGCCACTCGCGATCGGCGATCCCGCTGCCGCGCTCTTCGGGGATGTCGACGGCGCGCTGGACTACGGCGCCGTCGCCCGACTGCTCATGGACCTGCCCGGAGGGGATGCATGATCACCCTGTTTCAGATCACCGGTTCGTCGTCGTTCGCAGTGCGCGCTGCGCTCGAGTGCGCAGGTGCGGAGTACGAGGTGGTGGACGTCCACCCCCGTCGGCGCGATGATGCCCCGGGCTTCGCGGATGCCAACCCCCTGAAGCGCGTCCCCGCGCTGCGCGAGGGCGACGTGCGCATCTCCGAGACCGGCGCCATCCTCCTCTGGCTCGGGGACCGGTTCCCGGATGCGCACCTGGCCCCGGCCGTCGGCACGCCCGCGCGCGCCGACCACTACCGGTGGGTCACCTGGTGCGCCAACACGCTGCACGTGGGCTGGTGGCCCATCATGGCGCCCTTCTTCTACATCGGTGACGACCCGGGCGCCGCCGCCGCCCTCGATGCCGGTGGCCGCCGCAACATCCTGCGCGCCGGCGACCACCTGGAGCGGTGGCTCGCCGACCATGAATGGCTCGCCGGCGACCGGCCCGGCGTCTGCGACATCTACGCCTACATGCTCGTGGGCTGGAGCAACTACTACGACGACATCCGCCTTGGCGGGCCCGCCGTTGCCGATCACTACCGCCGGGTCGGCGCGCTCCCCGGCGTCGCCCGCGCCCGGGGGCTCGACGACCTCGACGAGCGGCTCATCCGCGTGCACCCCGACCTGCGCGGCGGACGACCGGTCGACTAACACCCTCCCCGGGGCTCATGGCCGCGATCAGTCGTCGTGCGGCACCACGGGGTCGGGGTCCGCGCGGAAGGAGTCTGGCAGGAGTCGCGCGAGCCAGCGGGGGAGGGGGCCGCGCAGGGGCTCCGGGCGGAACCGGCGGTCGAGCATCCACAGGCCGGTGGCCGTGATGGCGGCGCCGGAGAGCGCCACGACGGCGTCGATGGCGCCGATGGTGGTGAGCTCGAAGAACTCGCGGAGCGGTGCGACCAGGATGAACATCACGTACAGGCCGGCCATGACGAGGCACATGATGATCACCCAGGCGCTCCGCTTCACGCCGGATACCTCGAGGATGAGCACGAGCCACAGGCCGATTGCCATGAGGGCCGTCACGGCCACGGTGCGCGCGACCGGGATGTCGGTGAACACCACGTTCAGGGCGAAGAGGTAGCTCGACACCACGCCCAGCCCGGCGGCGACGCCCGCGGGCAGGGCAAACCGGAACGTGGAGCCCAGGTAGTCGCGCGCCTTCCATGCCCCGGTGCTGGGAGCGAGTGCCAGGAAGAACGCGGGGATGCCCACGGTCAGGAACGACAGCAGCGTCAGGTGACGCGGCAGGAACGGGTAGGTGGTGGGCACCAGCCCGATGGTGAGGATGAGGAACGCGGCCAGGAACGACTTCGCCACGAACAGCTTGCTGACCCGCTGCAGGTTCCGCAGGGCCTGGCGGCCCTCGAGGATCATCGGCGCGAGGGATGCGAACCCGCCGCGCACCATCACGATGTCGGCGACCGCCCGCGCCATCTGGCTGGCCTCGGCGGGGGCGATGGCGATGCGCGAGCGCTTGAGGGCCGGCACGTCGTTCACGCCGTCGCCGATCATCGCGACGTTGTAGCCCTCGTCGGCGAGGGCGCTGACGATGCGCTCCTTGTCGTCGGGCGTCGCGCGGCCCACGATGCCCGCACCGGTGACCACACGGGACAGCGCCGTGGGGTCGGTGGGCAGCTCGGCGGCGAGGATGGGCGAGCTCGAGTGGATGCCGCAGTCGGCCGCGATGGCGCCGACCGTGGCAGGCGCATCGCCCGAGACGACGTGCACGGGGATTCCCTCGCGCCCGAGGAACTCGATGGCCCCCTTGATGCCCGGTTGCAGTGTCTCGGCCAGGGCGATCACTCCCAGGGCGCGAAGGCCGGCGGGTGGCGGATCGTCAGGGCCCGGCGTACCGAGGGGCGCGTCGCCGGTGGCGAGCACCAGCACCCGTCGCCCGTGGCCGGACTCCCGGTGCACCACATCGGCCAGCGGACCGGGGTTCACCACCCCCGGGGCGCCGAGCACCAGCGTACGGCCCTCCACGCGCACGCCGGCCCAGCGGCGGCGCGAGGTGAAGGGGACGGCCCCGTCGGGGGCCAGGGGATCGTGCGGCAGCTCGGCGGCGATGGCGTCGAGGGTCTCGTCCCCGTCGCGCCAGCAGGCCGCGTACTTGGCCAGCGCGGCGTCCAGCGCGGCCGGGTCGCCGTCATCCGCGGGCTGGCGGTGCACCAGCCGGGCCTCGCCGGTGGTGAGGGTGCCGGTCTTGTCGACCAGGACCATGTCGGCCGAGGCCAGTGCCTCGATGGCCGAGAGCTGCTGCGCGAGCGCACCGCGCCTGGACATGCGGATGGTGCTGACCGCGTAGGTGATGCTGGCCAGCAGGATGAGCCCCTCGGGGATGAGGGTGACCATGGCCGCCGTGGCCGTGGAGACCGCCTCCTCGAGGTCGGGGCTGGTGCGCCACAGGGCGAGCGCCAGCACGGCCCCGAGCGGGATCATGATCGCCACCATCGCGACGAGCAGCCGGTTCATCCCGCGTTGAAGGGGCGAGAGGGGATGGCGGAACGACCGCGCGATGTCCGAGACGTGCCCCGCGTAGGAGTCGTCGCCCACGGCCTCGGCCACGTAGGCACCGGAGCCCTCGGCGCAGAAGGCCCCGGCGCGCACCGGGTCCCCGGCCTCGTGGGTGACGGGCCGCGACTCCCCGGTGAGGACGGCCTCGTCCAGCGCGAGCCCTGCGGCCTCGCGCAGGGTGCCGTCGGCCACCAGCTGGTCCCCGGCGCCGATCAGCACGAGGTCCCCCGGTACGACGTCGTCCACATCCACGTGGCGCTCGGTGCCATCGCGCATCACGCGGGCGGTCGGCGCCACCAGGGCGGCCAGCCGCGCCACGGCGCGCTTGGCGCGCACCTCCTGGGCGATGCCGATGGAGATGTTGATGACGAGGATCGCGAGGAAGAACACATCGCGCCAGTCGCCGAACACCAGCGTGATCACCGCGAACGTGACGAGGATCAGGTTGAACAGCGTGAAGACGTTGGCCCGCACGATGCTCGCGTACGAGCGGCCGACGGTGCGGCGCCGGCCCGCGGGTCGGCGGGCGCGTGCCTCGTCCTCCGTCAGCCCGCGCGGCCCCGTTGCCGCGGTGATCACGGCCGTCTCGGCGGTGTCGGTGGCCACCCCCGAAGCGTTGCACCCACGGGCCCGGCGCGCCTCGCCCGGAGGGGGGTCGCTGGTACGATCAAACATGTGCGACGCGTCCTCCGGGTGGCCCTTGCGGCCGTGCTCATGGCCCCCGCGGCCACAGCGCTCGCCGCGGACCGGCCGCCGTCCCCGGCGGGGTCGGCGTGGCTCCTGGTGGACGGGCCGACCGGCGAGGTCCTGGCCGAGCGGGCCGCCGACACCGCCCGGCCCATGGCCAGCCTCACCAAGATGATGAGCGCCCTCGTGGCGATCGAGTCGGGTGATCTCGACCGCGTCGTCACCGTGGCGCCGGGCGCCGTGGCGGTGGGGGAGTCCTCGGCGGGGCTCCGCGCCGGTGAGCGCATCACAATGCGCGACCTGGTCCGCGGCCTCATGGTGGGCAGCGGAAACGACGCGGCCATCGCCATCGCCTACGCGGTATCCGGCTCCGAGGCCGAGTTCGTGCAGCGGATGAACGAACGCGCCGCCGAAATGGGCCTCACCCGCACGCGGTTCGCGAACCCGCACGGGCTTGATGAGCCCGGGCACGAGTCGTCCCCGCGCGACCTGGCCGTGCTGGGGCGCGAGGTGATGAAGGTGCCGCTCCTGCAGTCGCTGGTGGGCGACCGCGTGGTCACCCTTCCCGGCCCGGGCGGCGAGGGGTCGCGGCGGCTGCAGTCGCAGAACGACCTGTTGGCGATCATGCCGTCGGCGGATGGCATCAAGACCGGCCACACCGACGACGCCGGGTACACGCTGGTGGCCCATGCCACCTCGCCGGCGCTCGACCGTGATATGTACGCGGTGCTGATGGGCGAGCCGGACCGCCAGACGCGCGCACGGGACGCGAAGGCGCTGCTCGAGTGGGGGTTCGGTCAGTTCTCAAGGCCCGTCGTGGTGCGCCGTGGCCAGCCGGTGGCGTCGCTGGAGGTGCAGGGTGTGCCGGGCGCGACCGTGGGGCTCGCGCCACGGGCTCCCCTGGCGGCGACCGTGCGCCTGGGCGAGCCAATCCGCCTGCGGGTGACCGCCCCGGCGATGGCGATGGCCCCGGTGACGCAGGGCCAGCGCATCGGGCGCGTGGAGGTGATGCAGGGGGACCGCGTGGTTGCGCGCGCACCCCTCGCTGCCGATCGCGCGGTCGGCGCCGCGGGCTTCACCGACTCGGTCAGGACGGCGTTCGCCGGGATAGGGTCCGTGTTCACATGATCCTCACGGTCACCCTCAACGCCGCGCTCGACCGCACCCTGAGCGTGCCGAACTTCCAGGCCGGCCGGCGCCACCGGGCAAGCGACGCCCTCACCCTGCCGGGCGGCAAGGGCGTGAACGTGGCGCGCGCGCTGCGCAACCTGGGGCAGCCGGTCATCGCCACCGGGCTCGCCGGCGGGCGCACCGGCACGTCCATCATCGAGCAGCTCACCGCCGAGGGGATCCTCAACGACTTCGTCCGCATCGGGGACGAATCACGGACGTCCACCGCGGTCGTGGACCCCACGTCCATGCAGCAGACCGAGATCAACGAGTACGGCCCGTCGGTGGCCGATTCGGAGCTGGAACTGCTGATGGAGAAGCTGGCGTACCTGTCGAAGGGCGCCGACATCGTGGTGTTCGCCGGGTCCCTGCCGCGTGATGTCCCGGTGGACTTCTACGCGGTGATGGCCGCGGAGATCGGCCGTCCCGACCTGCCCATCGTGGTGGACGTGCCCGGCCCCGCGATGCGGGCCGCCCTCGCCGCCGAGCCGTGGCTGGTGAGCCCCAACGCCCGCGAGGCGGAGGAGGTGGTGGGTAACGAGTTCTCCGATGAGGAGGACGCGGTGGTGGGCGCCGAGGCCCTGTGCGGCCTGGGCGCGCGCTCCTCGCTGGTGCATGACGAGAGCGGGTGCGTGGCGCGCCTCGCGGAGCCCGACGGCGATGGCCGTCGCACCCTGCGCGCGCGCATCGACGTGCGCACCGACGTGGTGAGCAGCGTGGGCTCGGGTGATGCCTTCCTGGCCGGCTACCTGGCCGGCACTTACGACGGCGCGGGGGAGGAGGAGGCGCTGCGCCGCGGCGTGGCGTCCGGCGCCGCCAGCACCCAGTTGCTCGGTGCTGGTGTGGTGGACCGCGCCGACGTGGATGCACTGGCGCGCCAGGTGACCGTGGAGGAGGTCCCCGAGGGGGACTGAGGGGCCCCCTCGGCCCCCCCGAATGCCCCGTCCGGCCGTCCGGGCGGGGGTGGTAGGTTGCCCGCCCAAGCGAGCGATACACGGGGGGCACGGGTGGAGATCGAGATCGGCCGGGGCAAGCGCGGGCGCCGGGCATATGGCCTGGACGAGATCGCGATCGTCCCCAGCAGGCGCACCCGCGATCCCGAGGACGTCGACCTCTCCTGGCAGCTCGGTCCCCACGCGCTCGAGATCCCGCTCCTGGCCTCGGCGATGGACGGGGTGGTGTCGCCGGCTACGGCGATCGCGATCGGCAAGCTGGGCGGCCTGGGCGTGCTGAACCTCGAGGGCATCCAGAGCCGGTACGAGGACCCGGACGCCGAGTTGCGGAAGATCGCCGGGTACCCGCCCGAGACCGCCACCGCGGGCCTGCAGGACATCTACCGCGCCCGCGACGTGGACCCCGACCTGATGGTGGAGCGCATCCGCGAGATCAAGGCGTCGGGGGTGCTCACCGCGGGGTCGCTCACCCCGCAGCGGGTGGAGCAGTTCATCGGCCCGGCCCTCGACGCCGGCCTCGACATCCTGGTGATTCAGGGGACGGTGGTATCGGCCGAGCACGTGTCGTCGTCGGTCGAGCCCCTCAACCTCAAGCAGTTCATCGCCGACCTGCCGGTCCCCGTGATCGTGGGCGGGTGCGCGTCGTACTCCACGGCCCTGCACCTGATGCGGACCGGCGCCGTGGGGGTGCTGGTGGGCGTGGGCCCGGGCGCGGCGTGCACGACACGCCAGGTGATCGGCGTGGGGGTGCCGCAGGCCACGGCCATCGCCGATGCGGCGGGCGCGCGCATGCAGCACCTGCTCGAGACCGGCCAGTACGTGAACGTGATCGCCGATGGCGGCATGGCATATGGCGGCGACCTGGCCAAAGCCATTGCCTGCGGTGCGGACGCCTGCATGGTGGGATCACCGCTGGCGAAGGCGGCCGAGGCACCCGGGCACGGGAACCACTGGGGCATGGCCACGTTCCACCCCGAGCTGCCGCGCGGAACCCGCGTGCGCACCACCTCCATCGGCACCCTCCGGGAGATCCTGATGGGGCCGGCCCATGAGAACGACGGGTCGCTCAACCTGATCGGCGGACTGCGCAACGCCCTCGCCACCTGCGGCTACGAGTCGATCCAGAGCTTCCAGAAGTGCGAGGTCATGATCGCCCCTGCACTGAAGACCGAGGGCAAGAAGCTCCAGCAGGCGCAGTCGGTCGGCATGGGCTGACGTGGGGGCGTTCCACCTCGCCCCCGAGCTCGAGCACCAGGCCGCAGGGGGCGTCCTGGTCGCCGACTTCGGAGCCCAGTACAGCCAGTTGATCGCACGCCGCGTGCGTGAATGCCGGGTGTTCTCGGCCATCGTGCCGCACGACATCGACCCTGCCGAGGTCGCGCGCATCGCCCCCGGCGGCATCATCCTCTCGGGCGGGCCGGCATCGGTGTACGAGGATGGCGCGCCCGCGCTGGATCGCCGCCTGCTGGAGCTGGGGATTCCCGTTCTGGGCATCTGCTACGGCATGCAGTCGATGGCGCAGGCGCTGGGCGGCGTGGTCACCAACAACGGCTCCGGCGAGTTCGGCCGCACCGACATCCGCGTGCTGTCGCGCGAGGGCCTGTTCCGGGACCTCCCTGCGGAGACGTGCTGGATGAGCCATCGCGACGCGGTCACCGGGGCGCCCGAGGGCTTCACCGTCACGGCCCAGACCCAGGGCGCTCCCATCGCCGCGATGGAGGACCGGGCCAGCCGGCGCTTCGGCGTGCAGTTCCACCCCGAGGTAGTGCACACGCCCTTCGGCACGGATCTGCTGAAGGCCTTCCTGTTCGACGCCTGCGACCTGGCGCCCACGTGGACCCCCGCCAACGTCATCGACGACCAGGTGCGGCGCATTCGCGAGCAGGTGGGCGACCGCCGGGCCATCTGCGGGCTGTCGGGTGGCGTGGACAGCGCCGTGGCGGCCCTGCTGGTGCACCGCGCCATCGGCGACAACCTCACCTGCGTGTTCGTGGACCACGGCATGTTGCGCATGAACGAGGGGGAGCAGGTGGAGGAGGCCTTCGGCCACCACTTCCACGTGCCGCTGGTGCATGTGCGCGCGCAGGAGCAGTTCCTGTCACGGCTTGCCGGCGTGACCGATCCGGAGCAGAAGCGCAAGATCATCGGCGCCGAATTCATCAACACCTTCGACGCCGAGGCCGCCCGGCTGGGCAACGAGAAGTTCCTGGTGCAGGGCACGCTCTACAGCGACGTGATCGAGTCGGGCGGCGGCACGAACGCGGCCACCATCAAGAGCCACCACAACGTCGGGGGCCTGCCCGATGACATGGAGATGGAGCTGGTTGAGCCGCTGCGCCAGCTGTTCAAGGACGAGGTGCGCCTCGTGGGCGAGGAGCTCGGCCTTCCCGAGCGCATGGTGTGGCGCCAGCCGTTCCCCGGCCCCGGCCTTGCCATCCGCATCATCGGCGAGGTCACGGCGGAGCGCCTGGAGATCCTGCGGCATGCGGACTTCGTGCTGCAGGAGGAGATCCGCCTCGCCGGCATGTACCGCGACCTGTGGCAGTCGTTTGCCGTGCTGCCCGCCGTGCGGTCGGTGGGCGTGCAGGGCGACAGCCGTACATACGCCTACCCCATCGTGATCCGTGCCGTCACCAGCGACGATGCCATGACGGCCGACTGGGCCCGCCTGCCCTACGACCTGATCGAGAAGATCTCGAGCCGCATCATCAATGAGGTGCCGGGCGTGAACCGCGTGGTGCTGGATGTGACCAGCAAGCCCCCCGGCACGATCGAGTGGGAGTAGCCCTCCCGCGAGATCGTGCCGGTGCTACGAACGCGCTGCGAGCGCGCGCTCGATGCGCTGCACCTGCTCCTCGGTGAGATCGGCGTTCACGATGCGGTCCACGAGTTCCTTGGCCTGATCGTCGCCGCGAAGGGACTCCCGGCGCAGCGCATCGCGATCGGCGGCCGCCGTGTGGTGCCAGCAGAACGGGCTGGTCATGAACGGCGTCTGCCGACAGCGACGCCCGTGGGTGGCGACGGCCTGGCAGCGATTGATGGTGGATGTCGATTGGCGCATGGGGAGCTCCGCTGTGCTGAATTGCATTCCATCCTACCAGACAGTGTAAGGCTGGCCGGATGGGTGGTTCCGGCACGTCCTGTGCCCCTGCGCCGTGGTCGGTTGCGACGACGCGGGGGCTTCCCTACGATTCGCCGTCGTTCCCGGGCGGAAACGCTTTCGCCTGCTCACCCATCGGAGGATCGTGCCCACCGCTCACCCCACCAAGTCGACGAAGAGCGCCAAGCCCGGCGATGTGGATCGCCGTTGGTACATCGTCGACGCCGAGGGACAGAACCTCGGCCGCCTCGCCGCCACCATCGCCGAGACGCTCCGCGGAAAGCGGTCGCCGTTCTACACGCCGCACGCCGACTGCGGTGACTTCGTGGTGGTCGTGAACGCCGAGAAGATCGCGGTCACGGGCCAGAAGATGGACGACAAGCTCTACTGGCGCCACTCGGGCTACCCGGGCGGCATCCGCAAGCGCACGCTGCGTGAGCAGCTGGAGCGCCGTCCCGAGGAGGTCATCCGCATGGCCGTCCGCGGGATGCTCCCCAAGAACTCGCTGGGCCGGAAGCAGTTGCTGAAGATGAAGGTGTACGCCGGCCCCGATCACCCGCACGAAGCGCAGTCGCCCGAGCCCCTCCGGCTCGAGAGGAAGGTCACCGCATGAGCACCGTCCAGGTCCGCATCCAGGCAACCGGCAAGCGCAAGACGTCGGTGGCCCGCATCGTGCTCGAGCCCGGCGATGGAACCATCACCTGTAACGGGCGCCCCATCGATGACTTCTTCGGCCGCAAGGTGCTGGTCACCGAGGCCCGCTCGCCCCTGGTGATCGCCGGCGTGGACGGCCAGTTCAACGTGACCGCACGCCTCGACGGCGGCGGGATCTCCGGCCAGGCCGGCGCGCTGCGTCACGCGGTCGCCCGCGCGCTTGTGGAGATGGACGAGAACCTGCGGCCCGAGCTGAAGCGCGAGGGCTTCCTCACGCGCGACGCGCGCGAGAAGGAGCGCAAGAAAGCGGGCCTCAAGGGCGCCCGCAAGCGTCCGCAGTTCTCGAAGCGCTGAGCGGACAGGCGCCCCCGGCCCGGAGCCTCTTCGGGACGGACGGCGTCCGCGGGGTCGCGAACGCCGACCTCACGCCCGAGCTGGCAATGTCCATCGGGCGTGCCCTCGGCCGCGCGTCCGGGGGGTCGGGCACCGTGCTGGTGGGTCAGGACACCCGCCGGAGCGGCCCGATGCTGGAGGCCGCGCTGGCCGCGGGCATCGCGTCTGCCGGTGCGGACGTGGTGCTGGGCGGGGTCATGCCCACCCCGGCGGTGGCCGA
The DNA here is from genome assembly GCA_938017905.1 of uncultured Thermoleophilia bacterium. Classification (GTDB taxonomy): domain Bacteria; phylum Actinomycetota; class Thermoleophilia; order Miltoncostaeales; family Miltoncostaeaceae; genus SYFI01. The sequence continues at coordinate 25,917 of CALIKX010000022.1, read as the reverse complement.
ACTGGTGGCGCATGACGACCGCTTCACCAATGGCGTGGTCATCAGCGCCTCGCACAACCCGTTCCCCGACAACGGCATCAAGGTGTTCGGACCGGATGGCTTCAAGCTGCCGGACGACGTGGAGGCCGCGCTCGAGGCCCTGATCCGGTCCGACGACGATGCCCGTCCCATCGCCGGCGACGTGGGATCCATCACCCGCTGGGACGACGCCGTCGAGGCCTACCGCGCACGCCTGGTGCAGCGCTTCCCGCTCGACCTCTCAGGCCAGCGCATCGTGGTGGACTGCGCAAACGGAGCCACCGTCGCCGCCGCGCCTGCCGTGCTCCGGGCCCTCGGGGCCGACCTGGTGGTGATCGGAGCAGAGCCCGACGGCGTGAACATCAACGTCGCGTGCGGGTCCACCCACCTCGACGCGCTCCAGGCTGCCGTGGTGGCCGAGGATGCCGCGCTCGGCCTTGCCTTCGACGGCGACGGCGATCGCGTGCTGGCCGTCGACGCCACGGGGGCGGTGGTGGATGGCGACCAGATCCTGGCGGTCCTGGCCGTGTGGCTGAACGGTCGCGGTGAGTTGCCCGGCCCCGCGGTGGTCACCACCACGATGACCAACCTGGGGTTCCGCCGGGCCATGGCCGAGCACGGGATCGAGGTGCGCTGGACCGACGTGGGCGATCGCTACGTACTGGCCGAGATGCGTGAGCACGGGTTCACCCTCGGGGGCGAGCAGAGCGGGCATCTCATCAACCTGTCGAGCGGTCCCACCGGCGACGGCCTTGCCGGCGGGCTCATGCTGCTGTCCGCCCTCGCGGAGCGCGAGCTGACCCTCGCCGATGCCGCGGCCGTGATGACCCGCATGCCGCAACGGCTCGTGAGCATCCGCGTCGAGCGCAAGGGCGATTTGGACGACGCCGCGGAGGTCTGGGACCTGGTGCGCGCCCACGAGGCCGACCTGGGTGACGATGGCCGGATCGTGCTTCGGGCGTCCGGCACGGAGCCGCTGGTGCGCGTGATGGTTGAGGCACCGACGTCCGAGCAGTGCGAGAAGATCGCCGCAGGGATCGCCGAGGCCGCGGGTCATGCCCTGGGCCTGGTCGGGGGAGGCCACTGATGTGCGGCATCATCGGATACGTGGGGGGGCGGCCGTGCGAGGAGCTCATCCTCGCGGGCCTCGAGCGCCTCGAGTACCGGGGGTACGACTCGGCGGGCGTGGTGCTGATGGAGGACGACGGCCCGCGCACCGTGCGCGCCGTGGGGAACCTGGCCGAGTTGCGCCGGGCGGCGCATGACCGCGGCACCGACGCCTCCACGGCGACCGTCGGGATGGGCCACACCCGCTGGGCCACGCATGGACGCGTGACCGAGGCCAACGCGCACCCGCACGCGGACGCGACGGGTCGCATTAACGTGGTGATGAACGGGATCGTCGAGAACTACGCCCGCCTGCGTGCCGAACTGCAGGACGAGGGCGTGGTGTTCCTGAGCGAGACCGATGCCGAGGTGATCCCGCATCTCATCGCCCGCCACTACGCGGGCGACCTCGTGGACGCCATGCGCGCCGCCATCGACCGCCTCGAGGGCCACTTCACCATCGTGGCGTCCGCCGCCGATGAGCCCGGCCGGTTGGTGGCATACCGGCAGGAGACCCCGCTGGTGGTAGGCGTGGGCAAGGGCGAGCGCTTCGTGGCCTCGGCCATCCCCGCATTCCTGCCCGAGACCCGCGACACCATCGCGGTCGAATCGGGCGAGATCGTGGTGGTGGAGCGCGACTCGGTGACCATCCACGAGGGTGATGTGGCCATCACGCGTGACATCACCCGCGTCGACTGGGACGAGGACGCCGCCGAGAAGGGCGGCTACGACACCTTCATGCTCAAGGAGATCCACGAGCAGCCCGCGGCCCTGCGCGACACCATCGGCGACCGCCTGCGCCCCGAGGGGGAGATCGACCTGCCGGGGCTGGGCCTCGACGACGCCGCGCTGGGGCGTGTGGAGCGCGTGCACATCGTCGCCTGCGGCACGTCATTCCATGCCGGCCTGGTGGGGCGCTACCTCATCGAGGACTGGGCGCAGGTGCCGGTGCACGTGGAGGTGGCCAGTGAGTACCGGTACCGCACCTGCCTCGCCGGGCCCGGCGACCTGGTGATCGGCATCACCCAGAGCGGCGAGACCGCCGACACCCTCGCCGCCATGCGCGTGGCCCGCGAGCGCGGTGCCCACGTCGTGGCGCTCACCAACATCATGGGCTCGCAGGCCGTCCGCGACGCCGATGGGGTGCTCTACACCCGCGCCGGGCTGGAGATCGGCGTGGCCGCCACCAAGACCCACACGGCGCAGGTGGTGGCGCTTGCCCTTCTTGCCCTGAAGCTGGGCCGCGCGCGGCACGTGCTCTCCGCCGCCGGCGCCGCGGACCTCGGCGACGAACTCCACCGCGTGCCGGACCTGGTGCAGGAGTACCTCGATTCCGATGACGCCGCGCACGCGCTCGTGGTCGGCGCGAAGTACGCCGACCGCCCCTTCTTCCTGTACCTCGGCCGGCATGTGGGAATGCCGGTGTCGTACGAGGGCGCGCTGAAGCTGAAGGAGATCTCGTACGTGCCCACCGAGGCCTACCCGGCCGGCGAGATGAAGCATGGCCCCATCGCCCTGCTGGATGACGGATCGCCCGTGGTCGTGGTGGCCACGGACGGGCACGTGTTCGACAAGGTCGTCTCGAATATCCAGGAGGTCCGTGCCCGCGGCGCCGAGGTGATCGCGGTGGCCACCCAGGGCAACGAGGAGATTGCGGAGCACGCCGATGACGTCATGTTCGTGCCGCGCACCCCACCGCTCCTGGCATCGGTGCTGGCGGTGGTGCCCCTCCAGTTGTTCGCCTATGCCGTGGCGCGCGCCCGCGGGCTGAACGTGGACCAGCCCCGCAACCTCGCGAAGACGGTCACGGTGGAATGAGCCCCCCGATGGGTCCGGGCATCGTGGGTGTTGGCATCGACCTCATCGAGATCGACCGGATCGAGCGCGCGCTGGAGCGCCACCCCCGCTTCGCCGAGCGCTGCTTCACCCCGGCCGAGCAGGCCTACTGCGAGTCGCGTGCCTACCCCCCGCAGCACTTCGCCGCGCGGTTCGCCGCCAAGGAGGCGGTGGGGAAGGCCCTGGGCATCGGCATGACCCGGTGGCACGAGGCCGAGGTCGTGCGTGGGCGCGGCGCGCCCACCGTGATACTGGCGGGCCGCTGCCTGCAGCGGGCGTCCATGCTCGGCGTGGTCGAGGTGATGCTGTCCCTCACGCACTCGCGGGGCATGGCTGCCGCCGTCGCGATCCTGAGGGGCGGCGAGCCCCGTCAATAGGATGTGGGGCATGCCGCCGCTTGACGGAATGCTCCCGCTCTTCGATGCCGCCGCCGTCCGCGACGCGGATGCGCGCGCGATCGCCGCGGGCACCCCGGGCGAGATCCTCATGGAGACCGCCGGATTGCGTGCGGCGCGGGCGATCGCCGGGGCATTTCCCGCGGGCTCGGCGGTGACCGTGCTGGTGGGGTCCGGCAACAACGGCGGCGATGGCATGGTGGTGGCGCGCCACCTCGCGGAGGCCGGGTGGGACGTGCGCGTGCAGGCTCCCGGGGCCCGCGCGCCGGAGTCGCCGGACGGCGCGCTGATGACGGCCCGGGCGGCCGACGCCGGCATCGCCATCCATGATGTCGACCTCGGTGCGCTGCGGGCCGGCGGGCGCGTGGTAGTGGACGCGCTGCTCGGCACGGGCACGCGCGGTGCCCCGCGGGGGATGGTGGCCGAGGCCGTCGCGGCGCTCCGTGCATCCGGTGCGCCCGTGGCGGCCCTGGATGTGCCGACCGGCGTGGACGCCGACACCGGCGAGGCCCCGGGCCCCGCGGTGCGCGCCTGCCTCACGGTCACCTTCGCGGAGGAGAAGGCCGGGCTTCGCATCGCGCCCGGGCGCGAGTTGTCGGGCGAGATCGTGGTGGCCGACATCGGCATCCCGCGCGAGCTGCGGCCGGAGCCCTGTGCGTGGCGCGCCACCCGCGGGGTGATCGGTGCCATCCCTCCGCGCGATCCTGCTGCGGACAAGTACCGCGCAGGGGCCGTGCTCGCCGTGGCGGGTGCCCCGGGGATGAGCGGCGCCGCGCGCCTGTGCACCCGCGCGGCGCTGCGCGCCGGTGCCGGCCTGGTGGTGGCATGCGTGCCCGAGGCCGTCCGGTCGGAGGTCGCGATGGGCACGCCCGAGGTGATGGTGGTGGGGGTACCGGGTGACTCGGGGGTATCGCCACGGTCGCTCGATGCGGTGATGCACCAGGCCGCGCGCGCGGGCGCGGTGGTCATCGGCCCGGGGATCGGCCGGGATGCCGGTTCCGCGCCGCTCGTGCGCGCCCTGCTGGCCGCGCTGGAGCTCCCCGTGGTTCTCGACGCCGACGGCCTGTGGCACCTGGGCGACGACCTCGGCGCACTGCGTGAACGACCGGGGCCCACCGTCATCACACCGCATGCGGGCGAGGCGGCGCGCCTGCTCGGGCGCACGCGGGAAGAGGTGACCGCGTCCCGGCTGCAGTCGGCACGTGACCTGTGCGGGCGATCGGATGCGGTGGCGCTGCTGAAGGGGCCCGGCACGCTCGTGTGCGCACCCGGCGCCCTGCCGGTGGTGATCGATGAGGGCTCGGCCGTGCTGGCCACGGCCGGCTCCGGCGATGTCCTGTCCGGGGTCATCGCGGCCCTGCTCGCGCGCGGCATGCCGCCGGCCGATGCCGCCGTGTGCGGCGCGGCGCTGCATGCCCGGGCCGGGGCGATGGCCGGTCTGGGCGATGGCACGATGGCCGGCGACATCATCGAGGCCCTGCCCCGGGCGCGCATGGAGGCCGCCGCATGACATCCGACGCGCGCTCAACGGCCGTCATCGACCTGGACGCCCTGCGCCACAACGCGGCCCGCCTCACGCGTGCCGCCGGTGACGCGGAGCTGATGGCGGTGGTGAAGGCCAACGGCTACGGCCACGGCGCCGTCGCCTGCGCGCGCGCCGCCCTGGATGGCGGGGCGGGCAGCCTGGCCGTGGCGAGCGTGGAGGAGGCCGAGGAGCTGCGCCTCGGTGGCATCTCCGCGCGCATCCTCATCATGAGTCCGCTCGCCGGGGCCGCCCCGGCCCGGGCCGTCGCCGCGGACTGCGAGGTGGTGGTGGGGAGCGCCGCCTGCGTGCGCGCCATCGCCGACGCCGCCGCGCATGCGGGTCGCCGTGCGCGCGTGCACGTCGAGGTGGATACGGGGATGGGCCGCCTGGGCGTCGCGCCCGCGGATGTACGCGCCCTTGCCGACCACGCGGCAGCGGTCGGCTGCGAGGTGGCGGGCCTCATGACGCACTTCGCCACCGCGGATGAGCGCGATGGGCCCGAGGCGGGTTTCATGCGCGAGCAGCTCATCCGGTTCCGCCAGGTCGTGCCCGGCGTGCGCGAGCGGTTCCCCGGGGTCGTCGTGCATGCCTCCAACAGCGCCGCCACCCTGCGCGATCCGTCCGCCGCGTTCGACATGGTGCGATGCGGCATCGCGCTGTACGGGTGCTCGCCCTTCGGGGGTGACCCCTCGGATGATGACCTGGTGCCGGTGATGACATGGCGCTCGCGCCTGGCGGTGGTGAAGCCGTTCACGTCCCGGATGAGCGCGGGGTACGGGCGCACCTGGCGGGCGGCGCGCGGCACCTGGGTGGGCATCGTCCCCGTGGGCTATGCGGATGGCTTCGCCCGCGACCTCTCCAACCGGGCGCAGGTGCTGGTGGGTGGCCGTCGCGTGCCCGTGGTGGGCACGGTCTCGATGGATCTCCTTGCCGTGGACCTGGGGCCCGAGGCGGATGAGCGGGGTGGGGAGGAGGTGGTGATCATCGGCCGCCAGGGCACCGAGCGCCTCACGGCCGAGGAGGTCGCGGCGTGGCGTGGCTCCATCGCCTATGAGGTGACGTGCGGGGTGAGCCCGCGCGTCGCGCGGGACCACCGGGGGTGACGGCCGACCTCGACGCCCGTGGCCTCACCGCGCCGCTCGCGCCGCTCACCGCGCCCGCATGGGTGGTGGGCGGCGGGTTGCGCGACGCCCTGCTGGGCCGGCCGGTGGCCGACCTCGACGTGGTCACCGCAGGGGATCCGGAGGCCGAGGCCCGGGCGCTCGGGCGCGCGCACGGGGCGTCCCGGTTCCGCCTGTCGCGGGACTTCGGTGCGTGGCGCGTAACGGGCGGCGACCTCCCGTGCCAGGTGGACATCATGCCGGTGCTGGGCGAGGGACTCGAGGATGACCTCTCGCGCCGGGACTTCACCGTCAACGCCCTGGCCCTGCGGGCCGATGGCGCCGGGGACATCATCGATCGCCATGGCGGCGTGGACGACCTGCGCGCGAAGCGCATGGCGCTGGTGGGGCCGACCGCCCTTCGCGACGATCCGGTACGAGTGCTGCGCCTCGCGCGCATCGCCGACGCCCTCGGCTTCTCGATGGATGCCGCCGCCGTGGACGCGGCGCGCGTGGCGTCCGCGGGGATCGCCGATGCCCCCGGCGAGCGCGTGATGGAGGAGTTCGCGCGCATCGTCACCGCCCCGGACCCGGGGCGGGCCGTCCGTGTCCTCGATTCCGTCGGTGGCCTTGGTGGCCTCGTGCCCCAGTTGGAGGACTGCCGAGGGGTGGACCAGAGCGCGTACCACCATCTCGACGTCCTCGGCCATACGCTGGAGGTGCTGGACAACGTGGTCGCGATCGAACATGACCCCGGGGAGGTCTTTCGCTCCGACGCGCACCTGGTCCCCGCGTCGCTCGCGGTGCCCCTCGCGGACGGACTCACCCGTGGCCAGGCGCTGCGCATCACGGCCCTCCTCCACGACATGGCGAAGGCCGCGACGCGGGGGGTGCTGGACAGCGGGCGCGTCATCTTCCCCCACCACGACCGGGTGGGGGCCGACATGGCGGATGCATGGTGCCGGCACATGCGGACGTCAAACGACCTGCGCGAGTTCGTGGTGCGCGGCGTGCGCCACCACCTGGCCCTGGGGTTCATGGTGCATCGCCAGCCGCTCACGCTGGCCCAGTACGACCGCTACCTGCGACGGGTGGCTCCCGACCCCGTCGAGGCCATGGTGCTCTCGGTGGCGGACCGCCTGGCCACGGATGGGCCGCGCACCACGCCCATCCAGATCACCCGGCACCTGTCCCTGGCGCGCGACATGCTGGCGGCGCACGCGCGCATCGCGGCGCTCGAGCCGATCCGCCCGCCGCTGGATGGCCGTGAACTCGCAGGGCTGCTCGAACGCCCTCCCGGCCCGTGGCTCACCGACCTGCTGGCGGCGACGCGCGAGGAGCAGCTAATGGGGCGCGTGCACGACGCCCGCACCGCCGAGGCGTTCGCCCGTACGTGGGATGCCCGCCACTCCGCGGCTCCGTAGCGACGCGCGTCCGACCGGCGCGCGGTCTATGGTGCCGCCATGGGCATCCACCTGACCAAGATCTACACGCGCCAAGGCGATCAGGGCGACACCCGCCTGGGCGACATGACGCTGGTGCGCAAGGACCACCTGAGGGTGAACGCATATGGCGAGGTGGACGAGCTGAACGCCATGGTCGGCGTGGTGCGCCTGTGTGACCTGCCAGAGGGGTGGGATTCCCGCCTGGGGCAGGTGCAGAACGACCTGTTCGACGTGGGTGCCGACCTCGCCGTCCCCGTTGATCCCGAGTCGGAGGAGGGGCGCCTGCGCATTGCCCCGCAGCGGGTGGCGTGGCTGGAGCAGTGGTGTGACGAGGTGAACTCCGGGCTCGAGGCCCTGACCAGCTTCGTCCTGCCCGGCGGCAGTCCCGCCGCGGCGCACCTGCACGTGGCGCGCACGGTGTGCCGCCGTGCCGAGCGCGCGGTGGTGATGCTGGCCGACCACGAGCCCACCGGCGCGGTGGGCGAGACCGTGATCGCCTACCTCAACCGGCTCTCCGACCTCTTCTTCATCCTCGCCCGTGGTGCCAATGCGTCCGCGGGCCGCCCGGATGTGCTCTGGGTTCCGGGGGGCGGCTCCTAGCCGGCCGGGCTCCCTGCGGGCTCACCGACCCACGCCGGGTCGCGGCGGTTCCAGCCCCGCCACACGAGGATCGCGCCGACGGCGATGATTCCCAGAGAGATGAACTGCGCCGCCGTGAGTCCACCGGCGACGATGGGCGTGGCGCGCACGAACTCCACGAGGAACCTCTCGGCCCCCGCGAGCACCAGGTACAGGCCGAACAGCGCCCAGGGCGCGGTGAGGCGGCCCCGCATGCGCCAGAGGATCCAGAAGATCACGAGGCTTGCGAGGGTCTCGTACACGGGCGTGGGGTGGACGATGTCCGTGGTGGGCACCGTGCCCTCGGGGTAGGCCATGCCCCATGGCAGCGTCGTGAGGTCGCCGTAGTCGCCATCGCCCGCCAACTGGCACCCGATGCGCCCGATCGCGTAGCCGATTGCCAGCGGAGCGGCGGTCATGTTGGCCACGAGTCCCAGTGGAATCTGACGCCAGACGCTCCACAGCACCACCCCGAGGAACCCGCCGGCCACCCCGCCGTACCAGACGATCCCGGTGGTGGAGAACAGGCCCATCCCGGGCTCGCCCCAGTTCTCGATGAGGTAGTACAGCCGTGCGCCGATGAAGCCCCCGAGCCCTGCGGCGAATGCGACCTCCATGGCCCATGAGCCGTCCAGTCCGCGTTGCCTCATGTCCGTGGCCAGGAATACCGCGGCGACGACGATGGCGAGCGCCACCATCAGGCCGAACGAGTAGAAGGTGAAGGGCCCGACGGACCCGAATTCGGGGAGCACCGGCTAGGCGCGCGTGGTGGGTGTCAGCACCCGGGGGGGCGTGCACTGCACGGGCGCGGCACTCATCGGCGTGGGCGGCTGCCCGGCGGGCTCGTCAGCGTCCGTGCGACCCGCCTGCACCCTGCGCACGACGGACCGGGTCATGAGTCCCGCCCCGGACAGGGCGGTCATGATGGCCGGGACGTTCTGGCAGACGACGCACATGGGTTCCTCCGGGGCGGATGCGGCCATTGTAGGCCTGCACCCCCTCCCCGTGGCGCCGGGCGCCACGTCGCGGTTACGGGCGAACGGCCCCCACGTAGTTGCCCGAGCGGCTGGCGAGCGACTGCACGCGCACCACGTCACCGGTCTGGGGCGCATGCACGAAGTTCCCGCCGCCGATGTAGATGCCCATGTGGCCCAGGCCGCTGAAGAACACCAGGTCACCGGCCTGCAGTTGGTCGGACGGCACCTGCGGGAACTGTCCCCAGATGGCGTAGGTGTAATGGGGGACGCTCTTGCCGATCTGCGCGTATGCGTAGGACGCCAGCCCCGAGCAGTCGAAGCCCGAGGGCGAGGCGCCGCCCCACACGTAGGGCACGCCCTGGAACGAGAGCGCGACACGCGCGGCCTCGGCATTGCCGGCGCCGTCGGGCAGCGGGCCGCGGAAGGCCGAATAGCCGGATGAGGCGAGGGACCGTGCCTGCGCTGCGCGGCGCCGGCGCTCGTCGGCGATGGCCTGGCGCAGGTCGGCGCGCGCGTTCTCCAGCAGGCGCTTGCGCTCGGCGAGGATGGCCTCGGCGCGTCGCTTGGCCGCGGCCGCCTTGCGCACCTGGACCTTCGCGGATTCGCGGTCCTTGGCGAGCTCCACGCGCACCGTGCGTGTGCGGTCGCGGAACCGGCGCACCTTGCCCACGACGCGCGCATCCTCCGTCCCGGCCCGCTCGATCCCCTCCATCTCGCTCATGGCATCGGTGAGGCTGCCGCTGGATACCAGCACCTCGACCAGGTTGGGTTCGGGGCGGCGGTAGAGGGCGTCGAGGCGGTCACCCAGGATCCGCTGGGATGCCTTGAGGTCCTCGATCGCCTTGGCCAGCACCTTCTGGTTCTTATCCAGACGGCCCTGGATCACCGACAACCGCCACCGCGCGCCGTTGTAGCGCTCGGCCACGACCCCCACGCGCGCGCCGATGCTGTCGAGCTTGGCCTTCAGCTCGCGCACCTCGCGCTTCTTCGCGGCCACGGAGGCCGGGTCGGCCATCGCAGTGGAGGGCAGGGCCGCTGCGCCGATCATGGCGCATCCGGCGAGCGCGGCCGCGAAGCCGCGCAGGGGCGTTGTGGCGTTTGCGTGCCGCACGGTCGACGACCTTCTCATGAATTGATCCTGAGCAGGGAAATCACGGTTGCACGTGACACCCGCGTGCACTGCGCGTTGACCCCGTCCGGCGACGCGGTCACAATCGTGGCGTGATCGGCACACGTCGACTTCTGGCGCTGGGTGCCTGCGGCACCGGCCTGCTGTGCGCGGCCTCGCTCGCCGTGGCCCCGGGGATGGCGGATCCCTCAGCCCGTGGCATCGGGGCGATCCTCCCGGATGGCAACGTGGCCTCGGCCGCCGCATCGCCGCGCAACCCGGTGCGCACAGCCGCGGCGGAGCCGCGCGGGTCCGTGGCGTCGGGCGGCCGCGTGTCGGTGCGCGCTGCGGCCGGGCCACGTGGTGGCGGGCATCTTGCGGCCACCATTGCCGAGGCCTCGGGCGTGAGCCTTATGGGCGGTCGCGTGGTGGTCAACTCCCTCCGGGTGGGCGTGCGGTCGGACACCGGCGCAGAGGGCACCACGGCGGGCGTCACCGAGTGGGCCGCGGACATCGTGGTGGATGGTCGGGCCATCGAGGAGCAGCCTGGGGCGCCGGTGGAGATTCCCGGCCTCGGGACCATGGTGCTCGTCGAGCGCCTGGTGACGGGCGGCGAGGTGACCGCCAACGCCCTGCGCATCGAGGTGAGCGACCCGGCCACGGGGCTCGCGCCCGGCACGCAGCTGGTGATCGGCCGCGTGGAGGCCGAGACCGGCGAGGTGCTCCCGGAGCCGCCGTCGCCGGACCCCGGCAGCGCGCCATCCGCACCCGGGGCGGCCACGCCCTCGGCGGATGGGGCGCAGGCAGGGGCGCCCCTGCCGACAGCGCCCCCCGTGTCCTCCGGCCCTGCCGCGGGGGGCGATGTGCCGCCTGCCGTCTCGGCACCGGATGCCTCTCCCTCGCTGGGGCTTCCCCGGCGCGACCCGGGTGCCGCAGCGGGAACGCCCTCGCCGCAGGGCTACGTGTTCCCGGTGCTTGGGAATGGCGTGGGCTACAGCGACGACTACGGTGCGCCGCGGGCGGGCACCGGATGGCATCACGGGGCCGACCTGTTCGCGGCCATGGGCACCCCGGTGGTGGCGGTGGCTGACGGAACGCTGTCGAAGGTGGGCGTCAACACGCTGGGCGGCAACCGCCTGTGGCTCACCGACGATGCCGGCACCGAGTACTACTACGCGCACCTCTCGGCCTACGCGCCTGCCACGGCCGATGGCGCGCGGGTGCGCGCCGGACAGGTCATCGCCTTCCTCGGCAACACGGGGCAGGCCATCACCACTCCTCCGCACCTGCACTTCGAGATCCACCCCGGCGGTGGTGACAGCGTCAATCCGTATCCCTACCTGATGGCCTGGGAGCGCAACGCCGCCGTGCCGCAGGCCTTTACCGCCGCCACGCAGGCGACGGGCCACGTGCCCGCGGCCGGCGCGCTGCTGCTGGACGCCGAGCCCGTGGACGATGTCCCCGGTCCGGGGGCATCGGAGGGCGACGCCATCCCCGTGCGCTAGATCACCGGCGCACGTGCGCCATTACACCCCGAAGGAGTCGCCGCACGAGCAGGTGGTGGTGGCGTTGGGATTCCGGATGACGAAGCCACGCCGCATGAGCGACGAGGTGTAGTCGATGACCGATCCGCTCACGTAGATGGCGCTCTTCAGGTCGAGCAGCACGGTCACGCCGTTGCTCTCGATGGAGCGCTCGGCAGGCCCGGGGGCGACGTCGCCGCCGGCCAGGTCAATGGAGTATTCGAGCCCCGAGCACCCGCCGGCATGGATGCGCAGCCGCACCGCATGCGGCAGCCCGTCGCGGTCGGCGCACTCCCGGATGTAGGCGGCGGCGTCGTCGGTGACCGTGAGGCCTGCGCCCGCGCCCTCCTGCTGGGCCTCGCGCGCCGCGCGCGCGCGGGCGCGCGCTGCCGCCTTCTTCTCCTCCAGCGTGAGGGGGCGGTCCGGGGCCGTGGGCTCAGCCATAGCCCATCACCTTCATCATGAGCTTGCCGTCGTCGGTCATCTTGTCGGGGCCCCACGGCGGATCCCACACCCAGTTGACGTCCACCGAGGTGACCCCGTCGAGCGGCTCCACGTACTTGCGCACGTCGGCGATGATCTGGTCGGTGAGGGGGCAGCCCATGGAGGTAAGGGTCATGTCGAGGGTGACCGCCCCGCCTTCGTCCATCGACACGCCGTACAGCAGCCCGAGGTCCACGACGTTGATGCCGAGTTCGGGGTCATCCACCTGCTTCATGGCCTCGCGGATGTCGTCCTGGTCCACCATCGTCACCCTCCCATCGCGGTCGTCTCGCGGTATTCGGCTATGCAATCACGCAGCGCCAGCCATGACAGCAGCGCGCACTTCACCCGGACCGGGTAGCGGGCCACGCCCTCGAGCGCGACGGCATCGCCCAGCAGGTCCTCTTCCGGCTCGGCGTCGCCGTGCATGACCAGGCGGAAGTGCTCCACCAGGGCGAGTGCATCGTCCAGGTCCCGTCCCCGCGCGGCTTCGGTGAGCATCGATGCCGCGGCCTGCGAGATGGAGCAGCCGTCCCCATCGGCGCGGATGTCGGCGAGGCGGCCGTCCTCCACGAGGATGTCCAGGAAGCACTCGTCACCGCATACCGGGTTGTTCTCGTGCACCGACGCCGAGGCGCCCTCGAGGCGGCCACGGCCACGCCGGTTGCGGTAGTGGTCGAGGATCAGCTGCTGGTAGAGGTCGTCGAGGCCTCCCATCAGGCGGCCCCGAACCACTGGCGGCATTCCACCAGGGCATCGCGGAGGGCGATGACGTCGTCGGCGGTGGTGTAGAGGTAGGCGCTGGCGCGCGCGGTGCTCTGCACGCCCAGCGCCCGCATGAGCGGCTTGGTGCAATGGTGGCCGGCACGCACGCACACCCCGCGGCTGTCGAGGAACTGCCCGATGTCGTGGGGGTGCACGCCGTCCAGCGCGAAGCTGAACGACGCCCCGCGGCGCTGTGGGTCGCGCGGGCCGTACAGGGTGAGCCCCGGCACCTCGTCGAGGGCGTCGAGCATCACGCGCGCGATCTCCTGCTCATGCGCGCGGATGCGGTCCGGGCCGACGTCCTCCAGGAAGCGCACGGCCTCGCCGAGGCCGACCGCCTCGGCGATCGGCGGCGTGCCGGCCTCGAACTTCCAGGGGATGTCGTTCCACGTCGAGCCGTCGGTGGTGACGTCGGAGATCATCTCGCCGCCGCCGAGGAACGGCTCCATGGCGCGCAGGTGACCGGGCGCCGCGGCGAGTACCCCGATGCCGGTCGGGCCGCACATCTTGTGGCCGGTGAACACGATGAAGTCGCTGCCGATGGACGCGGCGTCCACCGGCATGTGGGGCACGCTCTGCGTGGCGTCCACCAGCGTGAGCGATCCCTCGGCATGTGCCATCGCCACGATCTCACCGACCGGGTTGATGGTGCCGAGGGTGTTCGACACGTGCACCACCGCCACCATGCGCGTGCGCGGGCCGATCATGCCCCGGAGGGCGTCCATGTCGATGTCGCCCTCGGGCGTGACCGGGCAGAAGCGCACCACGGCGCCCGTCATGGCGGCCACCAGTTGCCAGGGGACGGTGTTGGAGTGATGCTCCATCATGGTCACCACGACCTCGTCGCCCGCCGTGAGCTCCCGCGCGCCCCACGCCCACGCCACCAGGTTGATGGCCTCGGTGGCGTTCTTCGTGAACACCGTGCCCTCGCGTGGATGGTTCACCAGCCGTGCCGCGGCATCGCGGCCGGCCTCGAACCGGTCGGTGGCCTCGGCCGCCAGGTGGTACACGCCGCGGTGCACGTTCGCGTTCGCCTCGCGGTAGTAGGCGTCCATCGCATCGAGCACCCGCTGCGGCTTCTGCGAGGTGGCGGCGGAGTCCAGGTAGTGCAGCGCGCCGCCATCGGGACGCGGCGCAGCGAGAATGGGGAACTCCGCGCGGAGTCTCGCGGAGTCGAGTGCGATCTGCGCGGGGTTCCCCATCTGCGCGCTAGCGGGGCGAGGTGGCGGCCTCGGCCGAGCCGAACTCCACGTAGCCCTTCTCCTCGAGGTGCTGCGCCAACTCGGGGCCACCGGTCTGGGCGATGCGGCCCTCGAACATCACGTGCACGACATCCGGCTGGATGTAGTTCAGGATGCGCGTGTAGTGGGTGATGATGAGGACGCCGAGGTCGGGCCCGCGCTGGGCGTTGACGCCCTCCGACACAATGCGTAGGGCGTCGACGTCCAGGCCCGAGTCGGTCTCGTCGAGGATCGCGAACCTCGGCTCGAGGAGGGCCATCTGGAGGATCTCGTGCCGCTTCTTCTCGCCGCCCGAGAAGCCCTCGTTCAGGTAGCGGTCGGCGAACGACGGGTCGAACTGCAGCAGCGCACTCTTCTCCTTGAAGAGCTTTGCGAACTCGCGGACGGGCAGCTCCTCGCCCCGCGTGGCGTTGACGGCGCTGCGCAGGAAGTTCATCACCGATACTCCCGGCACCTCAACCGGGTACTGCATGGCGAGGAAGAGGCCCGCCTGGGCACGCTCGTCGGCCTCCATCTCGGCCAGGTCCTTGCCGTCGAAGAACACCGAGCCCCCCGTGATCTCGTAGCGGGGGTGGCCGGCGAGTGCGTACGCCAGCGTGCTCTTGCCCGAGCCGTTCGGTCCCATCAGCGCGTGCACCTCGCCCTGCGGCACCTCGAGGTCGACGCCCTTCAGGATGGGCTTGTCATCAACGGCCACCTCGAGGCCCTCGATCTTCAGGATGGGGTCAGCCACGGAAGCGGTTCTCCTTGTGCGTTACGGGGTGTCGAACGGATGCGGGGTGCTGGGGGTGGTGCCGACGAGCACGCGGCCGTCGCGCACCTCCACCGGGAATACCGGCAGGGGTGCCGTGGCGGGCGGCGTGATGGCGGCGCCGTCGTCCAGGCGGAAGTACGCGCCATGGCGCGGGCACTCCACCCGGCCCATGTCGGGGTCCAGCCAGCCGGCGCTGAGCGATGCCATGCCGTGGGTGCAGGTGTCGTGCACGGCATGGAACGTGCCGTCCACGTTGGCCAGGCACACCGGCTGGCCAACCACCTCCACCCGCACCATGGTTCCCGGCGGCACCTCGTCAGCCGCCGCGACGTCCACCTGGCTCATCGCACCTTGGCGCGGGCTGCGGCCTCGAGCTCCTCGCGGAGCTCGTCGAACGAGATCTCATCCAGGACCTCCTGGAAGAACCCGTAGACGATCTGGTGCTTGGCCTCCAGCTCGGGCACGCCCCGGCTCATCAGGTAGAAGAGCTGCTCGTCGTCCACCCGGCCCACGGCGCCCGCGTGCGAGCACTTGACCTCCGCGGTCTCGATCTCGAGGAAGGGGATCGTGTCGGCGCGGGCGCCCTCGTTGAGGATGAGGTTGCGATTGGTCTGGTAGGCGTCGGTGCCCGGGGCACCCGGGGGCACCACGAGGTTGCCGAAGAACACCGTGTGGGCGGTGTCCTGGATGGCCCCCTTGTACAGCAGGTTCGAGTACGCCTGGGGCGCCTCGTGCCGTGACACCACGCGGTGCTCGAAGTGCTGCGAGCCCGTGGCGAAGTACAGGCCGAGCGCGCGGGCATCCGAGCCCGATCCGCGGCAGTACATGGTGGGCTCCACGCGCACGACGTCGCCGCCCAGCGTGACGTTCACCGACCGCGCGCGGGCGTCCTTGCCGGCGGCCGCGCGGATGGTGGCCTGGTGGCGTACGCCGCTGCCCCAGCCGATGTACGACACGTGCTCCAGTTCGCCGCCGTCGGCCACGAACATCTCCACCACGGTGGAGGCATTCACGGCGCCGTCGAGGTCGGGCGACAGATAGCGGTCAACCACCGTGGCACGAGCGCCCTCCTCCACCACGATGAGCGTGCGGCCGAATACGTGGCCGCGGTCGCCGGTCGCGGTGAGGATGGCCTCGATCGGAAGCTCCACCTCGACGCCGCGCGGCACGTACACGAACGTGCCGGCATCCCACCCGGCGGCGTTCAGCGCCCCCGGGCGGTCGTCGAAACCGGCCAGCGAGTACAGGCGGTCGCGCACCAGGTCCTCGTGCACAGCGAGGGCGTCGCCCAGCTCCGAGACGATGACGCCATCGGGCAGGTCGGCCACCGCGGCCGGTGCGGGTGCGCCGTCGATAAACGCCAGTCGCGCGGAACGCCCTGCGGTGGTGGGCATCTCCACGGTGCCCGTGGCCGCGCCGCCCGTGGCGGCATCGCCGTTCATGCCGAGGTCGGTGGGGGGCGTGAAGCGCCACTCCTCCTCGGTGCCGGTGAGGGTGGGCAGCGCGTCGAGCGCCGCGGTGGCGGCGCTGCGGGCCTCGGCGGCCCAGGCGGGTGCCTCAGCCAATGGAGCCCTCCATCTGCAGCTCGATCAGGCGGTTCAGCTCCACCGCGTACTCCATGGGCAGCTCTTTCGCGATGGGCTCGATGAACCCACGCACGATCATGGCCATGGCCTCCTCCTCGCTGAGCCCACGGCTCATGAGGTAGAAGATCTGGTCGTCGGCAACCTTGCTGACCGTCGCCTCGTGGCCGATGGAGGTGTCCTCCTCCTGGATGTCCATGTAGGGGTAGGTGTCCGAGCGGCTGTCCTCGTCGAGGAGCAGGGCGTCGCACACCACCGACGCCTTCACGCGACGGGCACCGGGCTCCACCTTCACCAGGCCGCGGTAGCTGGTGCGGCCACCGCCCTGCGAGATGGACTTGCTGACGATCGTGGAGGAGGTGTCGGGCGCAACGTGCACCATCTTGGCGCCGGCGTCTTGGTGCATTCCCTCGCCAGCCATGGCCACCGAGAGGACCTCGCCGCGGGCGCGCGGACCCACCATCCACACCGCCGGGTACTTCATGGTGAGTTTGCTGCCCAGGTTGCCGTCGATCCACTCCATGACGGCGTCCTCGTGCGCCACCGCGCGCTTGGTGACCAGGTTGTAGACGTTGTTCGACCAGTTCTGGATGGTCGAGTACCGGCAGCGGGCGCCCTTCTTCACGATGATCTCGACCACCGCGGAGTGCAGCGAGTCGGCCGAGTAGGTGGGGGCGGTGCAGCCCTCTACGTAGTGCACGTAGGAGTTCGGCTCGCAGATGATGAGCGTGCGCTCAAACTGCCCCATGCTCTCGGCGTTGATGCGGAAGTAGGCCTGCAGGGGGATCTCCACCTCCACGCCCTCGGGCACCCAGATGAACGAGCCCCCCGACCACACGGCCGAGTTGAGCGCGGCGAAGGTGTTGTCACCGGGCGGGATGACTGTGGCCCAGTGCTCGCGGAAGAGGTCCTCGTGCTCGCGCAGCGCGGTGTCGGTGTCGCAGAAGATGACGCCCTTCTGCTCCAGGTCCTCGCGGATGGAGTGGTAGACGACCTCCGACTCGTACTGCGCCGAGACCCCGGCCAGGAACTTCTGCTCGGCCTCGGGAATGCCCAGGCGGTCGAAGGTCTTCCGGATGTCATCCGGCACGTCGTCCCACGAGCGGCCCTGCTCCTCGGCCGCCTTGATGTAGTAGTAGATGTCCTGGTAGTCGAGTTCGGAGAGGTCGCCGCCCCAATCGGGGATCTCGCGGCCCTCGAAGATCTCCAGCGAGCGCAGCCGGAACTTGGTCATCCACTCGGGCTCGCCCTTGAGCATGGAGATCTCGCGGACGATGTCGGCATTCAGGCCCTTCTTGGGCTCGAAGACGTAGTTGGCCGGGTCGTGCCAACCGAACTTGTAGGTGGTGTCGATGTCGAGTTCGGGCTTCGCCGTCGACAATGCGGACGCTCCTTCGCGGTGGACGTGGGACGACTCTAAAGGCTACGTGCATTTCCCGAACAATCAAGCGGTACGGACGGGTGAGCCGACCGGTTCGGCACCATCGCCCAGTCGTCGTATCCTTGCGCGAGGCAGGCACCCGAGAGGACTCGCGTGACGACCGACCCGGCAACCCTTCCCGACGACGAGCAGGAGATCCAGCGGATGGTCTCCGCGCTCGGCGACCCCACGCGTCGCCGGGTGTTCTTCACGGTGCGCGAGGCCGGGGTGCTGATGGGCAAGGACGAGGTGGCCGAGGCCGTGGGCATCACCCGCCGGCTGGCGGGGTTCCACCTGGACAAGCTGGTGGAGCAGGGGTTCCTGCGGGCGGAGTTCCAGCGCCGCACGGGGCGCAGTGGCCCCGGCGCGGGGCGCCCCGCGAAGCTGTACGCGCTCGACGGGGCCGAGGCGGACTCGCGCCTGCAGGTGAAGCACTACGACCTGCTCGCCGAGCTCCTGCTGAAGGCCATGAGTGATCGCTCTGGCGAGGACCCGCAGGAGGTGCTGGAGCGGGTGGGGTATGAGTTCGGCCGCGAACTGGGGCAGGCGGAGCGCGATGCCGGCCGCAGCCCGTCGTATTCATCCACCACCGACGCCGTGGCCGGAGTGGTGGGGGTGCTCACGCGCTTCGGGTTCGGTGCGACGGCGAACGACGACGGGCGCATCACGCTGCGCGCGTGCCCGTTCGAGGAGATGGCCAAGGTGGACCCGCAGCGGGTGTGCGGGCTGGACCGCGCGATCTGGCGCGGTGTGCTGTCGGCGTTCAATCCCGACGCCACGCTGTCGGGGGCGAGTTCCACGGCCGAGGGCGATGCGGCGTGCGCGGCCCTGGTGGTGGAGGACGAGGGGCCCTAGAGCTCCTTCAGGCGGCTGGTCCCGAACAGCCAGAAGATCCAGCCGAACAGGACGGTCATGAGGACCGCCCCGAATACATCGCCCCAGTACCCGTCCTGGGTTGCCGCGGCGGCCGCGATGAAGATCTCCACGAACATGGCCACGGCGAGCAGGCCGAACATGAGCCAGCCCACCCACATGATCCAGCCGAAGGGGAAGAAGCGCCGCGCGCCCACGGTGTGCGCCAGCGGTGCGTAGTTGGCACGGCGTCCGCCGGCGCGCTTGGGCTTGTTCTTCTTAGGGGCCATCGGCGGGCAGGATAGCGGCATCGGCGGCGGTGGTGGCCGCCGGCATGGGCCACCGGCCGCTACGGATGCGCAGGATGCTGACGCCCATGAACACGAAGTACGCGGCGCTGAACGCGATCTGCGGGATCGACACCATCAGCACCCCGTAGCTGATCCACGGCACGCATGCGGCCATCGAGAGCGCACGCAGCCGGATCTGGCCCGCCGAGAGCCGTGACAGCGCGATGCCCAGCAGACCGAGCCCGGCGAGGATGTCCACGGGGCCGGTCCAGAACACCGCCAGCAGCACGGCCGTGACCGGAAGGCTCGCGATCAGGACCAGTCGCCCGCGCGGATCCCGTGGGTCGGTGCCCGCCAGGTCCATCACCACCACCACCGCGCTGATGGCGATCCCGGCGGTGCCGCCGAGCAGCGCCCAGTGGATGCCCATCACGGCGGAACCGCCGGCGTCCAGCGCGAGCAGCATCACCCGTTGGCGCATGAGGGTGGACGACAGCAGCAGGGCGATGCCGACGGCACCGACCAGCTGCGCGAGGATCTGCGTACTGCTCATGGGCGTATCGTGACGGACCACGCGGCGACATGGCCGCGTATGGGCAAGGGGGGCGATGGACCTCGGAATCAGAGGGCGGTCTGCGCTGGTGACCGGCGGCACCCGGGGCATGGGCCGGGCCGCGGCGGAGTCGCTGGCGCGTGAGGGCGTGCGCGTGGTGGTGGCCGCCCGGGGCGTCGCTGGAGTGGATTCCACGGTGGCAGCGCTCCGCGCCGCCGGGGCCGACGCCCACGGCGTGGTGGCCGACATGGGCGACCCGGCAGGCCCGGCCCGCGCGCTGGCCGCGGCGCAGGAGGCCCTCGGGGCCGTGGACATCGTGGTGGCGAATGCCGGGGGTCCGCCGCCGGGACCGTTCATGGGATCGGATGACGCCGGGTGGGACCTCGCCGTGCAGCAGAACCTGCTCGGCACCGTGCGGTTGATGCGCGCCGCCCTGCCCGCGATGCGTGACCGGGGATGGGGGAGGATCGTCACGATCACCAGCACATCGGTGCGCGAGGTGATCGACGGGCTCGCCCTGTCGAATGCCACGCGCGCGGGTGTGGCCGGTGCGGTGCGCACGGTGGCCCGGGAGGTGGCAGGGGATGGCATCACGGTGAACAACGTCCTGCCCGGGCCCATCCTCACCGATCGCATGCGCGAGTTGCTGTCCGCGGCGCCGGACCTGGAGGCGGCGATCGCTGAGCGTGGCGCGCGCAACCCCACCGGGCGCGTGGGGGATCCGGCGGAGGTGGGCGACCTGGTGGCATTCCTCTCGTCCGAGCGCGCGGCCTTCATCACGGGCGCATCGATACTCATCGACGGAGGGGAGAGCCGTGTCGTCGGCTAGCGACCATGACCATCCACCGTTCGGCTTCAGCACCCGGATGCGCGTGGACTTCGCCGACACCGATGCCGGCGGCGTCGTCTACTTCGGGCGCTACGGGCGGTACCTGGAGCGCGCCATCATCGAATACCGGCGCGCCGCGGGGCTGCCCCTCGTGGGCGAGCCCGGCCACGTGTTCATGGTGCGGTCGATGGGGGTGGACTTCCATGCGCCGCTGCGGTTCGACGACGACGTCGAGGTATTCGTCCGGTGCGCCCGGATCGGCACGAGCAGTCACTCGATGGAGGCCCGCCTCGAGCGCATCGACGCCGACGGGGCGCTGCACGTGGCCGACGCCCGCGCGGTGATCGTGGGCGTGGAGTCGTGGGAGGGTGGCGATGCCACGCCGCTGCCCGACGGCTTCCGCCGCATGATCGAGGACTTCGAGGCGCGCACGCATTGAGCGGGCGCCTTCTCGGCCAGGACGCAGCGGTGCTCGGCGCGGCCGGGGCGGATGTGGACGCGCTGGCGGGCATCGAGCAGTGGGCGCGGCGCAGCGTGGTGGTTCCCGATGGCACCGGCATCGTGGACATGCACGTGCACCTCGGCATCGACCGCGATGGGCATGCGCTGGGTGCGGATGACCTTGTCCGCGACCTTGACGCCAACGGCATCGCCGCCGCGGCGGCGTTTCCGGCGGATGAGCCCGGCGCATCGGGCGACTTCCGCGAGGCCAACCTCCGGGTGTGCGACGCCGCAACCGCGCACCCGGGGCGCATCATCCCGTTCTGCCGGGTGGACCCCGCCGGACCGTTCGAGGCCGTGATGGAGGAGGCGCACCGTGGCGGCGCCCGTGGCCTCAAGTTGCATCCGGTGGCGCAGCGCTTTCGGCCGGAGTCGGACCCCTGCGTGGCGGCGGTGCGGCTGGCGACCGACATGGGGTGGCCGGTGGTGTTCCACGCCGGGTTCGGCGCCCGACCCCTGGGCCCTGCTTTCGCCGCGCTTCTCGAGCGCGTGCCGAGTGCGCGCCTGATCCTGGCCCATGGGGGCCGCGGTGACCACCGTGCGCTCGCGGCCGCCACCGCGGCGTACCCGGACGTGCTGTTCGACACCTCGATCGCGGCGCTGCCGGATCTGGTGATGCTTCCCCCCGAGCGCCTGGTCTTCGGGTCGGACCGGCCCTACGGAGACCATGCGCAGGCGTTGCACCTGGTGGGTGCGGCCGCGCGCGTCGCCGGGTGGGATGCGGCCGCGCTCCGGGCCGTGCTGGGCGGCAATGCCCGACGCCTGCTCGGAGGCGTCGCGCCGTGAGCGCCCCCGACGTCCTGCGCGTGATCGCGCTGGCGGCCCAGGCCGAGATGGCACTGGTTCGCAGGGACGCCGTGGCCGGCCCGCTGCTGGCCCAGGCGGCGCGCGCGGCGGACGGGATGCCGGCAGGCCATGTGCTGGCAGAGGCCGCCCGGCTGCTGCGCGCGGCACCCGAGCGCGAGGCCGTGCGGCAGGCCGCCCTGTCGCTGTGCCGGATGGGCCTGCAGGAGGCGCAGGCCGACCTGCTCGGCGGTGCGCCGTGACGATGGAGAACCGGGCCCGTCTGGTCGACCTGATGCGGGCGCCCGACCCCGACCTGGCCGAGGCCAACCTGCGCATCGCAGCGGAGGGGCGGCCGGGGCTCGACTGCGAGCGCTGGCTGGATGAAGTGGACCGCCTTGCCGTGATGGCGGGGGGCACCGACGCCACCGCGGTGTTCGACCTGCTGCGCGACGAAGGCTATGCGGGGGATGCCGACGCCTACGACGACCCGCGCAACTCGTTCCTCGACCATGTGCTGCGGAGGCGCCGGGGCCTGCCCATCGCGCTGTCGGCGCTGGCCGTGGCGGTGGGGCGTCGCACCGGCGCGCGCATCGAGGGCGTCGCGATGCCCGGTCACTACATCGTGGCCGATGTGTCCGATGGGCGCGTCCGTTACGTGGATCCGTTCCATGGCTGGGCGCCGCGGACCGTGGCGGAACTCGCCGGGATCGCGCGTGACACCGCCGGCACGGACCTCGAGCCCGGGCACCTCTCGCCCGCACCGGCCGAGGTCACCGTCATCCGGATGCTGCTCAACCTCGAGGGCTCCTACCGGCGTCGGGACCGGTTGTCCGACGTGCGCTGGTGCCTCGGGCTGCAGGCCCTCGTGAACCCGGATGACCCGGCGCCCCGTGTGCGGCTGGCCGAGGTGCTGGTGGCGATGGGGGACTCCGACGAGGCCGAGGCCCTGTTGGGCTCCCTGCTCACCACCACCCCGCCATCCCTTGCGGTGCGGGTGGCGGAATCGACCCTGGACGACATCCGTGCCGCCCGCCTCAACTAGGCGCCCGGCTGAGGTGGCCCGGAACGACGAAGGGCGCCCGGTGGGCGCCCTTCGCGGGTACTGCATTTAGGGGTGTCGCTACCCGCGGGCGGCCAGGAACTCCTGCACCATCGTCTCGCCGGCCTCGTGGCCCTGCTCGTAGTAGGCGCGATTGATCTCCTTGAAGACCTCCCACTGGGCCGGGACGTCGTCCTCGGCCATCGTGGCGTCAACCGGGCAGGCCTCGACGCAGGCGTCGCAGTCGATGCATTCGGACGGGTCGATGTAGAGCATCGTGGCCGTGTCGGCGTTGTCCTCGCCCGGTGCGGGGTGGATGCAGTCGACGGGGCACACATCCGCGCAGGAGGTGTCCTTGGTGCCGATGCAGGGCTCGGTGATGACGTAGGCCAACGGAGTCTCCTCAGGCGATCGCTTCGCAGACCCCCAACCGGGTCCGCCGAACGGGGGGCAGTCTACCCGGCCGTGAGGGGGATGCCCGATGCCGTCGGGATGCCCGCCGCACCCGCCACCTGGGCGGAGATGCCTACGAGGGCCCGCGCTGCCGGGCTGTCGGGCCGCGCGGCCACCACGGGCATTCCCTCGTCACCGGCCCGGGCCACATCCGACTCGAGCGGCACCTGCCCCAGCAGGGGAACGCCCAGGTCATCGGCAAGTGCCTGCCCACCGCCCCCTGAGAACACCTCGTAGCGGGCGCCCGTGTCCGGGGCGACGAACCACGACATGTTCTCGATCACGCCCAGTACGGGCAGCTCCACCCGGCTCGCCATCGCGGCCGCCCGTCGGGCCACCCGCTGTGCGGTGAGTTGCGGCGTGGTGACCACCAGCACCTGTGCCGCGGGCAGCAACTGCGCCAGCGACAGCGCCACATCGCCCGTTCCCGGCGGCAGGTCCACCAGCAGCACGTCGGGGTCGTCCCAGAAGACCTCGGTCACGAATGAGGTGAGCGCCTTGTGCAGCATGGGGCCCCGCCAGATGACGGGGTTGTCGTCGGCCGTCATGAAGCCGATGCTCATCAGCCGCACCCCGTGGCTCTCGACCGGGATGATGAGGTCGTCGAGCATCACCGGCTGCTGCGTGGCGCCCATCATCCGTGGGATCGAGTACCCGTACACGTCGGCATCGAGCAGTCCCACCGAATGACCCTGCGCCGCCAGCGCCACCGCCAGGTTGCACGTGACGCTCGACTTGCCCACGCCGCCCTTACCCGATGACACCAGGATCACCCGGGTGCGCGCGTCGGGCGTGAAGGGGCTGTCGCGGCGCGGCCCGCCGATGATGGATTCGCGCACCCCGGCGCGCTCCTCGTCGGTCATGGTGTCGAGGCCCACCTGCACGCCCTCCACGCCGGGGAGGACGGCCACGGCCTCGCTCACGCGCCGCTGGATCTCGGCCTTCAGCGGGCATCCCGCCACCGTGAGCTTGATGGTGATTGCCACCCGCGGACCGTCCACCTCCACCGCGCCCACCATGCCGAGCGCCACGATGCTGCGGTGCAATTCCGGGTCGAGCACGCGGTCCAGCGCCGCGATCACATCGTCACGCGTGACGCTCACATGAACATCCGTGCGTAGGGCTCGGCATCGGCCAGCGTCATTCCCCACCGGTCGTGGCCGGGGTAGATCACCGTGTCGCCCGGGATCTCGTCGAACAGGCGGGTGAGCGAGCGCACCATGTCGCCATGGTCGCTGCCGGGGAAGTCGGTCCGGCCGATGCCCATCGCGAAGATCAGGTCGCCCACCAGCGCCTGCCCGGCCTCCGCGTTGTAGGCCACCTGCAGGCCGGGCGAGTGCCCGGGGGTGGCCAGCATCTGGAACACCAGGTCGCCGCAGGTGATGGTGTCGCCATCCTCGAGGATGGCGGCGGGTGTCACGCCCGGCGTGGGCGGGGGGTTGCCGAACAGCGCAGGGTTGAACGGCGCCGGTGCCTCCAGCCAGCCCTCATCGCCGCGTCCCACCCACACGGGGATGCCCTGGGCATCCCACACGTGGTTCTCCACCACGTGGTCCCAGTGGCCATGGGTGTCCAGAACTGCCACGGGCTCCACCGCCAGCGCCGACAGCGTCTCAGCCACCCAGCGGCTGCTGCCGGCCGCCGGGTCCACGATGAGGGCGCTGCCGCCCTCCCGGTCGGCCACCACGTAGGTGTTGGTGGCC
Organism: uncultured Thermoleophilia bacterium; assembly: GCA_938017905.1. Taxonomy (GTDB): domain Bacteria; phylum Actinomycetota; class Thermoleophilia; order Miltoncostaeales; family Miltoncostaeaceae; genus SYFI01. The sequence goes on along the minus strand of CALIKX010000022.1, from coordinate 1,013 downwards.
ACGGGTCCGAAGGTACCTCCACGAACGATCATGCGCAGCACGGTAGCGCCCGGGCGCCGGTACATTTGCGCTATGCGCATCGCCGTGGGATCCGACATGCGCCAGCCCGTCACCGATGCCGTGGTGCAGTGGCTGCGCGACCAGGGGCATCAGCTGACGCTGATCGGGCCCCTCGTGGACGGTGACGACACCGAGTGGGCCGAGGCGTCCGCCGCCACCGCGCGCGCCGTCACCTCAGGCGATGCGGACGTCGGCGTCCTCTTCTGCTGGAGCGGCACGGGGGCCTGCATCGCCGCCAACAAGGTGCAGGGCGCGCGCGCTGCGCTGTGCGCCGATGCCGAGACGGCCCGCCTGGCGCGCAAGTACAACCACGCGAACCTGCTTGTGATGAGCATGCGCGCCACATCCCCCGCCGTGGCGGTGGAGACCACCGGGGCGTTCCTCACCGCCCCTTGGGGCGAGGACGACTTCGACATCCGCAACGTGCGGGTGGTGGACGGGCTCGCGTAGGCCGCGTCTCCCCGGCGACGTCAGTCGGAGGGCAGCAGCACCCAGAGTTCGGGGCGCCCGGCGTTGCAGTGCACCGCGCGTCCCATCAGCCCCAGCAGGCACCACGACATCGGCAGCGCCAGCCGCGCCACGTGCCAGGGCCTGATGCCCGGTGCGGCCTGTCCCAGCCGACGGATGCGGCGGCCCGCAGACGGGATGGGATGGAAGATCACCTCGATTCCGTCTGGCCGCTCGGGCTCGTCATCCTGCAGTGCGTCCAGCGCACGGATGGCCCGTGCGACCTCCTCCGCGGGGTGGTCCTGCAGCGCTGCCGAATCCGCGGCGTAGACGGCCGGCCGGCTCACCGAGGGCAGCACGAGCAGGCCTGCGAACGACCACAGCGTGAACCACGCGCCCGCCGCGATCACCTGCCCGGCCGACTGCACGCCCGCGCCCGGAAGCGCGAACGCCAGCGCCCCGCCGGCCGTGGTCCATGCCGCAGCGAGGACGAGGCCCAGCACGTA
>CALIKX010000021.1 GCA_938017905.1 uncultured Thermoleophilia bacterium | reverse complement strand
TGACTGAGCGCCGGCCAGCCTGGCCCAACCCCCCCGAACCCCGCAGCGCTTGTTCTGCGTTTCTTGCCGCGACTGCTTCCGCAAGATGGGAAACCTGCAAGCCGAGTATCGGACTCGAACCGATGACCCCTTCCTTACCATGGAAGTGCTCTACCAACTGAGCTAACTCGGCGGGTCGGCGCCGTGGCGCGGCCGGGAGTGTAGACCAGCCGCACCGCGGCGTGGCAGGGTGCGCGTCAGGTGGTGCGCGAGCCCCGCTTCACCCGGCTGCCCGCGCGCGGCGGGGCGGTCGACGGGCCGGAGTCGCGCTTGGCGGTGGGCTTGCCGAACGCCCGGCTGCCGCGCGAGGCGTACATCACCTTCGCCAGCGGATCGCGGAAGCCCGCGGCCTTCCAGGCCTCCTCCTGCCCCAGGCGCTTCGCCATGCGCCCCACCTCATCCAGCTGATCGGGCAGCACCATGGTGATGGCGCGCCCCGTGCGGCCGGCGCGCGCGGTGCGGCCCACGCGGTGGGTGTAGGTGTCCTGGTCGTCGGGCGGATCGAAGTTCACCACCAGGCCGATGTCGTCCAGGTCGATGCCGCGCGATGCCACGTCGGTGGCGATCAGCACACGGGTCTTGCCGTCGGCGAAGCTCTTCAGCGTCTTCTCGCGCACCGCCTGGCTCAGGTCGCCGTGCAGCTCGCGGGCGGGCAGGCCGAGCTTGTTGATGCGCTCGGTCAGGCGGGCCGCTCCGCGCTTGGTGCGGCAGAAGATGAGCACCAGGTCGTCCTCGTCCCTCACCAGGTCGATGAGGGTCTCGGTGCGGCTTGATGGCTCCACGGGCACGAAGGATTGCTCCAGGCGCTCGGACAGCGCGATGTCGGTGCCGGGGTCGTCCTCGGTCTCGATAAGGCCGGGACTCTTGGTCATCTTGTTCGCGAGGCGCGCGATCTCGCCGTCCAGGGTGGCGGAGAACAGCATGGTCTGGCGCTCGGCCGGCAGGAACTTCAGGATGGCCTCTACCTGGGGGATGAAGCCCATGTCCAGCATGCGGTCGGCCTCGTCGAGGATGAGCACCTCGATCTTCGACATGTCCACCAGCTTCTGGCGCATCAGGTCGAGCAGGCGGCCGGGGGTGGCCACCACGAAGTCGGCGCCCGCGGCCTTCTTCGCCTGGCGGTCCAGCGGCACCCCGCCGTAGGCCACGGCCGTCTTCAGCCCGAGGGCGGCGGCGAGGGGGGTGACCTCCTCGGTTATCTGCACGGCCAGCTCGCGGGTGGGGGCCAGCACCAGGGCACCGGGGTACCCATGCGGCTCATGCAGGAACTCCACGGTGGGCAGCGCAAAGGCCAGGGTCTTGCCCGAGCCGGTGGGTGCGCGCACCGTGAGGTCGCGCCCCTCCAGGGCCTCGGGGATGACGGACTCCTGCACCGGGAACGGTGCGACGAATCCCTTGCCGTCCAGCACCTCGCAAACGGCATCGCTCACGCCGAGTTCGGCGAACGTTGCATCGGACATTCGGTTGTTCTCCCTGCGGCACGCGCCGCGATGGTGAGGAACCTTCCACCATCGATACGGGAGACCGTGTCCGGACGGGGAGCTTCCTCGCGATGCGCGGCCCCATGCCGCGCGACGGGGCAACGGTAGCAGTACCCCCGCCGGCGCCCGGGAACGGAGGTCGCCGCTGGTACCCTCAGCCGCCGTGCCGGAGCCTCCCTCGATACTCGATGGCGTGCGTGATCGCTTCGCCTCGTCCACCGACTTCACAGTGGGCCTGGAGGAGGAGTACCAGCTGCTGGATCCGTCCTCCATGGAGCTGGTGCCCCGCTTTGAGGACATCGTGGCCACCGCGCCCGACGACCTGCGCCCCCGGCTCGCCGGCGAGCTCATCTCCAGCGAGCTGGAGTTCAAGACCCAGCCGCACATGTCGTTTGCCGGCGCGGCCCGCGAGCTGGCCGAGGGCCGGCTGGCCGTCATCGCCCACGCCGAGCGGCAGGGGGTGGCCACGGCCATCACGGGATGCCACCCGTTCAGCCCGTGGCAGGAGCAGCACATCATCGAGACCCCGCACTACGAGCGGGTGGAAGGCGAGCTGGGGTACATCGCGTGGATCAACAACACGTGGTCGCAGCACCTGCACGTGGGCGTGCGCGACGCCGACCGCGCCATCCGGGTCTGCACGGCCATGCGCAGCGTGCTGCCCGAGATCCTGGCGCTGTCGGCCAACAGCGCCGTGTACCTGGGGCGACTCACGCGCCTTCACTCCACGCGCACGTCGCTGTTCACGCGGTCGTTCCCGCGGTGCGGGGTGCCCGACCCGCTGATGGACTTCGATGAATACGCCGCGTTCGTGCGGCTGCTGGAGCGCACCCACTCGATCGTCGAGAGCACGCAGATCTGGTGGAGCATCCGGCCGCACCACGACTTCGGCACCATCGAGGTGCGCATCGCCGACGGGCAGACGGAGATGGGGGAGGGGCTCGCGATCCTCGCGCTGTCGCTGGCCCTGGTCGCCCGCTTCTGCGACGACTACGACGCCGGGCGGCCGCTGCCGGCGCATCCAGGGCGCCTCATCGAGGAGAATCTGTGGCGCGCGCAGCGCCACGGCCTGGATGGCCGCATGATCGACTTCGAGCGCGGCGAGGAGTGCGCCACCGCCGATGCGGTGCGCGCCCTCGTGGAATTCACCGCCCCGGTCCACGACCGGCTGGGGCTCGGGCACTTCCTCGGGAGGGTCCCGGTGATGCTGGAGGAGGGCAATGGCGCGCAGCGCCAGGCCCGGGCGTTCGCCTCCGGCCAGGACCTGGTCGCGATGCACGCACATGCCGCCGAGCGCACGCGTTGCTCGGCGGAGGAAGCACTCGAACACCTGGGGATGGTGAGCACGACATGAGCACCGAGCAGCCGACGCCGCCGGATGGCGGGGATGACGGGCGCGAGCCCACGCAGGAGGAGATGGTCGCCGCAGAGATGCTGCGGCGCCTGATGACCACGCCGGTGCAGGACGTGGTGTTCCAGACCATGGCCACCTTCACCGACATGGCGGCCATCCGCATGGGCCTGGGTCCGCGCGGGGAGGAAGACTTCGACCTGCCGCAGGCGGGGCTGGCCATCGAGTCGCTGCGGGCGCTGCTCGCGGTGAGCAACGCCATCATGGGCGAGGAGGCGGCCAAGCCTTTCGCCGAGCCCATGGCCCAGTTGCAGATGGCCTTCGCCGAGTTGGTGGAGCAGGCGAAGAAGGCCAAGGAGGAGGGCGGCGAGGCCGCCGACGGGCCCTCGGGCGCTGGCGCCGCCACCCCGCCGCCGGCCGCGCCTCCCGGTGGCCAGGGTGGCGACCTGTGGACGCCCGGCGGGCCGGGGGAGGCCGGCAAGCTCTGGAAGCCCGGGGACAAGGTCTGACCCCGGTGGCAGACCGCCAGGCGGAAATCGGGGTGTTCGGGGGATCGGGCTTCTACTCGTTCCTGCAGCACACCGAGCAGGTGGAGGTGCCCACCCCCTACGGCGACCCCAGCGGTCCCGTGGTGCTGGGCGACATCGGGGGCCGCAGCGTGGCGTTCCTGCCGCGCCACGGGCACGACCACCAGTACCCGCCGCATGCCATCAACTACCGGGCCAACGTCTGGGCCATGAAGGAACTGGGCGTGTCGCACATCATCGGCCCCTGCGCATCCGGCAGCCTGCAGGCCGATATCGGCCTGGGGGAGTTCGTGGTGTGCGACCAGTACGTGGACCGCACCAATGGCAGGCGCGACACCTTCTACGACGGCCCGCAGGCCACGCACGTGAGCGCCGCCGATCCGTATTGCCCCTCCATCGGCCGGCTGCTGGTCGAGGGCTGCGAGGAGCTGGGGATCCCCGTGCATGACGGCGGCACGGTGGTGGTGGTGCAGGGGCCGCGGTTCTCCACGCGCGCGGAGAGCAGGTGGTTCAACCAGATGGGCTGGCACGCCATCAACATGACCGCCTACCCCGAGTGCCATCTGGCCCGGGAACTGGAGATGTGTTACGCCAACATCTCGCTCATCACCGACTACGACGTGGGGCTGGAGGGCATGCCCGGCGTCACACCGGTGTCGCTTGCTGAGGTGTTCGAGGTCTTCGCCCAGAACAACGACCGCCTGCGCGACCTTCTGTTCGCGGTCATCCCGCGCATTCCCTCAACGCAGGACTCCTGCGGCAGCGCCCTCGACGGAGCGGTGATCAGCGGGCACTGATCCTGGGGCGAAGCCGCAGGAACTGAATGCGCTGTCCCGCCTCGTGCCCCGCCAGCACGAGCGGGGCGGCCAGCATCGCGCCCAACGCGGGGCGGCCCCCCATGCGCAGGCGCGCCGTCAGGCGCGTTCCGCCCGCCTGGGGGGCCAGCACGTAGGCATACGAGGTGCGCAGTCGGCCGCGGCCGGATCGCAGCACCATCACCAGCGCGCGGTTCTCCACTGCCTGCGCCACCACGAACGGCGGTCCGCCAAATGTGGACGCCGCCAGTTCGTCGCCGGGGGCGATCCGCTGCAGCTCGGGCACGATGTGGTCGGCGGACGCCTCGCCCCCGTTGTCGATCAGGTCCACGCCGTACCACCCGGCGCGGCCCGCCCCCATCTGCGCCAGCCATGGCCACACGGCATCGGGCCCGGCGGGGAACCATGCCGAGAGGGTGCGCGTGGCCACGGGCGCGCGCACTAGCCGGTCGCCCGGCAGGACCGGGCCCGGTTGGCGCACGCCCCGTGCCAGCCCGGCCAGCGCACCTGCCAGAGCGGCGCCCGCAACGGCGCTGAGAGTCCCCTTCACGGTGCGCATTATGGCCTGCGGTGGGGGCATCTGCGCCGTGGCGTCTGGTACAAAACCCCGTCGCACGCGGGGGCCCCGTCCCCACGCGTGCGCATGCCCGGCAACTGCTGCCGGGCCCGTATCCCTAGACTTGGAGGCAGTCCTTGGCCGACTTCCTGTCGGACAACAGTGCATGGATTGCGCTCGTATGCGGGCTCATCGCCATTGCATACGGCCTTGGTCTCGCGGCATACATCCTCAAGCAGCCTGCAGGCAACGAGAGGATGCGCGAGATCGCCGGCGCGATTCAGGAGGGCGCGAAGGCGTACCTCAATCGTCAGTACGCGATCATCGGCGTCGTCGCCGTGGTCCTCTTTCTCCTGATCGGGTTCCTCGGCAGCGCTGTTGAGTCGCCGCTGCTCGGCTGGAAGGCCGCGATCGGGTTCCTCATCGGTGCCGTGGCGTCCGCCGCCGCCGGCTTCATTGGCATGAATGTCTCGGTGCGCACCAATGTGCGCACGGCAGAGGCGGCAAGGGGCGGTCTCAAGCCGGCTCTTGGAATCTCATTTATGGGTGGCTCAGTTACGGGTCTACTGGTAGTGGGCCTCGGTCTCCTCTCCGTTGCCGGCTACTTCCTCGTCCTCGGCGGCGACAAGGCGGCCGTCGCCCCGCTGATCGGCCTGGCCTTCGGTGGTTCGCTCATCAGCGTGTTCGCCCGACTGGGCGGAGGCATCTTCACCAAGGGTGCCGATGTCGGCGCCGACCTGGTCGGCAAGGTCGAGGCGGGCATCCCCGAGGATGACCCGCGCAACCCCGCCGTGATCGCCGACAACGTCGGTGACAACGTCGGTGACTGCGCCGGCATGGCCGCGGACCTGTTCGAGACGTACGCCGTCACCACGGTGGCCGTGATGTTCCTCGGCTCGCTGTTCTTCGTGGGCGGCGTAATGAACGCAATCATGTTCCCGCTCATCCTCGGTGCTGCGTCGATCATCACGTCGATCGTCGGCACCTGGTTTGTGCGCCTGGGCAAGAACAGCTCGGTCACCTCCGCGTTGTACACCGGCTTGGGCGTGTCGGCGGTGCTTTCGGCCCTCCTCTTCATCCCACTCACCAAGTGGCTGATGGAGGGCGTGGTGCCGACGGGTGCCAACGGCGTCATCCCGGGCAGCTGGGCCAACTACTACTGGGCCGCTCTCATCGGCCTGGGCGTGACCATCCTGCTCGTGGCGATCACCGAGTACTACACCGGCACCATCTGGCCGCCGGTACGCAGCATCGCGAAGGCGTCCGAGACCGGGCACGCCACCAACATCATCGCGGGCCTCGCCGTCAGCCTGAAGGCGACCGCCCTCCCGGTGATCGTGATCGTGGCGGGTATCGTGTCGTCGTACGCCCTGGCGGGCTACTACGGCATCGGCGTGGCCGTGATGGCCATGCTGTCTCTGGCGGGCATCGTCGTGGCGCTCGACGCCTACGGGCCCATCACCGACAACGCCGGTGGCATCGCCGAGATGGCGGAGCTGCCGGAGTCGGTGCGCGCGGTGACCGACCCGCTCGACGCGGTCGGCAACACCACGAAGGCCGTCACCAAGGGGTACGCCATCGGCTCCGCCGGGCTCGCCGCCGTGGTGCTCTTCGTCTCGTACGTCGAGGAGCTCAAGGTGGCGATCGGCAATGCGGGTGCGTCGGCGCTGAACCTCTCGTTCGACCTGTCCGATCCCTACGTGGTGGTCGGGCTGTTCATCGGCGGCCTCATGCCGTTCATCTTCGCCGCGTTCTCGATGGAGGCGGTGGGGAAGGCCGGCGCGCAGGTGGTCGAGGAGGTGCGCCAGCAGTTCCGCGACAAGCCGGGGATCATGCAGGGCACCGAGAAGCCGGACTATGCGCGCAGCGTGCGCATCGTGACGGCCTCGGCGCAGAAGCAGATGCTGATCCCGGGGCTCATCCCCATCATCGTCCCGATCATCGTCGCCTTTATCTTCGGCATCGAGCACGGGCGCGTGATGCTGGGTGGCCTTCTCCTCGGAGTTATCGTGACCGGTATCTTCGTCGCCATCTCGATGACCTCGGGTGGCGGTGCGTGGGATAACGCGAAGAAGCTCATCGAGGACGGCGAGTTCGGTGGCAAGGGTTCCGAGGCCCACAAGGCCGCGGTGACCGGTGACACCGTCGGTGACCCCTACAAGGACACCGCGGGTCCCGC
>CALIKX010000020.1 GCA_938017905.1 uncultured Thermoleophilia bacterium | reverse complement strand
GGAGGTCCTCGGCCAGTCCATCGAGCTGGAGCTGGACCGCCACGTGGGAATCCTCCGCTACGCGGACGTCCCCGGGAAGATCGGCACCGTCGGGTCGGTCATGGCCGATGAGGGCATCAACATCGCCTCGATGGCCGTCGGGCGTTCCTCCGAGGGGCAGGCCACGATGGGCGTGACCGTGGACTCCCCGGTGCCGCCCGCCACGCAGGCCGCGATCGCCAAGGGGTGCGACGCGGACGTGTGGTTCGTCGACCTGGACATCTGAGCGAGTGCCCCGCGGGGGTGCCATCACCCCCGGCGAAAAAGCGCGAGAGGCGGATGGCGCCGGTGTATCGGTTGGCCATTACCGCAGGCGGGCCATCCGCGTGAGCGCACGGGCGGAGCCCGTTCGCACGCGGCGGCGTCGGCGAGTTGTCGCTAACCGATACACCGGGGCCAGCCGCACTGCTGTGATTATCGCCAGGGGTAATGCCCGGTCCGCGGGCTGCACGGCGTGGCTCCCCGGCGGATCAGGCGGCCCCGGCATGGATGGCGATACGGTTCCGCCATGGCCGAGATCCTCCTGGGAGTGACGGGCGGCATCGCCGCGTACAAGAGCCTGGACGTGCTGCGGATCCTGCAGCGCCAGGGGCACGGGGTGAGCGTGGTGATGACGCACACCGCCGAGCGCTTCGTGGGCAGCGCATCGTTCGCTGCGCTGTCGGGGCGCGAGGTGGGCACGCACCTGTTCGGCGATGCCGACCAGCCGGGATACCACCACCTCGACGTGAACGACGGCAAGGACCTGATGCTGGTGGCGCCGGCATCGGCCAACACGATCTCGCAGATGGCTTCGGGCGCCGCGAGCAGCCTTCTCACGTCGTGCTACCTGGCGTTTCGCGGTCCGGTGGTGGTCGCGCCGGCGATGAACACCTCGATGTGGATGCATCCGGCAACCGCCCGCAACATCGAGGCGCTGCGACGCGACGGCGCGCACATCATCGAGCCCGAGAGCGGGCTGCTGGCCGATGGCGCGGTGGGTCCGGGGCGCCTGGCCGAGCCCGCCGCGATCGTCGCGGCCGTCGAGGCCGCCCTCGGTGCCCCGGCCGGGGCCCGGGACATGGAGGGGTTGTCGGTGCTGATCTCGGCCGGCGGCACGCGGGAGCCGATTGACGCGGTGCGCTACGTGGGCAACCGGTCCAGTGGTCGCATGGGATGGGCGCTGGCCGCGGCCGCACGTGACCGCGGCGCCGCGGTCACGGTGGTGCAGGCCAACGTGGACCTGCCGCGCGAGGCCGGCATCCGCTACGTGGATGCCCCCACCGCTGCGGCGCTGCGCGATGCCTGCCGCGCGGAGTTCCCTGCATGTGACGTGCTGATCATGTGCGCGGCGGTCGCCGACTACCGGCCGGTGGCGGCCGCTGACGGCAAGCTCGACAAGTCGCGCGCCGATGCCATCACCGTCGAGATGGAGCGGACCACCGACATCCTCGCCGAGCTCTCGGCGCTGCGCGGCGACCAGGTCCTGGTGGGCTTCGCCGCCGAGCATGGCCCCGAGGGGCTGGATCGCGCCCGCGCCAAGCGCGTGCGCAAGGCCGTGGACATCGTGGTGCACAACGATGCCGCCATCCCCGGCGCGGCGTTCGAGGGTCCCGAGAACGTCATCACGATCATCGGCCCGGGAGAGGACGAGGCCTCCCTTCCGCGCATGACCAAGCGCGAGTGCGCCGAGCGCATCCTCGATGCCGCCCGGCCGCTGGTGGGCGCGGGCCCGGTCGGCGCGTCGTAGGCGTGGCGCCGCGGTACCCTTGCCTGGATGGGCGAGGGAGTCGGCGCATATGAATGGTTCCAGCGCGGGATGGAGCTGATGCGCTCGCGCGACTTCCACCCCGCGGCCGTCGCCCTGGAGCAGGCGAAGAAGCTCGAGCCGGACAAGGGCTCGATCCGCGAGGCGCTGGGGCGCGCGTACCTCTCCACGCGCCAGTTCCAACGCGCCGCGGATGAGTTCGAGGTGGCCATCGAGATCCAGCCCACCGATCACTACGCGCACTACTGCCTGGGGCGCGCCTACCGCGGCCTCGGTGACGAGGACCGGGCGGCCCGGCACTATGAGTTGGCGCGCTGCCTGGGGTCGAAGCTGGTGTAGCCGGTCGCGGTGGGTGGCGGGCCCACGCCCTGCCCCGGGGGCACCTCGAATCCCAGCCGGAGGATCCCCTCGAAGCTCTCGTCCACGTACGTGGACAGCAGGCCCAGGAGCCCGTCCAGCCCATCGGACCCGAGCACCGAGGTCTCGGCCTCGGCGAGCAGCCACAGGTCGCCGGCATCGTCCACGGCGAACCTCCAGTGATGCATGTCGAGGTTCTTCCGCAGCGCGCGGCGGTACACGTCCGAATGCGCGCGGTCGGGCCCGCGCATGAAGAACGCGCGCAGCGCCAGGGTCCGCTCGCCCGCCTCGGCGGCCACGGCCACGATTCCCCGCTTGACGCTCGGAACGCGGATGGACCATTCGCGGGCCCCGAGTCGCTCGGCATCCACGCCGATCCCGTCGAGCCATACCTGCACCAGCGCTGCTCCATCGGTCATGCACCCACGGTACCGCGCGCGGGCCGTACGATTGCCCCGTGCGGATCGTCCTCCAGCGCGTGGCATCGGCCGAGGTGCGATCGGGGGGCGAGGTCGTGGGCGCCATCGGCCACGGATACCTGCTGCTGGTGGGCGTCGAGGAGGGCGACACGCCCGCTGACGCCGCGCGCATGGCCGCCAAGGTCGCTGCCGTGCGGCTCTTCCCGGAAGGTGAGCGCCCGTTCCACCTCACCCTCGCGCAGGTCGGCGGCAGTGCGCTGGTTGTGAGCCAGTTCACCCTGATGGGTGACGTCCGGCGGGGAAACCGACCCTCCTGGGCGATGGCCGCGCGCCCGGAGGTGGCCGAGCCCCTCGTGGCCGCTGTCGGCGACGCGCTGCGCGCCGCCGGGATTCCGGTCCGCACAGGCCGTTTCGGGCACCACATGGATGTCGCCCTGGTGAATGATGGACCGGCCACGCTCGTCCTCGAATCGGAGCTCCTGCCGGCGGGCCCGGGGCGCGGTCGCCGTCCGGGGGTGTGATACCCTCAGCGCGCTGCTGGCAGGGGACAAGCGGCACCCGGAGGAGCGGGTCGGGAGACCCGCTTTTTTATTGGGATGACACGGAACGCGGGGACCGGGACGGCCGAGACGGCGACATCGATCGAGCAGCAGGTGGAGGAACTCCTGGCGCGTGCGCTGCCGGAGGTGGACCTCCGCGCGGTCGCTGTCGGCGGCCGCGCGGGCTCGGGGGTGCTCACGGTGGTGATCGACCACCCGGTGCGCGTGGACCACGACCTGTGCGCACAGGTGACGCGGGTGCTCGACGATGCCGGGCTCCGCGACCGCTACGCCGTGGAGGTATCATCGCCGGGCCCGGAGCCTCCGCTCCGGGTGACCCGCCACTACACCGCCGCCATCGGCGAGACGGTGAAGTTGGCGGTGGAGCCCGGTGCGGTCCCCGGTGCCGGGAAGTCCCTGACAGGGATCCTCCTGGCGGCGGATGACGATTCCGCCACGGTGGAGACCCCGGATGGGTTGCAGGTCGTGCCCCGGAGCGCGGTGCGCAGGGCACGGATGGTGAAGAGGGCGCAATGTGGCGAGTGACGGCAGGAGCCTGATTTGAACCGGGAAATCATCGAGGCGATCAAGCAGATCGAGCGCGAGAAGGGGATCGACTCCGAGACCCTGCTCGTGGCGCTGGAGGATGCCCTCCTCGCCGCGTACCGCAAGACGCCGGGGGCCGTGGACTGGGCCCGCGTGGACATCGACCGCGAGAGCGGCGAGATGCAGGTGAATCAGTTGGTCCTGCCCGAGGGCGTGGAGCTGAAGACCCTGCCGCGCCCCGAGCCCGAGATCCCCGAGGGCGTGGACCCGGAGGAGTTCGAGCCGCCGCCGCCGGACATCGACTGGTCGGCATACGGACCGGATGAGATCCGCCCCGTGAGCGTCACCACGGATAACTTCGGTCGCATCGCCGCGCAGACCGCGAAGCAGGTCATCCTGCAGCGCATCCGCGAGGCGGAGCGCGAGATGATGTACGAGGAGTACGTCGACCGGGTCGGCGAGATCGTCAACGGCATCATCCAGCAGTCGGATCACCGGTACACGCTCGTGGACCTGGGCCGCGTGGAGGCGCTGCTGCCCGCCAGTGAGCAGGTGCCCGGCGAGCGCTACGACCACGGCGCCCGCATCAAGGCGGTGATCGTGGACGTGCGCTCGTCGAACAAGGGCCCGCAGGTGATCCTCAGCCGTCGGTCCGACGAGATGATCAAGCGCCTCTTCGAGCTCGAGGTTCCGGAGATCGCGGACGGCCTCGTGGAGATCCGCAACGTCGCGCGCGAGGCCGGCTGGCGGTCGAAGATCGCCGTCATCTCCAACGTCCAGGGCGTGGATCCGGTCGGGGCCTGCGTGGGCCCGCGGGGTTCGCGCGTGCGGATGGTGGTGTCCGAGCTCCGCGGCGAGAAGATCGACATCATCCCGTTCAACGACGAGCCGGCGCGCTACGTGGCCAAGGCGCTGTCGCCGGCACGCGTCCGCGAGGTCCTCGTCGACGACGAGGCCCGGCAGGCCGTGGTCGTGGTGCCCGACGACCAGTTGTCGCTGGCGATCGGCAAGGAGGGCATGAACGCCCGGCTCGCCGCACGACTCACGGGCTGGCGCATCGACATCAAGAGCGAGTCGACGTTCGCCTCCGAGGAGGAAGGCGACGACTACTCCGACGAGCTGGAGGGCGGCGTGGCGCGCTGCGCCCACATTCTGCAGAGCGGCAGGCGCTGCCCGAACGCCGTGGTGCCGGGTACCCGCTTCTGCGCCCTGCCCGGGCACGACCAGCCGCAGCCGGATCCGCCCGCGCCTCCGGCCGATGACGCCGCGCCCGCGCCCGTCGACGGCGACGGGGAGGCGCCGGCCGATGACGGGGCGCCTGCCGCGGCAGACGAGTCCGGGGAGGCGCCCGCCGAGGCGCCGACCGAGGCGCCGGCCGCCGCCACGGCTGACGACGGAGGGGCGACCGACGAGTGACGTGCCACGACCCACGCGCCATGTCCCCGAGCGCACATGCCTCGGGTGCCGCCGCCGGGCGCCGAAGGGCGCGCTGGTGCGCTTCGTCGCGGTCCCGCGCGGGGGTGAGCGCGTGCTGATGCGCGATCCGGATGGCGCGCTGGGCGGTCGGGGGCTGTACACCTGCGATGCCCGCGCCTGCTTCATGGCTGCGGTTGAGCGGCGCGGTTTCGCGCGCGCCGCGCGCGGTGCAGTGGTGATCGATGAGGCCCTGGCACAGGGGCTGGGCGATGCACAGGCAGTGAGGGGCGCATGAGCGAGAAGAAGAGGGTCTACGAGATCGCCAAGGAGGAGGGGCTGCCGAGCGCCAACGTGCTGCAGCGGCTCCAGCGGGGTGGGCTTGACGTGAAGACGGCCTCGTCCACCGTGGAGGTGGCCTGGGCCCTGCACATCCTGTCGCCCAACCGCAACCCGCGGCCGGAGGGTGAGATCCCCAAGGCGCCGCCCCGGAAGAGGAAGCCGGCGAAGAAGAAGACGGAGGAGGCCCCGGAGGCAGACGCCGCTCCCGAGGCCCCTGCGCCTGCGGCCGAGCCCGCCCCCGCGCCGACGGCGGAGGAGCCCCCGGAGAAGGCCAAGGAGTCCGCCCCCGCGCCGACGGCGGAGGAGCCCCCGGCGGAGGAGGCCGCCGTGCCCGAGGCCGCCGCGCCCGCGGCCCCTGCACCCGAAGTCGAGCCGGCTCCCGGCCCGACGGCCGACGAGCCCGCGGAGACATCCGGGGAGCCGGCTCCCGCGCCGCCGGCCGCGGCGCGAAAAATGAGGACGAAAATGCACCCCTTGCCCAGGATGCCCGCCAGTGCGATGGTCACCACACTGATGATCGGCTTCACCAGCGCAGCTCTCCAGGCCCATACAGATAGACCGTGCGACATCTTCTCAACGGGAGGAACTCCCTGTGTCGCCGCGCACTCGGTCGTGCGCGCCCTCTTTGGTGACTACCATGGCCCGCTATACCAAATCCTACGCACGACAGACGGCAAGTCGCTCAATATCACGACGCTCTCCGCTGGCGGCTATGCGAACGGCACAGCGCAGGCAGCTTTCTGCGACGAACACAGCCAGCC
>CALIKX010000019.1 GCA_938017905.1 uncultured Thermoleophilia bacterium | reverse complement strand
GCGATCGACTCGGTGGCCGCCCTGGTGCCCAAGGCCGAGATCGAGGGCGAGATGGGCGACACCCATGTGGGCCTCCAGGCGCGACTGATGAGCCAGGCGCTCCGCAAGCTGGCGGGCACGCTGAACCGCGCCGGCACCATCTGCGTGTTCACCAACCAGCTCCGCGAGAAGATCGGCGTGATGTTCGGCTCGCCCGAGACCACGCCGGGTGGCCGCGCCCTGAAGTTCTATTCATCGGTGCGCCTGGACGTCCGGCGCATCGAGAACCTGAAGGAGGGCGCTGAGGTCATTGGCAGCCGCGCCCGCGTGAAGGTGGTGAAGAACAAGGTGGCGCCGCCGTTCCGCCAGGCGGAGTTCGACATCCTCTACGGCGAGGGCGTGTCGCGCGAGGGCTCCCTGCTGGACCTCGGCATCGAGCACGACATCCTCACGAAGAGCGGCGCGTACTACTCGTTCGGTGATGACCGCCTGGGCCAGGGCCGCAACGCCGCGCGGGCGTTCCTGCTGGAGCACACCGACATCGCGGACGAGATCGAGCGGCGCATCCGCGAGGCCGCCGGCGTGACCCCGCAGGAGGAGCTGGTGGTGGACCCGGAGACCGGTGAGGTGCTGGCGGTCGCGGGCGGCACGGAGGACGCGGCAGCAGAGGTGAAGGCCGCATAGCAGTCGGCTGCGGCCCCGCGCCCGTCGGCGATGCCGCGGGCGCGGGGCTACGATTGCGGGCATGCCCCGGTACCACCTGACCACCTTCGGGTGCCAGATGAATGCGCATGACTCCGAGCGGATGCGTGGACTGCTCGGCTCCCTCGGGTACCACGAGAGCCCGGATCGCGATGCCGCGGACCTGATCGTGTTCAACACCTGCACGATCCGTGGTTCGGCTGACGAGCGCTTCATGGGCAACCTGGGCGAGGCGCGGCGCATCAAGCGCGAGCGGCCCGACGTCGTGGTGGCCGTGGGCGGGTGCTGGGCCCAGAGCCAGAAGGAGTCGGTGTTCCGGGACTTCCCCTTCGTGGACATCGCTTTCGGGCCGGGCGAGGTGAACCGCCTCGGCGAGTTGCTCGCGCGCGAGCGCCTGCAGGCGGTGGGCGCATTCACGTTCGACGGGCGGTTCAGCGGGGACCTGCCATCGCTGCGCGAGCGGCCGCATCAGGCCTGGGTTCAGATCTCGGTGGGGTGCAACTGCGTGTGCTCGTACTGCATCGTGCCAACGGTGCGCGGCCGGGAGAGCAGTCGCTCACCGCAGGCGATCCTGGAGGAGGTCGCGGCTCAGGCCGACGATGGTGTGGTGGAGGTCACCCTGCTCGGCCAGAACGTGAACTCCTACGGCCGGGACCTTCCCGCCGATGCACGTATGGGATTCGCGGAGCTGCTGGCGGCGGTCGCGGCCGTGCCGGGCATCCGGCGCGTGCGGTACACGAGCCCCCACCCCAAGGACATCCGCGCGGACGTGATCGCCGTCCACCGCGACGTGCCCGAGGTGTGCACGCACATCCATCTGCCCGCGCAGTCGGGGTCGAGCCGGGTGCTGAAGGCCATGCGCCGCACATATGACCGGCAGCGGTACCTGGATCTGGTGGGGCGCATCCGTGAGGGGGTCCCGGACATCGCGCTGACCACCGACCTCATCGTGGGCTTCCCCGGCGAGTCGGACGCCGACTTCGCCGACACCGAGTCGCTGGTGCGCGAGGTGGGGTACGACGGTGCCTACACCTTCGTGTACTCGGCGCGGCCGGGAACCGAGGCGGGCGAGCAGATGGATGACGACGTCCCGCCCGAGGCCAAGTCCGAGCGCATCGCGGGCCTGATCGAGGTGGTGCAGGCCACGGCGCGTGAGCGCCTGGCCCGCCACGTCGGGCGGGTCGCAGAGGTCCTGGTGGAGGGTCCGTCGCGCACCGACCCGTCGCGGATGAGCGGCCGGTCGTCGCACAATGTGACGGTCAACTTCGATGGGGCGGCGGAGGCCGGCACGATCGTTCCGGTGGCGATCGACGCCGCGACGTCCACGACGCTCGCGGGGCATCGCGTGCCGGTGCCCCAGCCGGCGGGGGCGGCCTGAGCATCCGCGCCGAGGTGCTCGCCCTGTTCGGGCCCACGGCATGCGGGAAGAGCGCCGTGGCGCACGCGTTGGCGGGGGAGATGGGCGGCGAGATCCTGGTGGCCGACCCATTCCAGCGCTACAGAGGGCTGGAAGTGGCGGCTGATGCGCCGGGCCCCGCTGCGCGGGCTGAGGTGACGTACCACTTCGTGGGCGACCTGGAATTGCATGAGGATTCCCGTGCGGGCGGTTTCGCGGAGGCGGCCCATTCGGTGGTGGACGAGCTGGTGGGCCAAGGGCGCGTGCCGATCGTCGCGGGGGGCACGGGGCTGTACCTGAGGGCGGCCACGTGCGACCTGGACATGCGGCCGCCGCCCGATGCCGATGTGCGCGAATGGGCCGAGGCGCTGGCGGCCGAGCCGGCTGCCGCGATGGCGGAACTGCGTCGCCGCGCACCGGATCTGGCCGCGGCCACCGACCCCGCCAACCCGCGCCGCGTGGCACGGGCGCTGGAGCGCGCACATTCGGGGGATGCGCGCGGAGGCGACATCTGGGCCGCGCCGCCGCGGCGCCCCACTCTCGTCGTCGGCCTCGATCGCCCGCGGGAGGTCCTGCACGGGCTCATCGCCCAGCGCGTGCGCAGGGAGATGGCGGACGGCCTCATAGCTGAGTTGACGGCGGCAGCAGCACGCCCGGATCTCGCGCGCGGCCCCGCGCAGGTGATCGGGATGAGCGAGGCCCGGGCGCTTGCGACGGGGGACATCGACATCGTGGAGTTCGAGGAGGCTGTGAACGTGCGCACCCGGCGGCTCGCGCGGATGCAGGGAACCTGGATGCGCAGGATGTCCCCGGACCTGCAGATCGACTTGGGCGATGGCCCCGCGGAGGCGGCCGTGGCATCCATCGTGGCGGCATGGCGGCGCGCCCGCGAGGGCGTCGGATAGCCTGCTCCACCGTGCACGAGGGAATCGCGTTCGAGAAGTGGCAGGGCCTCGGGAACCACTACGTGGTGACCGAGTCGGCCGCATGGCCGTTTCCCATCACTGCTGCGCGCGCCCGGCTGGTGTGTGATCGCAACTTCGGGGTCGGGGCGGACGGAATCCTCGAGGTGCGCACCGGCGGCCACGTGCCCGAGATGCGGGTGTGGAACCCGGACGGCAGCATGGCGGAGAACTGCGGCAACGGCATCCGGATGGTGGCCCGGTACCTGGACGGCACCGGTGCGCTGCCCGCCGACGGGAGCATCCTGACCGGGGCGGGCGAGGTCCGCGTGGCCGTGGACGGCTCGATGGTCTCGGTGGACATGGGGAGGGCGCGCTTTCCCGCCGGGGAGGCGGATGAGGCCCTCGATACCCCTGCGGGCAGCGTGACCCTTGCCGAGGTGTCGATGGGCAATCCACACGCCGTGATCCGCCATGACGACCCGGACGCCGCGGTGGCGACCATCGGTCCCGCGGTGGAAGTGGCGGACCGCTTCCCGCAGCGCACCAACGTGGAGTTCATCCGGCGGGATGGCCCGTCGGAGATCACCATGCGGGTGTGGGAGCGCGGCGCCGGCGTGACCATGGCCTGCGGCACGGGTGCGTGCGCCGCGGCAGTCGCGGGAGTCCGGCTGGACGGCCTGGAGGCGCCCGTGACGGTCCACCTGTCCGGTGGCGACCTCGTGATCGACGTGGCCGATGACCTGCGGGTCACCATGACCGGCCCTGCGGATCCCATCTACTCCGGCCGCATGTCCGCGGCCCTGACCTCACGTCTGGAGGCCCTGTGAGCAATCGTCCTGTCGGCGCGTCCCGGCTGGGGCTGCTGCCCCCGTACCTGTTCGCGGAGATCGAGAGGAAGATCGCGGCCAAGAAGGCCGAGGGGGTGGACATCATCTCGCTGGGCATTGGCGATCCGGACACCCCGACCCCGGACCTGGTCGTGCGCCGAATGCAGGACGTCGTTGCGGACGCCGGCACGCACCAGTACCCGTCCAATCGCGGGCGCGCGGGCTTTCGCGAGTCGGTCGCCGGGTTCTACGACCGCCGGTTCGGCGTCGAGCTCGATCCGGACACCGAGATCCTCCCCGCCCTTGGTGCGAAGGAGGCGATCGCCAACCTCAACCTCGCCCTGCTCGATCCCGGCGACGTGGCCCTGGCGAGCGACCCGGGCTACCCCGTCTACACCATGGGCCCCCTCCTGGTGGGCGCGGAGCCGGTCCCCATGCCCCTTGTCCCGGAACTCGGCTTTCAGCCCGACTTCGGAGCGATTCCCGGGGACGTCCTCGACCGCGCCCGGATCATGTACCTGAACTACCCCAACAACCCCACCGGCGCGGTGGTGGAGGACGATCTGTTCGCTCGCGCCGTGGATCTCGCCCGCCGTCACGACTTCATCATCGTCCACGACAACGCCTACTCCGAAATCACCTACGACGGCTATGTTGCCCCGTCGTTCCTCGCCACGCCCGGTGCGAAGGACGTCGGCATCGAGGTGTTCTCGCTGTCGAAGACGTACAACATGACCGGCTGGCGAAGCGGTGCGGTCGTCGGTAACGCCGACGTCGTGAGCGCCTACTGGCAGCTGAAGACCAACCTCGACTCCGGGATGTTCGAAGCGGTGCAGGAGGCCAGCATCGCCGCCCTCGACTCGGACCAGGCGTCGGTGCGGGCCATGTGCGACATCTACCGCCGTCGCCGTGACGTCCTGGTCGACGCCCTGCGCGACATCGGGCTCGAGCTCACGCCCCCGAAGGGCGCGATCTACGTATGGGCGCGGGTTCCCGAGGGCGAGACCTCGGCCTCGTTCACCGAGAAGGTGCTGGAGGAGGCCGCCGTCGTGATCTCACCGGGCTCGGCATACGGGCCGAGCGGCGAGGGATTCGTGCGGATGAGCCTCACGGTGCCGGACGACCGCCTGATGGAGGCGGCGGAGCGCATCTCCCGTCTCGTCGGCGCCTGACATCCCGTTCCGGCGCCTGGCGCCGGAGGCGGTCATCCCGCAGCGTGCCCATCCGGGTGATGCAGGGCTCGACCTCGTATCCGTGGAGCATGCCGACATCGCCCCGGGGGCACGGTGCGCCGTGGGCACCGGGCTGGCGGTGGCGGTACCCGCCGGCATGGCCGGGCTCGTCGTGCCCCGGTCGGGTCGCGCCCTCCGGGACGGCCTGACCGTCGCGAATGCGCCCGGGCTCATCGACAGCGGCTATCGCGGGGAACTCCGCGTGATCCTCGTGAACCTCGGGGATGCGCCGGTGGTGATTGATCCCGGTGACCGGGTGGCGCAACTGGTGATCGTTCCCGTGGCGATGGGGGAGGCGGTGGAGGCCGACCGCCTGCCGGGTACGGATGGCCGCGGCGAGGGGGGCTTCGGCTCGACGGGGCGCTAGGCGCGCCGGCCGATGAGCCGTTCCTGGCGTTCGCCCCGGGCGCGACCGGCGGCCACCGCACGGGCTGCGTCCTCCAGGGCGTCATCGAGCGCCGGTAGGGCCACGTCCCCGCCCGTGCGGTGGGAAAGCGCCCACGCGAGCAGCGTGTCGGCCACCCACGGGTTGCGCGGAAGAAGCGGTCCGTGGAGGTACGTGCCGATGGCGCGCCGGTAGGTGACTCCCTCCGTGCCAGTTCGGCCGTCGTTGCCGAATCCGGCGAGCACCCGTCCGAAGGCTGTGGCGCCCGCACCGAGGTGCGTCCTCCCGGCGTGGTTCTCGAATCCGGCGACCTCGCGTGAGACGCCGTCCAGTGTGGCGTCCACGAGGACGTCACCGATGAGCCGGTCGTCCCCGGCGATGGTCTCCGCATCCAGCAGGCCGATGCCCGGCATCACCACGCCGTCCACGCCCACGTACCGGTGCCCTGCGAGCTGGTATCCACCGCATACCGCCAGGAGGGCAGCCCCATCCTCCACGGCCGAGACGATCGCCGGGCCCGTGCCGCGCGCCATGTCCTCGGCCACGATCGCCTGATCGCGGTCCTGGCCGCCGCCCAGGTAGTAGAGGTCATGGTGACCGGGGACCACCGGGTCGCCCACGCCGGCCTCCTCCACCACCAGGTGCATCCCGCGCCACGCGAGGCGCATCCGCAGCACTGCGATGTTTCCCCGGTCCGCATAGATGTTCAGCTCGCGCGGATACAGGTGGCACAGGCGCACCTCGTTGGCCGGCGTGCTCACGCGTCGGGCCTCCGAAGGCGCCAGACATGGCGCTCGGCGTCCGGGGCCAGGGGCTCGTCGCGGAAGCCCGCCCGGCAGCAGACCACCTCGAGCCCGGCATCCGATGCAAGCGCCGGGATCTCGTCGGGCTCGTACAGATGCAGGTGATGCGGGCGCTCGACGCGTGTCCGGGTGCCATCCGCGTGGATCCGCTCGATGATGATCCGCATGTCGGCCTCGCCGCATGCGGGATCGACGCGTTCGAAGACCGCCTGGTGCATCAGGAGGTCGCGGGTCCCCGGATCCACGGAATGGCCGGTGTCCAGAAGCACCCCGACCAGATCCCCGATCACCGGGAAGTGCGGCATGGCGAGGTCGAAGATCATCTCGCCCCCCGGCCGCAGTGCATCGCGGGCCGCCGTGAAGCACGCACGCCGATCGTCTGCCGAAAGCATCAACTGAAGGCTGTTCATCGGGATCATGACGAGCCCGGCGCCGCGCACCGGAAGCGGGCCCGTCATCGACCCCCGGACCCCGTGCACGCGGTCCGCCACGCCGGCCCGGCCCGCGCGCTCGCGCAGCACCTCCAGCATCTCGGGGTCGGTATCGACCGCCCACACCTCGTGGCCCCGGGCGGCAACCCGCAGGCTGATCCGACCCGCCGCTGCCCCCACGTCGCACACCGGGCCCCCGAGCCGGTCGGCGTGCGCCTCCCAGAAGCCATCGTCGTCGTGGTAGTGGTCGTGCTCGGCCATGAAGCCGCGGGCCGGTGTGATGAGCGTGCTCTCCATCTCAGCCGGCCTTCCAGAAGTCGCCGACAGCGCCCCTGGCGACGAGGTCGGCGCGGATCTGGTGCATCGCGGTGTAGGTGGGAAGCACCTGCAGGGTGCCCCCCGGCGCAACTGCGGCGAGGGCGTCGTCGAGGGCCCGCCCGGGGTCCTCTTCCACGTGGAGGCGGTCCGGCGGCATCCCCGCGTACCGGAAGCGCAGTGCGAGGTCATGCGCCCGTTCACCCGTGGCGGTGAGCCGCCGGACGCGTGGCAGCAGGGGCTCCCAGTCGACGTCCCAGATCCAGGACACGTCGCGCCCGTCGGCGATGCGGTCGTTCAGCGCCACCAGGAGGTCATGCTCGCCGGGGTCGAGCAGCAGGGTGCGCACGTTCTCGTTCGCCCCGGCGGGATTCTTGGCCAGCATCAGCACGACGTCGCGATCATCCACCGCCACCCGCTCGGCGCGGCCGAATGCCGCCGGAACCCGGCAGATGGCCTGCGCGGCCGCCTCCCCGGGGATGCCCATCGCAATGGCACCGGCAAGCGCGCCCGCCGCGTTCAGCACGTTATGCAGTCCCGGCAGCGCGAGGTCGAGGGTCACGCGGCCCCCCGGGATCTCGATGACCGGCCGGGAGCCCGCCGTGCCCCGGAGCCCTGCCTGCACCACCCGGACCGCCGGCCGGGGGCGCTGCAGCCCGCATGCGGGGCAGGACCACGCGCCGATGTGTCCCACCCACACCGCGTCGTACGTCAGGGTTTCGCCGCATGCGCGGCACCGGGTCGAGTCCGAGGCATGGGGGAGGGCCGCCGCCGCCGCCCCGGGGTCGTCGATGCCGAACCACGTCACCTCGGCACCCGCGGGGGCGAGGGAGGCCACCAGCGGATCGTCCGCGCACAGCACCAGTCGCGTGGCGGCGGGCAGCGTGCCGATCATGCCCTGCCACCGCGCGGCGATGGCCTCCAGTTCACCGTGCCGGTCCAACTGGTCGCGGAACAGGTTCATCAGCAGGATGGCCCGCGGCCTGACGCGGGCGGCCACTGCGGGCAGCGCCGCCTCGTCCACCTCGAATACGCCCTGGGTTGCCGCACCGAGGGCACTCCCGGCCTCCGCGAGCGTGGTCGCCACGCCGCTCATCAGGTTCGCGCCGGCGGCGTTGGTGACCACCGGAGCGCCCCCGGTGCGCAGCGCCCCTGCCAGGAGGCGCGTGGTGGTGGTCTTGCCGTTGGTGGCCGAGACGAGGATGGAGCCGCCGCCGATCCGGGCGGACAGGTGCTCGATCCCGTGCGGGTCGAGCCGAAGCAGCACATGACCGGGAAGGGCGGTGCCGCCGCCACGGCCCAGGGCCCGGGAGGCACGCCCTGTTGCACGCGCCACGGCCGCCGCTGTACGCGCGCGGATGCTCACCCGGCGGTGGTCACCGTTCCGTCGGGGTGCCCGATCAGCACATCGGCGAGCACCAGCCGGAACAAGCCGTGGTCGAGCACACCTGGAAGGGCGCGGACGCGGTCGGCCACGGCGGGCCAGTCCGCCCCCCCGGGGATATTCAGGTCCACCAGCGCCATCGCATCATCGCTGTCCTGCTCGCGGCGGTCCGGCGCGAGGTCGTCCAGTGCGCGCATGACATCTGCCGCGGCGAACGGCACGACGGCGATGGGGAGGACCCCCCAGTCGTCCAGCGTCGCGACGATCTTGGGTGCATCCACCAGTACGACGAACCGGGCCGCGGCATGCGCCAGAACGCGCTCGCGCACCATCGCGCCGCCCGCGCCCTTCACGCAGAGGCCGGCCGGGTCCACCGCATCCGCGCCGTCGAAGGCCAGGTCGAGCGGCATCCCGGGGTCACCCAGCGGGATGCCCACGTCCGCGGCCACCCGTGCACTCGCCTCGGAGGTGGGCACACCCGTCACGTGGATGCCCTCCTCATCGAGGCGCCGCCCGAGCGCGCGGATGCCGGCCGTCGCGGCCCTGCCGGTGCCGAGTCCGACCCGCATCCCGTCCTGCACGAGGGCCGCGCACGCGGTGCCGGCGGCCGCCCATGCGGCTTCCCTGTCGTTCGCCATGCCCGAAGCGTATGCGAGACTCGCGTGCATGGACCGGCACCCCGGCGGCATCATGCAACTCGACACCCTCCTGGCGGGAATCCCGGGCATGACGGGCGTGCACGTGGTTCCCGGGGAGCAGCCGGCGATCGTCGATTGCGGTACCCAGACCAGCGCCGGGACCGTCGGGGACGCACTGGCGGCGGCGGGCGTCGCCCCGGACGACCTCGCGTGGATCGTCCTCACGCATGTGCATCTCGATCACTGCGGGGCGGCCGGCGACCTGGCGCGGGAGTTCCCGCGGGCGACGGTGGTGGTCCACCCACGGGGCGCGCCCCATCTCGTGGACCCGGCACGCCTGGTGGCGGGCACGCACGCACTGTTCGGCCGCCTCTCGCCGGCCATCGGCGGCCTCGCGGCCATTCCGGCGGATCGCATCCGGGAGGCGGCGGACGGTGACCTCGTGCCGATCTCGCCGGGGCGTGCGCTGCGGGTGGTGTGGACGCCGGGGCACGCCCGGCACCACATGTCGCTGCTGGACGAGGCGGAGGGGGTCGTGTTCGCCGGGGATGCGGTGGGCGTGCAGTTGGGAGGGGGCGAGATCTACCCAAGCATCCCGCCGCCCGAGTACGACGTCGATGCCGCTCTCGGGAGCCTCGATATGCTGGAGGGGCTCCGGCCCGCGCACCTGTACGTGAGCCACTTCGGGCCGGTCGCCGATCCGGCGGAGGCCATCGACCTCGGCCGCCGCGCGCAGCGTGCGATGGGCGAGGCGGCCCGCAGGGCCCATCGGGACGCGCCGGGCGACGCCGGGGCCCTGCAGGTGGCCGTGGACGCCGCGTGGCCCCCGGCCGAGGCGCTGCGGACTCCCGACGCGCTCCTGCGCTGGACGGCCTTCAACTGGCTGGACAACAACGTCCTCGGCCTGCAGGGCATGGCCGAGCGCGAGGAGCGGCAGCGCGCATGAGGGTGCGCATCGAGGTGGCGGTGTTCACGGTGCGCGATGGGGGGCTCGAGGTGCTGCTCGGCCGCGTCGGCGGTGGCACGTGGACGCTTCCGGCCACCGGTCCCGGGGGGTCCGATGCGCTCGTTGCCGCCGCCGCCCGTGCGGTGCAGGACACGTCGGGGGTACGCGGCATCGCGATGGAGCAGCTCTACACCTTCGACCGGGGCGGGGAGGAGGTGGTGGTGGCGTATCTGGCGCTGATCGACGCGGGACGCCATCCCATCGCGCCCGGGCTCGACGTGGCGGAGGTGCGGTGGTTCGCGCATGACGACCTGCCGTCCCTCGCGGAGGGCCAGGAGGAGGTGGTGGTCTACGGGCTCCAGCGGCTGCGCGCGAAGACGTCCTACGCCCCCGTGGCGGTCAACCTCCTCCCGGACCTCTTCACGCTGGGCGAGATGCAGGCCGTCTACGAAGTGCTGCTCGACCGGCGCCTGGACGCCCGGAACTTCCGCCGCGACGTCCTCCGCGCCGGGGTGGTCGAGGAGTCGGGGGAGGTGCGGGCCGAGGGGCGCGGCCGCCCGGCGCGCCTGTACCGGTCGGCGGGCGGGCACTTCGCCGTGGACGCCCGCGAGCGGCGCGTTGCACGGGCGCTGTCGTCGGGGGACGATCCGCCCGCCTGACCGGGCCCTTCGCCCCTGCACGCGGCGGTGCCACGCCGTGCGCGCTGGTAACGTCACCTCGTCGCGCAGGAAACCCGCCCGGAGGACGACGAATGGCGCATGACGACATGGATGATTCCGGCCTGCCGGTGGTATGGCCGTTCACCCTCGGGGCACTGTTCATCGTCGTCGGCCTCGTGTGGTTCCAGATCGGATTCGCTTTCGAGGACGTGGGCCGCGTCCTGTGGCAGCACTACGGCGTCTTCTGGTTCGGGATCGTCGTCGGCCTGGCGCTGATCATCGGCGGGGGAATCTGGAACACCGTGCAGGGCCGTCGTCGCCGCGCTGCGCTGCAGTAGGCCGCCCACCGAGCGCCGCGGGCAGGCGGCATGAGCGCACCGCGTTGGCGGAGGGGTCGCCTGCTGGTGGCGGCCCCGCATCTGGATGACGACCCGAACTTCCGCCGGGCGGTGGTGCTGGTGCTGGAGCACGCCGAGGAGGGGGCGCTTGGCATCGTGCTGAACCAGCCGATGGAGGTGCGGGCCGCCGAGGCACTGCCGGAGCCACTCTCGACGGTGGTGCCGGATGGCGCGCCGGTGTTCCGGGGTGGTCCCGTGCAGCCCGGCACGGTCATCGTGCTGGCGGACTTCGAGGACATCGGGGCGGCGGGTGGCATCACCTTCGGATCGGTGGGAATCCTCGACCCGGAGTCCATCGAGGGCGGTCTCATGCCCGGCATGCGGAGCGCCCGCGCGTTCGGCGGCTACGCGGGATGGGGCGGAGGCCAGCTCGAGTCGGAGATCCGGCAGGACGCCTGGATCGATGTCGAGCCCGACGTGGTGGACGTCTTCACCGCTCAGCCGGAGGACCTCTGGCGCGAGGCACTCACGCGCGCGGGGGCGTCATACCGCCTCATGGCGATGGCGCCCGACGACCCCCTCCTGAACTGATCCAAGCCGCCTGAGGGCGCCTACGAGAGCCGGTTGGCCTCCGCCATGCTCGCCAGCTTCTGCAGCGACTGGTGCTCCACCTGCCGGATCCGCTCGCGGGTGACATTGAACATGCGGCCGAGCTCGTCGAGTGTGCGCGGCTTCTCGCCACCCAGGCCGTAGCGCAGCTCGAGCACCCGGCGCTCCCGGTACGAGAGCTGATCGAGCACGTCGCGAAGCGCCTCGTCGCGCAGTGCCTGCTCGGCGGCGACCTCCGGCGCGATGCTCGTCTCGTCCGCGAGGAAGCGGCCGAACTCGGACTCCTCGTCCTCGCCCACCGGCTTCTCCAGCGACACGATCGGCTGCGCGCTGCGCAGGATGTCCTCAACCTCCGAGGCCGGGAGGCCGGCAACGGCGCCGATCTCCTCGGCGGTGGGCTCGCGCCCGAGCTGACCGACGAGCGTTCGCTCCGCGCGGCTGATCTGGTTCAGCTTCTCCACCACGTGAACGGGGATGCGGATGGTGCGGCCCTTGTCGGCGAGGGCGCGCGTGACGGCCTGCCGGATCCACCACGTGGCATAGGTCGAGAACTTGAAGCCACGGCGCCAGTCGAACTTCTCCACCGCACGCACCAGTCCGAGGGTGCCCTCCTGGATCAGGTCCAGGAACGGCAGGCCACGGCCCCGGTAGCCCTTGGCGATCGACACCACGAGGCGGAGGTTGGCCTCCACCATCTGCGTCTTCGCGGTCTGGTCGCCGGCCTCGATCCGCTTCGCCAGGTCAACCTCCTGCGCGGCGGTGAGCAGCGGCACGCGGCCGATGTCCTTCAGGAACAGCTGCAGGGCGTCGGTGGTCTGCTCCACCGTGGCCTGGCGCCGTGGGCGATCGGCCTGCTCGGCGATCTCTGCCATGCGGGCTGCGGCCTCGGCGGGCTCGAGCAGCTCGATACCGGCCTCGTCGAGCTGCTGGTAGATGTCCTCTGCCAGCCCGGCGTCCACGCTGAGCAGGTCGAGCATGTCGGCGACGTCCTCGATCGAGAGGAAGCCCACCTCCTGCCCCCGCTGCAGCAGGGTCCGGAACTCACCGTGGTCGATGAGCTCCGCCAATTGCGTGAGTGAAGTCGTCATCGGTCTCCGATGGGGGTCGGGTCGTCGGCCATCCTAGATGCGATCGGGGTCCGCGCGAAAGATGGCGCGAGCCCGGGAATCGTGCTAGGCGACCTCGATCCTGACCGCGTTGATCCGCTGCTCCTCCACCGGGCGGTCGTTCGCGCCCGTGGCGGTGGTGCCGATGGCATTCACGACATCCTGTCCCGCCGTGACCCGGCCGAAGTTGGTGTGGTTGCCGTCGAGCCACGGCGTGGCCTCCGCAGTGACGATGAAGAACTGCGAGCCGTTGGTGTTGGGGCCGGCGTTGGCCATCGCAAGGCTGCCGCGCACCAGCGGGTGGTCGTTGATCTCATCGGCGAAGTTGTAGCCCGGGCCACCGGTGCCAACGCCCTGCGGGCAGCCGCCCTGGACCATGAAGTCCGGGATGACCCGGTGGAAGATCAGGCCGTCGTAGTACCCCTGCTCCGCCAGGCCGACGAAGTTCCCGACGGTCTGGGGCGACTCCGCGGCGAACAACTCGCAGCGGATCTCGCCGGCGGTCGTGTCGAACACGGCCGTGTAGGACTTCGACGGGTCTGCGGGCGGCGGCAACTCGGGCATGGGTGCTCCTGTTCGTGGACCCGCACAGGGTAGACCACGCGCGGCGGCCCTACCGCGCGGGGCACTGGGCGCCACGGGCATCGACGTACGCCTGCCAGCGCTCGGCAACCCCGGCGAACCCGGCACCCGGATACAGCGGATGCAGGTCGCGCAGGAGGGCCACGTGGTAGCAGTGGTAGTTGAGGTCGGCCAGGTATGAGCGCCACGGCCGTCCGGGCGTGAGCAGGCCGTAGTAGGACCACGACCCGCTGTCGTGGTGGGGGAGGAACCGCCGGAGTGATGCGGCGCCATCATCGGCCAGCGCGCGGGCGAGGCCGGCCGCGGGGTCGTCGGCATCCGGCTCAGGTTCGTCACCGCCCTCATCAGCGGTCTGCGCGGCGGTGGCAGCGATGCCTGGCCCCGCCGTCGGGGCGGCGGCAAGACCGGTCGCGGTGCGGCGCAGTTCGATCAGGGTCACCATGAAACCGTTCAGCGCGCCGCCGGTCCACGGCGCGCTCCCGGGGTACGCACGCTCGGGGTACCACGTGCCGGGGGCCCCGCCGTCCGGGTCGGGGACCTCTGATCGCACCCCGCCGTCGTCGACCGGCACCGCGAATGCGCGCAGCAACCGGCCCGCCGCCTGCCGGTACCGCGGATCCCCCGTGGTGCGCCAGGCACGGGCGAACAGGGCCGCGCCGCGGGACTGCGCCATGGCCGACACCCCGGGGCGCACGGCGTCCGGGTCACCAGGCACGTCGAAGTACTCGAGTGCGCCCCACGCCCCGCTTGGGTGCCCGCGGTCCACGATCATCGGCAGCATCGCGTCGGCCAGCTGAGCGGGGCTCCACGCGGTGTTCAGGTCACGCCACCGCCCCATGGTGGCGACCGGGTTCACCATGAACCCGTGGCCACGCCGGTAGGTGAGGATGACGCCCTCGGGGTCGCGGGCGATCACCCGGGCGCCGGGCGCCTCGCGGGTGGCGTACCACCAGGCATTCACGCGCAGGGCGCGCCGGGCGGTGGCCCTGCGGCCCTCCGGCCGGCCCGGGGCGGCGGCCTCCCGGGCGAACGCCACCAGCCAGTCGAGATCGGCGCGCTCCTGCGAGTCCGGCGCCGCGGCGCGCCGGGCGTCCGTGATCATCGACCACGCCGCGCCGTCCGGCGGGAGCGCCTCGGCGGCGATGCCGATCGCGGGCGGGGGGTCGTACGGCTCAAGGGCGGGCTCCGCCGGGGCATCCGGCGTGGCAGCGGGTTCCGGTGCCTGGGGGGCCGTGGTGGCGGTTGGCGCGGCAGGCGCCGGGACGGCCGGAGCCGAGCCACCTGGCGTCGCGGACCCGGCCTTGGCGGGGTCAGCGGCGGGCGGCGTGTCCATGGGCGGGGCCGCGGTGGGAGCCGGTGCCGCGGGCGCCGGC
>CALIKX010000018.1 GCA_938017905.1 uncultured Thermoleophilia bacterium | reverse complement strand
CGGGGCGTGTGGCCACTGTGCTCATGGGCTGCCTGGACATCGCCATGCCCGCCGGCGTCCTCGTCCTCACCCGGGACCTGCCCGACGGCGCGGGGGCCATCGTGAACCTTCTCGTCGGCGTATGGGTGTTCGATACCGCGTCGTACTTCTCGGGGCGGGCCTGGGGGCGGCGGAAGATCGCCCCGCGCACCTCGCCCAACAAGACATGGGAGGGGTTCGTCGGGGGGCTCATCGGCGGCACGGCCGCGGTCTGGTTCGCCGGGCTCTATATGGACTGGATCAACTGGTGGCAATCGATCATCATCGGGCTCGCGATCTGCCTGGCGGCGTACGTGGGTGACCTCTTCGAGTCGATGATCAAGCGGGACGCCGGCGTGAAGGATTCCGGCACGATCCTCGGCGGCCATGGCGGCGTGCTCGACCGCTTCGATTCACTGCTGTTCGCATCCCTTGCCGGCTACTTCCTCACGATATGGATGGTGCTGTGATGGCCCCTGACAACGTCGACCTGGACCTGCTGAGGCGCCTGTGCGAGACACCCGGTGCCCCCGGTCGCGAGGAGCGCATCCGGGAGGTGGTCATCGAGGAGATCAGGGGGGTGGCTGATGAGGTCTCCATCGACCCGCTCGGCAACGTCGTCGCGGTCCGGAGGGGCCGCGGGGGGCCGCGCGTGATGCTGGCCGCCCACATGGACGAACTCGGCTTCCTCGTCACCCATGTGGACGACAACGGCTTCATCCGGGTCGTCCCCCTCGGCGGCTTCGACCCGAAGACCAAGATCGCGCAGCGCGTGATCGTGCACGGCACGCGCGACCTGCTTGGCGTCATGGGTGCCAAGCCGATCCACATCATGAGCGACGAGGAGCGGAAGCAGCTCCCAAAGCCCGATGATCACTACATCGACGTCGGGCTGCCGGCGGATGAGGTGCGGGAGATCGTGCGGAAGGGCGATCCGGTCACCCGCGAGAGGACGCTGGCCCGGTTGGGCAACCTCATCACCTGCAAGAGCCTTGACAACCGCGCGGGCGTGTACGTGATGATCCGCGCGCTCCGCGCACTGGCCGAGCACGAGTGCGAGGTCGTTGCCGTGGCCACCACGCAGGAGGAGGTGGGCCTGCGCGGTGCGCGCGTGGCCGCGCAGCGGATCCGCCCGGACATCGGCCTGGCCATCGACATCACGCTGGCCAATGATGGCCCCGGG
This sequence comes from uncultured Thermoleophilia bacterium, assembly GCA_938017905.1. Lineage (GTDB taxonomy): Bacteria > Actinomycetota > Thermoleophilia > Miltoncostaeales > Miltoncostaeaceae > SYFI01. Next base: position 11,678 of record CALIKX010000018.1, on the reverse strand, counting down.
GCGAAGCCCCACCAGCAGGTGACCACACTCGGCGGTGGCGCCGCCATCAAGGCCTACGACTCCGGCGTGATCGTTCCGCGCGCCATGGTGGACCATCTGGAGCGGGTCGCCGACGCCCGCGAGATCCCTCACCAGCTGGAGATCATGACGCGGGGCGGCACCGATACCCGCGAACTGCAGCTGGCGGGGGACGGCGCGCTGGCCGGCTGCGTGTCCATTCCCACCCGCTACGTGCACCAGGTGGTGGAGACATGCGACCCGGGGGACCTGGAGGCGAGCGCCCGCCTCGTCGCGGCGTTCTGCGAGACCGCGCAGGACCTCCCCCTCTGATCCGGTTCGCGGCGCCCGCAGCGGGCGTCCGCCGCCGTGACCGGTGATACCGTCGGCGCTGTGACGCGCGTCCTCATCCTGGGCTCCACGGGGTCGATCGGCGTGCAGGCCCTCGACGTCGTGGATGCCGCCCCCGACATGCTGTGCGTGGGGCTTGCATGCGGCACGCGCGTGGATGAGATGCGTGCCCAGGCCGCGGCGCGTGAGGTGGCGCACACGTCCGCTGCTGCCGGCGGTGGGTCGGTGCCGTATGACGCCGATCTCGGCCGCCTGATGGATGAGGCAGGGCCGGACATCGTCCTGAATGCCCTCGTGGGTGCGGCCGGCCTGCCGCCGACCCTTGCCGCGATCCACCGCGGCATCCCCGTCGCGCTGGCCAACAAGGAGTCCCTCGTGGCCGGTGGCGACCTGGTCCGGGCGGCCCGTGACGTGTCGGGCGCCCGGCTCGTGCCGGTGGACAGCGAGCACTCGGCACTGTTCCAGTTGCTCGAGGGGGTGCCACGGGAGCGCGTGCACCGCTGCATCCTTACGGCCTCCGGCGGTCCTTTCCGCGGGCGCACCGCCGCGGACATGGAAGGCGTGCGTCCCGGCGATGCGCTGGCCCACCCCACGTGGAACATGGGCGCGAAGATCACCATCGACTCCGCCACGATGATGAACAAGGGCCTCGAGGTCATCGAGGCGCATCACCTCTTCGACCTCCCCTATCAGGAGATCGAAGTCGTCGTGCATCCCCAGTCGACGATCCATGCGATGGTGCGCCTTGAGGATGGCAGCATCCTCCCGCACATGGGCCCCCCCGACATGCGGGTGCCCATTGGCCATGCGCTGCGCTGGCCCGAGCCGCCGCCGGCCCGCGCGCCCATGGACCTGACGGGGCTGGCGCTCTCCTTCGAGGAGCCCGACGAGGAGGCCTTCCCCTGCCTGCGCCTCGCGCGCGAGGCCGGCATGGCAGGGGGGACCGCGCCGGCAATCCTGAACGGCGCCAATGAGGAAGCCGTGGCGGCTTTCCTCGCCGGGAGCATCGGCTTCATGGACATCCCGCGGGCCGTCGCCCATGCCCTGGACGCGGTGGATGCAGGGCCCGCGGATTCGCTTGATTCCGTGATGGCCGCGGATTCCGCGGCCCGGGCGGCCGTGGCCCGGATGGGGGCCGCCGCATGAGCCTGGGCACCAACATCCTCGCCTTCATCGTCATCCTGATGTTCCTCGTGCTGGTGCATGAGGCGGGGCACCTGGTGGTGGCCAAGTGGTGCGGCATGCGCGTCGAGCGCTTCTCCATCTTCTTCGGCCGGCCGTGGGTGAGGTTCCGGCGCGGCGAGACGGAGTACGGCATCGGGTGGCTGCCGCTGGGCGGCTACGTGAAGATCACCGGGATGACCCGGGACGAGGATCTGCCCCCGGAGGTGGTTCCGCGGGCCTACTACGCCGCCGCCACGTGGAAGAAGGTTGCGACGATCTTCGCGGGCCCGTTCGTGAACCTTGTGGTGGCCTTCCTGTGCTTCGCCCTCTACTTCTGGATCGGCGTTCCGTCCTTCCAGGCCACCAACGGAGTCGACGCCGTCACCCCCGGCAGCCCCGCTGCGGCCATTGGGATGGCGCCCGGCGACCGCCTGCTGGCGGTGAACGGCGTGGCCACGAGCGGCGAGGAGGGCATGGACCGGGTGCGGGCCGAGTTGCAGGCGAACCCCGGTGCCCCCGTGACGGTGCGGTATGCGGATGACGGCACGCCGGTCACCCGCACGGTCACCCTGCAGTCCGCCGAGGGGCCGGACGGGCAGCCCATCGGCCGCCTGGGGGTGCAGTTCCGCCTCGATCAGGGTGCCCGGCAGTCGGAGGGCCCCGTCGGCGGTCTCACCACCGCAGGCCGGTACACGTGGTTCCTCGTCGAGGAGAACGCGAAGGGCATCGGCCAGCTGTTCACCAGCGAGGAGGCCCGCGACCAGGTCGGTTCCGTGGTGGCCATCGGTGCGGTGTACAACGAGGTCGCCGGGGACGGGCTCACCGAGATCATCCGCTTCATCGGGCTCATCAGCCTCGTGCTGGCCATCTTCAACCTGTTGCCGATCTTCCCGTTGGATGGCGGCCACATCCTGTTTGCGCTGCTCGAGAAGCTGAAGGGGTCGCCGATCAGCACGCGGGTGTACGAGCGCTCCGCGATGGTCGGCTGGGCGGTGATCCTCATCGTGTTCGTCTTCGCGCTGCAGAACGACATCGTCAAGCTGGCCGGGGACGGCTTCCAGATCCGGTAGGCGGGCCTGCGGCCGCTACACTCCCGGCCCGTGGAGAGGCCCCGTCGCATGAGCGCGCGCTGCCTCGTCGGCGGCGTGCCCATCGGTGGCGGCGCCCCCGTCGTGGTGCAGTCGATGACCAACACCGACACCAAGGACGCCGTGGCCACGGCGCAGCAGGTCGCGGAACTCGCGGCTGCCGGGTCGGAGCTGGTCAGGATCACCGTGAACAACCGCGAGGCCGCGGCCCGGGTGCCCGAGATCGCGGCACGCCTCCGCGATGACCACGGCTGCGACGTGCCCCTGGTGGGCGACTTCCACTTCAACGGGCATACGCTCCTGTCGGAGTTCCCCGCCATGGCGGAGGCACTTGCCAAGTTCCGCATCAACCCCGGCAACGTGGGGCGGGGGGCGCGGCATGACCGGAACTTCGCCGCCATGATCCAGGCCGCGATCGATCACGACCGGCCCGTGAGGATCGGCGTCAACGCCGGGTCGCTCGATCCCGAGCTCCTCGACGGCCTGATGGAGGCGAATGCCCGCCGGCCGGACCCCGTTTCCGGGGCAGAGGTGCTCCGCGAGGCCATGGTGCAGAGCGCGCTCACGTCCGCGGCCGCCGCGGAGGAGATCGGCCTGGGGCACGACCGCATCGTCATCTCGTGCAAGGTCAGCCGCCTGCCGGACATGGTGGCCGTGTACCGCGACCTCGCCGCGCGCTGCGACTACCCGCTGCACCTCGGCCTGACCGAGGCGGGGATGGGCGCAAAGGGCATCATCGCGAGCACCGCAGCGCTGTCGGTGCTGCTGGAGGAGGGGATCGGCGACACGATCCGGGCGAGCCTCACGCCCGAACCGGGCGGCGACCGCACCATCGAGGTGCATACATGCCTGGACATCCTGCAGAGCCTCGGCCTGCGCGCATTCCGGCCCGAGGTGACGGCATGCCCCGGATGTGGGCGCACCACGTCCAGCGTGTTCCAGGAGTTGGCCCAGTCCATCCAGGCGCATCTGGATGCGCGCATGGACGCGTGGCGGACGGAGCGCCCCGGCGTCGTGGACATGCACGTCGCGGTCATGGGGTGCATCGTGAACGGCCCGGGGGAGAGCCGCGCCGCCGACATCGGCATCAGCCTGCCCGGAACCGGCGAGGAGCCCCGGGCGCCGGTGTACGTGGACGGGGAGAAGGTCGCGACCCTCGAGGGGCCGACCCTGGCGGAGGACTTCATCAGAATGGTCGAGGAGTACGTGGAGAGCCGGTATTCGCCTGCGGGGGCCCGGGCATGAGCGGGGACGCCGACGGGTGGCGCATGCCGGCGCCGCCCTACCGCGGTTCGTGGAGGTTGCGCGGGCGCTTCTGGCCCACGGTGCGTGACGACCCCGCCGATGCCGAGGCCATCAGCCACAAGCTCTCGGTGCGCGCCGGTCTCGTCCGCCAGCTCGCCGCCGGCCTGTACACGGTCACGCCCATGGGGCTGCGCGTCATCCAGCGCGTGGAGGCCATCGTCCGTGAGGAGATGGACGCCATCGGTGCGCAGGAAGTGCTGATGCCGGTCATGCATCCCGCCGAGATCTGGGAGGCCACCGGGCGCTACGGCCTTGCCGAGCAATTCCGCCTCGAGGACCGCGGCGGTCGCCGGATGGTGCTGGGCATGACGCACGAGGAGATCATCACCTGGCACGCGGCCCGCGAGATCCGTTCGTACCGCGACCTGCCGCAGAGCTGGTACCAGATCCAGACCAAGCTGCGCGATGAGCCGCGTCCGAAGAGCGGCATGCTGCGCGTGCGCGAGTTCACGATGAAGGACTCGTACTCGTTCGATGCCGACGAGGCCGGGCTGGAGCGGTCGTACGAGGCCCACTCCCGGGCCTATACGCGCATCTTCGACCGCGCGGGCATCACGTGGTACCGCGTGGAGAGCGACGTGGGGATGATGGGGGGCAGCGGCGCGCACGAGTACATGGCGCCCAGCCCGGCAGGCGAGGACGTCGTGGCGCGGAGCGCCGACGGGGGGTACGCGGCCAACGTGGAACTCGCGGTGTCGGTGGCCGCGGACCCCGCCTTCGGCGACGCCCCCGACGCGCCGGAGGAGTTCGCCACGCCCGGCGTCGGTGCCATCGATGAACTGGTGGAGCTCACCGGCCTGCCGCCCGCGGCGCTCGCCAAGAGCGTCGTGGTGGTGTCGGACGACGGTCCGGTGCTGGCAATCGTCCGCGGCGAGCACCAGGTGCATGAGAAGAAGCTGGCCCGGATCATCGGCCCGCATCGCGCGGCGCACCCCGAGGAAATTCGCGGCTGGTTCGGCGCGGATCCCGGATCGCTCGGTCCGGTGGGCGTCGACCCCGGCACGGTGCGCATCGTGGCGGACCCGACGCTCCGGACCGGCCACTACGTCACCGGCGCGAACCGCGACGGCTTCCATCTGCGCGGCGTGGTGCTGGACCGGGACTTCACCGCCGAGGTGGCGGACATCCGGACGGTCCTGCCGGGGGAGGACGCCGTGGATGGCAGCGGCCCCCTGGACCTCGTGCCCGTCATCGAGATCGGCAACATCTTCAAGCTCGGCACCAAGTACTCCGAGCCCCTCGGCGCGCGCTACCTGGACGAGGACGGCCAGGAGCAGGTGATCATCATGGGCTCGTACGGCATCGGGCCCGCGCGCGTGGCCATGGCGGCGATCGAGCAGGGGCATGACGACGACGGCATCGTGTGGCCCACGGGCATCGCGCCGTTCGACGTGCACATCGTCCTCATCGGTGACGACGACAGCCCCCAGGGCGCGTACGCCGCGGACCTGTGGCAGTCCCTGTCCGATCACGGGCTCGAGACGGTGCTGGACGACCGCCCCGGGCTGCGTCCGGGCGAGAAGTTCGTGGAGGCCGATCTGCTCGGTTGCCCCATCCGCGTGACGGTGGGGAAGAGGACCCTCCCCGATGGGCCCCTCGAGGTCCGGATCCGCCGCACGGGTGAGGTGCACGAGGTTCCGCTGGACTCCGCCGAGGACCGCATTCTCGCGCTCTGGCGCGGCCTCGCGGGCGCCTGAGGACGGTGGGCCGCGTGCTAGTGTCCCGCGCGCTTCGGGGCGTGGCGCAGTCTGGTAGCGCACCCGGCTGGGGGCCGGGCGGTCGGAGGTTCAAATCCTCTCGCCCCGATTTTCCGGAGCACGCGTGAGCACCGGCATCAAGCGCCGGTTGCGGTGGCTTCCCAACGGCATCACCATCGCGCGGCTCGCCGCGCTGCCCGTGCTGCTGTGGTGGTGCCTCGTGGCCGATGGTCCCTCATGGCCGCTGGGCATCTTCTTCTCCGTGCTCGCGATCACCGACCTCCTGGACGGGCGACTCGCTGCGCTCCTGGACGCGCGCACGCCCCTGGGCCGGGTGCTGGACCCCCTCGCGGACCGGCTCCTCATGGCCGTGGGGCTGATCGGCCTCCTCGTGATGGCGCGCTTCGCGTGGCCCGGCCCCGTGATCATCCTCGTGCGCGATCTGGCCTCGATCGGCGGCTTCGTGTGGCTCGCGCGCCGCGGCGTGCTGATGGAGATCGACTTCGCGGGCAAGGTGTCGTCGGGCTTCAACATGGGCTGCGTGGCCGTGGGGCTCGCGATCTCGGCCACCTGGGTGGACACCGTGTTCTGGTGCGCGGTGGGCCTCTCGGTGCTCACCTTCATGAACTACGTGGGCATCGCGGTGGGACGGGTGCGCGCCCAGCGGGCCGGCGAGGTGACCTCAACCACGACTTGAGGGTTCGTCCGTGCAGGACTACAGTGGTGCGCCCGCGAACGGGAGCCCCATGCCAGTGACCCCGCCGTACCGGAGGACCAGGTGGTGACGTGCCCCGCATGCGGGGCGGAACGCCCTGACGGCGATCGCTTCTGCGGATCGTGCGGGGCCCCGATGCCCGAACAGGGCGCCGCCGCACAGGCCACCGGGCCGTTCGAGGCCCCGGTCGACCCCGGCCTGACCCCTCCCGGGGCGATGCCGAGCGTCGGGACCGGGCTCGCGGTGAGGCTGCCCGGCGGGCGCACGGGCGAGTTCTTCCCGGTCGGCGAGCAGGGAACCACCATCGGACGCTCGCCCGAGTGCGATGTCTTCCTCGATGACATCACCGTGTCGCGCGCCCATGCGCGCGTCCGCCAGGACGTGGGCGGGTGGGTGATCGAGGATGCCGGCAGCACCAACGGCACCTACGTGAACCGGCGCCTCATCGAGGGACCCGAGATCCTGGCCGATGGCGACGAGGTGCAGGTGGGCAAGTTCCGGTTGCTGTTCGTCGCGTGAGGGATGCCGGGGTCCAGACCGAGTTGCTCGGGCCTGACGATGGGGATCACGCGGCCGGGATGACCATCGGCGCGGTGTGCGATGCCCTGCGCCCCGAGTTCCCCGACCTCTCCATCTCCAAGCTCCGGTACCTCGAGGACCGGGAACTGGTCACGCCGCGCCGGACCAGCGGGGGATACCGCCTCTACGGCCCGCGTGACGTGGAGCGCCTGCGCACCATCCTGCGGCTGCAGCGCGACGAGTTCCTGCCGCTGAAGGTGATCCGCGAGGAGCTCGACTCCATGCGCACCGGACCCGTGGGGGCCGCGAAGCAGTCCCGCCGCATCCGGCGCGAAAACCTGTCCACCGGGGGCGGGGGCGGCAGCCACCCCCTGGCCGAGGTGCTCTCGGCATCCGGTGCGGATGCGGGACTGGTGCGCGACCTCGGCCGCTACGGCCTCATCAGCGGCACGGATGAGCTGGACGACACCGACCTCGAGGTGGTGAAGGCGGCCGTGGAGCTGCGGGCCTACGGACTCGAGCCCCGCCACCTGCGCACGCTCCGCATGGCCGCCGAGCGGGAGGCCGGCCTGCTGGAGCAGGTCCTGTCGACCGGCCTCCGGTCGCCCAATCCCGAGAGGCGGCAGGAGGCCGTGGATTCGCTGGAGTCCCTCGCCGGCCTCGCGTCCCATCTCCGGCATCTGGTGCTGGTGCAGGAACTCCGGCGCCTCGTCGACGCCCATCCCGGCCCCGCCACGGAGGACACATGAGCTACGACATCGATTCCGCGATCCGGCGGATCCCGCACCACCCCAAGCCGGGGATCCTGTTCTACGACCTCATGCCGTTGTTCGAGTCGCCGGAGGGGCTTGCCGCGTGCGTTGACGGCATCGCCGCGTGGGCGCGTCCGCGCGAGGTGGATGTGGTGCTGGGCGCCGAGGCCCGCGGCTTCATCCTGGGCGGCGCGATCGCACGCGAGCTCGGTGCCGGGCTGGCCTGCGCGCGCAAGCCGGGCAAGCTGCCCTACGAGGTCGTCCGCAGGGAGTACGACCTGGAGTACGGCACCGATGTCCTGGAGATCCACCGGGACGCCCTCCGTCCCGGCCAGCGCGTGCTGGTGCACGACGACCTGCTGGCCACCGGGGGCACGGCCGCGGCCAAGTGCCAGCTCGTCGAGGAGCTGGGCGGGGTCGTCGCGGGCATTGCCTTCGTCGTGGAGCTCACCTTCCTGCCCGGGCGTGCCCGGCTCGCCGGCCACGACGTGATGTCGCTCGTGGCCTACGACACGGAGGACGTGGGGGAGTAGGTCCGCTCCAGGTGGGCGATGAACGGCTCCACGGAGATGTCGCCGCCGGTGGCATCCCGCATCAGCTCCGGGGCCTCCACCAGGCTCCCGCGCGAGTGGATCGCATCGCGCAGGAATGCCAGCAGGGGCGCGGGCCCCTCCTCGCGCAGCACGTCATCGATGGGCCCGACGCGGTCGGCCGCGGCGTCGGCGAGCGCGGCGGCGTACAGGTTGCCGAGCGTGTAGGTGGGGAAGTAGCCGATGATGCCGGCCGACCAGTGGATGTCCTGCATGGCGCCATTGGCCGGCCGGTCCGGCGTGATGCCGAGCAGCTCGCGCATGCCGTCCCCGAACGCCGCGGGCAGGTCGGCGGCAGCGAGGTCACCCGTGATCAGCGCGCGCTCCAGGCGCGTGCGCAGGATGATGTGCAGGTCGTAGGTGACCTCGTCGCTCTCCACGCGGATGGCCTGGGTGCGCACCCGGTTCAGCGCGCGACGGTAGTCGTCCGGCCCGAGCCCGCCGGCGACTCCCGGGAATGCCGTTGCCAGGTCCGGTGCCAGGCGCTGCCAGAACGCCAGGGTGCGCCCCACGTGGTTCTCCCAGAAGCGCGACTGGCTCTCGTGCGCGCCCAGTGACGGCGCGTCGCCGGCGAGGGTGCGCCGGTGCTCGGGCGGGAGGCCCTGGTCGTACATGGCATGGCCACCCTCGTGCAGGAGCGCCATGATGCATGAGAGGGGGTCCGCGGCATCGACGCGCGTGGACAGGCGCGTATCCCCGGGGCCCAGCGACATCGTGACCGGATGCGCCGTCCGGCCCACGACCCCGGCGGAGAGGTCGAAGCCGATGTCTGCGGCGAGGGCGCGGGCCACCGACATCTGCGCGGCGTCGTCCCACGGTCCCGTGGGCAGGGCCGGGCCACCCGCGCCGTCGAGGGCCTCGACCAGCGGGCGGACCCGTGCCGCGAGGGCATCGAACAACGGTGCGACCATCGCGTACGTAGTACCGGGCTCGTAGAGGTCGAGAAGTGCGTCGTACGGATCTCCACCGTCCGCAAGGGCCGTCGCCTGCTGTCGCGTGAGCGCGATGAGCGGGGTGATGGCCTCGATCCACGCGTCCACATCGTCGGCCGGGCGCGCCCGCGACCACGTGGCCACGCCGTGCGACGAGGCCTCGGCGAGTGCGCGCACCAGGTCCTCGGGAACGCGCGATGCCCGGGCGCGGTCGCGCAGCGCGATGCGGGCCGAGGCCGCCTGCCACGGATCGGGGGACTCTGCGACCGCGGCCAGCGGCTCCTCCATAGCCGGGTCGAGCAGGTGCCGGTGCCGCAGCGCGGCGAGGGTCGAGAGCTGCGTGCCGCGGGCGGCTGCGCCACCCTCGGGCATGCCGGTCTCGCGGTCCCATTCGAGCACCGCCGCCGCACCGTCGAGATCGCTCAGGACTCCCATCCAGTCGGCGACCCGCTGCCACTCCTGTGCCTGTTCCATGCCGTCACGGTAGCGGCGCGGCGTATCCTCCGGCATCGTGAACCCGCGCCCGTCGCTCATCGTCCGCTGGGAGGAACTGCACGTCGGCGCCCAGGTAGTGGTGGCCTTCGTGGTCGCCACCCTGGTGCTTTGGGCAGTCCACATCCTGCTGCTGAACCAGCCGGTGGGCAGGGGGTTCGTGTACGGGCTGTTCTGGGCCGTTCCCGTGACGGCGATCGTCGTGCTGGCCACGCGCACGGAGCGCGCGCGGCGTATCGGGGCCGACGGGGAGCGGGGGGAATGAGACACGACGCCGGCACGCAGCCGGAAGGAGGACACCATGGCGACTGATGACGCGGTGAGGGGCGCGCTGTGCGTGCAGATGGGTCGCGAGTTCGCGGCGCACTTCCAGTACCTCGCGATGTCCGCGTGGCTCGAGGAGCAGGGTCTTCCGGAGATGGCCGCATTCTTCGCGCGGCAGGCCGATGAGGAGCACGTCCACGCAATGAAGTTCTTCCGCTTCGTGCTGGACACCGGCGGGCCCGTCGAGATCCCGGGCCAGGATGCCCCGGTGGCCACGTTCGCCTCGGCGGAGGCGCTGGTCGCGGCCGCGCTCGCCCAGGAGGAGCAGGTCACCGCGTGGATCGGCGAGCTCGTGCACCTGGCGCGCGAGCACCGCGATCTGGCCGCCGAGGCATTCCTGCAGTGGTTCGTGACCGAGCAGGTGGAGGAGGTCGCGACGATGACGGAACTGCTTCAGGTGGTGCGCCACGCCGGCACGAGCCTGCTGCTGGTGGAGGACTACGTGGTCCGCCGGGCCCCGGGGGCCGGCGGAGGCGCCTAGCTGATCGGCGGCCGCGGCAGGTCCGGGACGAGGCGCCCGAACCAGCTGCGGTGGCCCGCGACCCAGGGGTACATGCGGTAGGCACCCGTGCGCAGGAGCATTTCGCCGCCGCGCAACCGGCGGAGGATGCAGGCGAAGGCATGCGTGGCGGATGCCAGCCCCCGGGAGTCCGCGGCGTGTACGGACACGTGGCGGGCCCCTTCCGGGAGCACCGCCAGTATCCGTTCCGCACGTGGGTGGTCGAAGGGCAGCAGGATCACGCCCGGCGGGCGGGCGGCCCGCCGGGCGACATGGGCAAAGGCCCGGCAGAAGCGGCAGTCACCGTCGTACAGGACGATGAGGGGCTCGCGCATGGACGTCAGGCGCTCATGCTCCGGAAGAGCGGGGTGACGCCGGCATCCGCGTCGTAGTACGGGTCACGGCGGTACGGATCCGGGGATGCCCGGTGGGGCTCCTCGGCGCCGCGGGAGATCGACACGCCCGCGGGCGCGACGAGCAGGATGCCCTGCGCGACGTCGGTCACCGAGCCCTCGAGCGCGGCGGCGACCCCGGCGCAGAAGTCACGCAGGCGCTCCTCCAGGTCCCCGTCGATCGACCGCATGTCGAGGAATACCGATGAGCCGCCCTTGATGCGGTCACCGATCTCCTGGGCATCGTTGAACGTGAGCGGGGTGATCATGTGGACCCGCATGGGGGCGGGCAGTGCGTGGACGGGCATGGCGCCTCCGGATTGTGGTTCCGCTCGTCCTCTTCGCCGCCGGGGGCCCCGCTCCTACCCGGTGGCTGCCGGTGGATGCACCAGCATGACGGCGCACGGCGAGTGGTAGGTGAGGTGCTGCGCGAAGCTCCCGAGCAGCATGTGCTCCACCCGGCCGCGATGCCGCAGCGAGATGATCAGGTCCACGTCGGCGCTCCGCGCCCACTCGGTGACCGCGGTGGCCGGGTGGCCCTCCAGCAGCACGCCCGTCGCGCCGGGGGCGAGGGCCACCATCTGCTCCATCCAGTCGCGCGCGGTCAGGGAGTCGTCGTTGATCGCGTCGCTCGACAGTCCGCTGTAGGCCTCGATGCCCGGCTCGATCACGTGGACCAGGGTCAGGGCGCCGTCCCCCAGCGACCGCATGCGGATGGCGGCGGCGAGGGCGGCATCGCCGACGGGGGAGCCGTCGAGACAGCAGGCGATGTGCGTGTAGGCGTCGGCCATGCGTGCAGGCTAAGCGATCCCCGTCCCGGACGCCGGGATGGAACGCGCAACGGCGAGCGCCGTTGCCTCG
>CALIKX010000017.1 GCA_938017905.1 uncultured Thermoleophilia bacterium | reverse complement strand
CCCTGCAGGCCGGGGTGTCGGTGGTGGGCGCCCTGTTCGTGGGCGTGACCGCGGGCGTCATCGGCGGCGTGCTCGTGGCCCTGCTTCGCGGTGTGACCCCCGCGGTGCTGGTGCCCGGTGTCTTCTACGCGTTCATCGCCCTCGCCGGGGCGGGCGCCTACGCGGCCGTTGAGCCCGGCAGCCCGGCGATCGCCGTGGTCGCCTGCGTGGCGCTGGTGGTGGCCCTGCGCATCACCGCGGTGCGGTGGCGCCTGGGCACGCGCCCGCTGCCGCTGGTGGGTGACCGCCCCGGGGGCGGTGCGGTCTAGGCGGCCTGGTCGAGGTCCACGCGGATGCGCGTGGCATGCTCGCCATCGCGCTCCACGGTGACCCGGTCCACCAGTTGGCGCACGATCCAGAGGCCGCGCCCGCGGCGCGAGTCCGGCCGGGGCGGGTGTTCGCGCACGGCCTCGGTCCAGTCGAAGCCGCACCCGGCATCCCGCACCTCGACGTGCACGCCATCGCCCGCATCCGCCACGACGTGGATCGGCGCGGCGCCGTGCTCCTGCGCATTCGCGATCAGCTCGTTGATGGCGAGCGCAAGGTCATCCGCCCGCTCGCCGTATCCGGCCCGCTCCGCGAGGTCGTGCACCGCAGCACGCACGGACGCGATCTCACCGGGGTCATCCCCGATGGTGGCCTCGATGTGTCGGGAGTCGGTGATCACGGAATTGCCGCAACACTACGCTCGATACGGGACGGCATGGGAGTCAACCGTTCCATGTGGCAGGCGTGCCCCGCGCACGCCCGCGAAGGGTGTCCGCGGTGGTCGTGGTTAGCATGGCCTCAGCCCGTCTGCGCCAACCGGAGAAGTCGTGCCACAGCCGTACCGTCGCCCTGCGTTCCGCCTCGCCCTCGCCGCCCTGGCCGCCACCCCGGCGCTCGCCGTGGGCCAGGCCACCAATGCCCCCGCGTTTCCTGCGGGCACGATCCCCGCCGGGGTCCTCATCGAGGGCGTGGATGTGTCGGGCCTCGCGGGCCTCGACGCCCGCCAGCGCATGTACGACCAGTTCGTCGCCGGCCGCCGCGCGCCGATGCCCGTGACCTTCCGCGGGCGCGAGTTCGTGATCCGCCCGGATGCGGTCCGGTACCGGGCTGACGTCGACGCGGCGATCATGCAGGCGTTCGCGCAGGCCCCCGCCCCGGGCACCTATGTGAACCTCCCGGTGCGCGAGTCGATTTCGCGTACGAAACTGCGCCGCGTGCTGAACTGGCGTGCCACCCAGTACGAGGTGGAAGGTCGCGATGCCCTGGTGGTGCTGCGCGGCAGGCAGCCGATCATCCGAAAGCCCCGCCTGGGCGAGCAGATCAACGTCCCGAAGTCGCTCGCCCTGCTCGCACCCGCCTTTACCGCGCCCCGCCCGGCGACCCCGTACGCGCTCATCGGCAAGCGGGTGCGGCCCAGCCGGACGTCGGTGGGCTCAGTGGTCGTCATCGACAAGAGCGACTTCAAACTGCGTCTCTACCGGGGCACCACCAAGCGTGGCGGCTCGGTGATGAAGCGCGTGCGCACGTATCCAATCGCCATCGGGCAGTCGGCGTACCCGACGCCCACCGGGAACTACTCGGTGATCCAGAAGCAGAAGAATCCCACGTGGTTCCCGCCCGACTCACCCTGGGCGGCGGGCCTCGACCCCGTTCCGCCCGGCGGGAGCAACCCCTTGGGCACACGGTGGATCGGCACTTCGGCGCCGGCCATCGGGATGCATGGCACGCCGGATCCCTCATCCATCGGCTCTGCGGCATCGCATGGCTGCGTCCGCATGTACATGAAGGACGTCGAGAACCTGTACGGGCGCGTGCGCATCGGCACGCCCGTGTTCATCCGCGCCTAGCCGCGGGCGAGCAGCGCGCGTACCCGGCCGGCAGCGGCCGGCGGCATGAGTGCGCGGATGGTGGTGCCGTCGGGTCCGGCGTCCTGGGTGACGTCGCGCCCCTGGGCATACACGGCGGAGATGACATCGCCCCGCGCGTAGGGGACCTCCAGTTCCACGCGCTCCCATCGTGCCCGCGCGGTGGCAAGAAGCCGGCCGCGCAGGTCGTCGACCCCCTCGCCGGTACGCGCCGACACCAGCACGGCGGCCGGGTGCCGTCGTGCCAGGGCGTGGCGGTCCTCGTCGTCGAGCAGGTCCACCTTGTTCAGCACCAGCAGTCGCGGCACATCATGGGCGCCGATCTCGTCGAGCACCTCCTCGACGGCTATCTCCCGGGCGGCACGCCCCTCGTCGTCCTCGCTGGCGTCGGCCACATGGACGATCAGGTGGGCATCGCGCACCTCCTCCAGGGTCGAGCGGAAGGACTCGACCAGCTGGTGGGGGAGATGCCGGATGAACCCCACCGTGTCGCTGACCAGCACCTTCATGCCGTCCTGCGAGAACGCTCGGGTGGTGGCGTCGAGGGTCTCGAAGAGGGCGTCCTCCACATCCACGTGCGCCCCCGTGAGCGCGTTCATCAGGCTCGACTTGCCGGCGTTGGTGTACCCGGCCAGGGCCACGCGGGTGGTGGGTGACGCCAGGCGCTCCTCGCGCATGGTCTCGCGGCTGCGCTCCACCTCGCCCAGGCGCTTGCGCAGCACGCCCATGCGGTTGCGGATCATCCGCCGGTCGCTCTCGAGCTGGCTCTCGCCGGGGCCGCGGGTACCCACGCCGCCACCCAGGCGCTCGAGGTGCTGCCACAGGCCCTCCTGCCGCGAGTACGAGTACTCGAGTTGCGCGAGCTCCACCTGCAGCTTGCCCTCGGCCGACTGCGCGTGCAGGGCGAAGATGTCCAGGATGATCCCCGCCCGGTCCACCACGCGGGTCTTCAGGCGATCCTCTAGGTGGCGCTGCTGCCCCGCGGACAGCTCGCCCTCGCATGCCACGAGATCGGGCTTGTGCTCCCTCACCCACTCCACGACTTCGTCCAGGCGCCCGCGGCCCAGGTAGAGGCGGGGATCGGGCCGGTCGCGGTGCTGCACCACGCGGTGCACCACGGTGGCGCCGGCCGTGCGCAGGAGTTCGGCCATCTCGGTGAGGCGATCCGCCTCCTCCACGGGGGAGCAGCCCATCGAGGCGATCAGCACCGCGTGCTCCGCGCGGTCCACCTCGTGAAGCCCGCGCTTGCCGTCGGGATCCTCCTCGCGCCAGGCGCGGCCGCGGTAGGTGCGCTGCAGTTCCCTACCCATCGGGGGCCGACCCCCGCTCATCCTGCTGAGCGGCCGCCTTGCGCATCAATTCGACCGTCCGCAGCACGGCGTCGTCGTCCACGGGCCCCTCGGCCCGCACGAACAGCCACACCCGGCCGATCACGACGCTCAGAGCACGCGCCTCCTCGGACCGGTAGCCGCGGGACGCGCCGTATTCCACTGGCGTCCACGCGCTGCCATCCGGCACGGCCTCGCGCGCGATCTCGCCGCCGATCGCCCCGGCGGCGTCACCGTCGTCCCACAGGCCCGCGACCGCGACCAATCGCGCGCCATCGGGTCCCGTCCACTCGCGTACCGACAGCGTGCGCAGCCCGGCGTCACGCGCGCTTGCCACGAGGTCGGGAATCGACTCGTCGAGCGCCGCCCGGTCGATGCCGCCCGGACCAGGGGAGCGCTCGGGCCCGGCGATGTCCAGTCCCGGCCGCGTGGGAAGCACGCGCAGCACGAATGCCGGGTCGGCCTCGAGGGATTCCTGCTGCACGCGTCCCCCCGCGCCGCAGCCCGCCACCATGCCGACCGACACGGCGAGCAGGGCCGCGCAGGCGGCCGCGAGTCTTAACCGAGGCACAACGCCCGCTCGTCGGATTCGCATTGGCACCACTCTTATACTGGCACGCATCCGGGGTTTCCCCGGCCCTGCGACCCCGATCTGGAGGCCCGATGAGCTCCGGCGCGACCACCGCCTGGAACTACACCAAGACCGGCATGCTGATGGCCGCCCTCACGGCGGTCCTCATCCTGCTCGGCGGACTCATCGGCGGCACCACCGGCCTCATCCTCATGGCCGGCATCGCCGTCGTGTTCAACTTCGCCATGTACTGGATGAGCGGCCCGATGGCGCTCAAGATGTCGAAGGCCGTTGCGGTGACGCCCGAGCAGGCGCCCGAGCTGCACGCGATGGTGGATCGCCTTGCGCGGCGCGCCGGCGTGCCGAAGCCGGGCGTGTATGTGACCCCGGACCAGCAGGCGAACGCATTCGCCTGCGGGCGCAATCCCCGCCATGCGGCGATCGCCGTGACGCAGGGCATCCAGTACCAGCTGTCGGCCCGCGAGCTCGAGGGCGTCGTGGCGCATGAGATGGCCCACATCAAGAACCGGGACATCCTCATCGCAAGCGTCGCCGCCATGGCCGCGGGTGCGATCGCGGCCGTTGCCAACTGGCTGCAGTTCTCGCTGATCTTCGGGGGTGGCGACGACGAGGGCGGCCTCGGCCTCATCGGAACGCTCGCGGCCATGATCATCGCCCCGCTTGCCGCCACCATGATCCAGCTGGCCATCTCGCGCGGCCGGGAGTACGAGGCCGATCGCACCGGTGCCGAGCTGATGGGCGAGACCGAGCCCCTTGCGAGCGCGCTCGAGAAGCTGCAGGCCGGGGCGGAGCGCGTGCCGATGGACCCCAACCCCGCGACGGCGCAGATGTATATCGTCAACCCGTTCGCGTCGTTCCACGGTCGCGGCATCACCAAGCTCTTCTCCACGCATCCTCCGATGGATGAGCGGATCCGGCGTCTCCGCGCCATGGGCCGGGTGAGCCAGGCCCCGGCCCGGGAGGCCATCGCATGAGCATCAAGGAGACCATCGCCAGCCTCATCACGGATGAGAGCGCCGCCCACAAGCGGCTGATCGAGTACGTGACCGGGCAGCTCAGCCAGGGCCGCTCCCTTGCGGCCATCGTGGAGGACCCGTACGTCACCAATCGCCTCAACCCGATGGAGCGCCGGGCACTGGTGGAGGAGCCGGACATCGTCGCGGCCGCGCAGGCCGAGTCGCTCGAGGAGATCCGCACGCGGTTGGAGGAACTGGCCTCCTCCTGACCGGGCTAGAGTGACCAGCACGGCGCGGGCGGTCATGTGATGGGCACCTTCTTCCAGCAGAACGACTCGCTCCTCGTGTTCGTGCACGGGGTGGTGTTGTTCGCGCTCGGCTTCGCCCTGTGGCTGCAGCGACGGCGTGCGACCCGCTTGGCGCTGACGTCGTCGCTGATCTGGTTGGCGTCGTTCGCCTTCCTCTCCGCACTCGTGGTGTGGGGCTATGTGTTCATTCCCATCCAGGCGACGTACCTCGCGCCCGAGGTGATCGAGGCACTGGTCGTGATCCGCGCCGTGCTGCAGACCGTCGCGGTCGTGTTCCTGCTCCAGTTCGGGCTGCGGCTGGTCCCATGGGCGCGGCGGCATCTGGCGGCGCTGACCGTCGCGTCGGTGGCGGCATGGGCCGCCATCATCGTCATCTCCACCATGGTGGCCGCGCAGGAGCAGTGGGGGGTGCTCGAGTGGGAGTCCACCAGCGCCGCGCTGTCGCGCTACGTGTTCGTGATCCCGGGTGCGCTGCTGTCGGCGTACGGCATGTGGCTGCAGCGCGAGCAGCTTCCGCGCGAGGGGATGTCCGGCATCGGCCCCTACGCGGCCGTGGCCGCAGGGGCATTCCTTGCCTACGCCATGGTCGGGGGCTTCGTGGTGGAGCCCGCTCCGTGGGCGCCGGGCGGCTTCCTGAACGAGGCCGCCTGGTTCGACGCCACGGGCTTCCCGCTGGAGGTGGTGCGCACCCTCGTGGCGCTGGTTCTCCTGTTGGCATTCATCAAGCTGCTCGACATCTTCGAGGTGGAGATCGCGCAGCGCGAGGAGGGCCTGGATCGCGCGCGCCTGGTGGCCGAGGAGCGCGCCCGCTTCGGGCGCGACCTGCATGACGGCACCATCCAGTCGATCTACGCCTCGGGGCTGCATCTCGAGGCCATTGCGCTCGACACCGCCGACCCCCACGCACGGGACGAGATCCGCCGCGTGGTGGGCAGCCTGAACGCGACGATTGACGGCCTGCGCGGGTACATCCGCGGCCTGCAGGCGCCCGATGGCGGACCCGCCGGCATCGCATCCGACCTCGACCGCATCGTCACGGATTTCGCGGCCGACCCGAGCTTCGAGGTGGCCTATCGCGTCTCCGGCATCGAGGCCTGCGGGCCGCTGCCCGACGATGCCGGGCAGGACCTGAGCCACGTGCTGCGCGAGGCCCTCGCGAACGTCGCCCGGCATGCCGGCCCGTGCGCCGTGGAGGTGAACCTGTGCTTCCGCGCGGATGAGATCAACCTGCTCGTGGCCGACACCGGCCGCGGGTTTCCGGACCGGATCCCCGACCGCTCTGCGGAGGGACATGGCAATGGGGTCCCTAACATGGAGGAACGCGCCCGCCGCCTCGGCGGCCGGGTGGTGATCGAACCGAATCCCACGGGCGGCACCCGCGTGGTGCTGGCCGTCCCGCTCGACGACGTCGAGGCAACCGAGATGCCGGCTACCCGGGCCGGGGTCCCCGATGAGGTGATCAGCACATGACGCCCAGTCCCACCGATCCGATCCGCGTGCTCATCGTCGACGACCACCACGTCGTGCGGCTGGGCCTGCGATCGCTTCTGTCGCACACCGGTGGCTTCCGCGTGGTGGGCGAGGCCGGGTCGGTGGCCGAGTCCGTGCAGATGGCCGCGCAACTCACGCCCGACGTGGTGCTGATGGACATCCGGCTGCCGGACGGCAGCGGGGTGGATGCCTGCCGCCGCATCAAGCAGGAGAACGAGGACATCCGGGTGGTCATGCTCACCTCGTACTCCGATGAGGAGGCCATCGTCGGCGCGGTCATGGCCGGGGCGTCCGGCTACCTGCTGAAGCAGGCCGACGCCGAGCGCCTCACCCAGGCCATCCGCGACGCCGCATCGGGTGCGTCCACGCTCGACCCCCGCGCCACCGGTGCGCTGCTCAGCCAGTTCCGCGAGCTCTCGGCCAAGCAGGCCGAGGCCGAGTTGGCCGGGCTCACCGACCGCGAGCGCCGGATGCTCGCGCTGATCGCCGAGGGCTACACCAACCGTGCCATCGGCGAGGTGCTCCACCTCTCCGAGAAGACCGTCCGCAACCACGTGTCGCAGCTCCTCCGCAAGCTGGGCTTCCAGCGCCGGTCGCAAGCCGCCGCCTGGGCTGGAGAGCGCCGCCTGGAGCTTCCGCCCGAGTAGCGGCCGTGCGCCGTGGCGCGCAGCCGGTGGGTTTGGTGTTACCCCTGGCGATAATCACAGCAGTCCGGCTGGACCCGGTGTATCGGTTAGCGACAACTCGCCGACGCCGCCGCGTGCGAACGGACTCCGCCCGTGCGCTCACGCGGGTGGCCCGCCTGCGGTAGTCGCCAACCGATACACCGGCGCCATCCGCCTCTCGCGCTTTTTCGCCGGAGGTAACACCGAACCCACCGGCGTCCCGGCACGGTGCGGCCACTCCGCGCGGGAACCTCATCGTCGGATCGGCGTGTTGGGGGAAACACAAATAAAAGAATCTTTGATTCCTCTCATAAGTAATGCTTAGATTCCGCGCGATGCGCGAACGAGCCGGATCACGCAGTGGGGGCCACGACCCGGACGCGCCCGCCATCCGGGTGGACGGGGCGTGCAAGACCTACGAGGGCAGCGACCGCCCGGCGCTCCTGACCACCTCGTTCACCGTGGAGCGCGGCGAGTTCGTGAGCCTCGTGGGCCCGAGCGGGTGCGGCAAGTCCACCCTGCTGGGCATGATCGCCGGGCTGCTCCGCCCGGATGCCGGGAGCGTGGAGGCGCTGGGCCGTCCGGTCGCGGGGCCGGGGGAGGGGCGCGCCATGGTGTTCCAGGACGCCGCGCTGTTCCCGTGGCTCACCGTGCTGGGCAACGTGGAGTACGGGCTGCGTGCGCATGGCGTGGGCCGTGCGGAGCGGCGCGAGCGCGCCCTCGAGGCGGTGCGGCTGGTGCACTTGGACCACGTGGTGGACCGTCGGCCCCATGAGCTCTCAGGCGGCATGCGCCAGCGCGCATCCATCGCGCGTGCGCTGGTGATGCGCCCGGAGATCCTGCTGATGGATGAGCCCTTCAGCGCCCTGGATGCCCAGACGCGCACGATCCTGTCGGACGAGCTGCAGCGCATCTGGCTGGAGACGCGGCCCACCGTGGTGTTCGTGACCCACAACCTCATCGAGGCCGCTTTCCTGTCGGACACGGTGCACCTGCTCTCGTCCGGGCCCGGGCGGATCGTCCGGACCTACGACATCGACATCCCGCGCCCGCGGGACGAGGCGGACCCCGCACTGCTCGACCTGCGCCATGACATGCTCGAGCGCTTGCGCGCCGAGGTGGACGACGCCGTCGAGCAGCGCGCTCAGGTGGCCGAGGTCGTCGCCCTGTGAGCACCGCCGCCGGGGGTGCGGGCGCCGCGGGCGGCCGCACGGCCCGGGCCTCGCGGGGGGCCCGGGCAGCAGCGATCGGGTTCCTCCGCCGCAGTTGGTTCGTGCTGCTCATCATGCTCGTGTGGTGGCTTGTCACCGCCGCCGGGTGGGTGGACCCCTACAAGCTGCCCTCCCCCGGTGATGTGCTCGGCACCCTTGGCACGCTGCTCACCGAGCGCGCGCTGCTGGTGGATCTGGGGGCCACGCTCCTCCGGCTGGTGGAGGGATGGGCGATCGGCGTCGTCGCCGGGGTGCTGCTGGGCATCCTCACAGGCGGGTCGCGCGTGCTGGAGGACGGCATCCGCCCTGTGATCGCCGGCCTGCAGGCCGTCCCGACCATCGCCTTCCTCCCGCTCGCCATCCTCTGGTTCGGGTTCAACGGGACCGCCGTGCTGGCCATCACGGCCTTCGGCACGTTCAAGCCCATGGCGCTCGCCACCTACGGCGCGATGCACCAGATATCACCCACGCTGCTGATGGCGGGGCGTGCGCTGGGCGCGCGCGGACTGTTCCTGCAGCGCACCCTGGTGTTCCCGGCCATCGTCCCCAGCCTGGTGACGGGCCTGAAGATGGGGTGGTCGTTCGCCTGGCGGGCGCTGATGGCGGCCGAGATCGTGGTGACCGGGGCGGCGGGCCTGGGTGGCGTGCTGGAGCTGGGCCGCGAGATCGGGGCCATCGACGTGGTGATGGCGGTGATCCTCGTGATCCTCGTGGTGGGCATCGCCACCGAGCAGTTGGTGTTCGCTCGCCTCGAGCGCTGGGTCAACCGGCGGTGGGGCCTGGTGGGTGCGCGCTAGGTCCATCGCCGCCATGGCCGCCGCCGCGGTGCTCGCCGTCGCGGTTGCCGGATGCGGCGGCGACGCGCCCGACGCGGTGCGCGTGGGGCTGATGCCCGCCATCACCCACGGCCCGGCCCTGATCGCGCTGGAGGATGAGTTCGACCCGGGTCTCGCCGGGCGGCCCGTGGACGCGCAGGTGTTTGCCAGCGGGCCCGAGGAGGTGAGCGCGCTGCTCAGCGGATCGCTCGATGCCGCGTACATCGGCCCCGGTCCCTACGTGCTCGCGGAGGGCAGGGCCCCTGGCCGCCTGCGCCTGCTCGCGGGCGTCGTGACCGGCGGGCAGGCGTTCGTTGCCCGGCCGGGCACGGGCATCCGGGATGCCGGCGACCTCGCCGGGCGGCGCGTGGCGGTGCCCGCGCACGGCAACACGCAGGACCTGACCCTGCGGCTGCTGCTCGACCGCGCAGGGCTGCGGGCGTCGGATCAGGGTGGCGACGTGGAGGTGGTGCCGGTGAAGAACGCGGCGCTGGTGGAGGCCTTCCGCCAAGGGGTGGTGGATGCCGCGCTCGCGCCCGCGCCCTTCGGTGAACTGCTCGCGGCGCGCGGCCTGGCCGCGCCGGTGCCCGCCATGGACCGGACCATCGCGGCGTGGGAGATCCCGGCGACCGTCCTGGTGGCCACCGAGGAGTTCGCGCGGGCGAACCCGGCGGCCACGCGTGCACTGGTGCGCGCGAGCGCCCGGGCGGTGGCGCGAGCCGATGCCGCTCCGCGCGCGGTGGCGCTGCGGTTCAACGACCTGCTGGATGAGTCGACCGGAACGCGATTGGATAGGGAGGTGCTGCTCAGGGCGCTGGACGGCACCCACGCGTCCACGGCGGTCGCGCCCGGCGCCATGGAGCGGATGGTGCGGGCAGCCGACAGCGCAGGGTATGCCGGGGGCCCCGTGGCGCCCGCGGCGCTGGTTCCGCGAGCGGGGTGACGCGGCCCGGGAGGAGTCGGCACGCGCGCGTGGAAACGACAGGCGCACCGGCACACTTCCTGGAGGGCATGAGATGACGCGTCAGGCGCGCGTTCTGGCGATGGCGAACCAAAAGGGCGGGGTCGCGAAGACGACCTCGTCGCTCAGCCTTGCCGCCGCCCTCCACGAGAAGGGGCAGCGGGTACTGGTGGTGGACCTGGACCCGCAGAGCAACCTCTCGATGAGTCAGGGCATCGACGTCGAGAACCTGCGCGACGGCATGTACGACGTGCTGGTGAAGTCGCTGCCCATCGCGGAGATCGTGCAGGTGCGCGAGATCGACATCGCGCCCGCCGGCATCGAGCTCGCCAGCGCCGAGTTATCGCTGTCGTCCATGATCGGCCGCGAGCGCGCACTGCAGCGCGCGCTGGAGCCGGTGCGATCGCAGTACGACTACATCATCCTTGACACCCCGCCGTCGCTCGGGCTGCTCACCATCAACGCGATGGTTGCCGCGCAGGGCGTGATCGTGCCCGTGCAATGCGAGTACCTGTCGCTTCGCGGTCTTGCCCAGCTGACCCACACGCTCGAGCAGGTGCGCGAGCACCTGAACCCCGAGGTGCACATCTTCGGGATCCTCCCGACCATGTACGACGGCCGCACGATGCACTGCCGGGAGGCCGTGGATGTGCTGATGGACAACTTCGGGGACACCGTCTTCCGCACTCGCGTGGGCAAGACCGTGCGGTTTGCCGAGGCCCCGGTGCAGGGCCGCAGCATCCTCTCGTTCGATCCCAGCGGGCAGGCGGCGCGGTGGTACCGGCAGCTGGCCCGCGAGGTGTTGGAGCGCGACGGCAAGTGGACCGATGAGCTCGAGCGCATGCGGCGTCCGGTGCGCGAGGTGAGGCCGCAGTCCGGGCCAGGCCTTAGACTGGCCTCGTGAAGAAGCAGTCCATGCGCGAGGGGCCGCTCGCGGACCTCTTCAGGAGCACCACCCCCGGTGAGGGTGGCGCCCAGGGCCTCCAGTCCGAGAGTCCCGCCGAGATGCGCCAGGAGGTGCCGCTGCGCGCCGAGGGCCATGCGGTGGTCCGCGTGGTGGGCGTGGGCGGCGGCGGGTGCAACGCCGTTGACCGCATGATCGAGGCCGGCGTGCATGGCGTCGAGTTCATCGCGATCAACACCGATCGCCAGGCGCTGGACAGCAGCCGGGCAGATGTGGTGATCCCCGTGGGTGCCGAGGTCACCCGTGGGCTGGGCACCGGTGGCGATCCCGCCCTTGGGGAGATGGCCTTCCGCGAGAGCGAGGAGCACCTGCGCCGCGTGCTGCGCGGCAGCGACCTCGTGTTCATCGCCGCGGGCGAGGGTGGCGGCACCGGCACGGGTGGCGCGCCGATCGTGGCGAAGGTGGCGCGCGAACTGGGTGCGCTCGCGGTGGCAGTGGTCACGAGGCCATTCGGCTTCGAGGGCAACAAGCGGTCCGGCACGGCCGACCAGGGCATCCAGCACCTGGGCGAGGCCGCCGACACTGTCATCGTCATTCCCAACGACCGTCTGATGAGCGTGCTCGAGCGCGGCACCAGCGTGGTGCAGGCGTTCGCCGTCGCCGACGACCTCCTGCGGCAGGGCGTCCAGGGCATCAGCGACCTCATCACGCTGCCCGGGCTGATCAACGTGGACTTCGCCGATGTGCGCACCATCCTGAAGGACGCCGGCACGGCGCTGCTGGGCATCGGGTACGCCAGCGGCGGCAGCCGCGCCACCGACGCCGCGACTGCCGCGATCTCCTCGGCGCTTCTCGAGACGCCCATCGACGGTGCCCGGGGCATCCTGCTGGGCATCACCGGCGGCCCCAGCATGTCGCTGATCGAGGTGACCGAGGCCGCGCAGGTGGTGGCCGACGCCGCGGACCCGGACGCGAACATCATCTTCGGCGCCACCATCGACGACGACCTCGACGATCAGGTGTGGGTGACGGTGATCGCGGCCGGCCTGTCCGGCGTGCCCGCGAAGTCCTCCGCCTCGGCGTCGCGCACCCCCGCCACCCGCGTGGAGCGCGGCCGCCGCGCGCGCCCCGCGCAGTCGGCGCCCGCCACGATCGGTGGCGGCAGCGACATCGCCGAGCCGCCCGAGGCGCCTGACCTCTCCGCCGACGTCCCGCCGCCCATTGCCCCGAAGGCACCACCCGAGGCACCGCCCGCGCTGGCCGCGGCACCCGACCCGCCGGCCGACCTGCCCGCCGACCCCTCGGCGGCGCGCGAGCTTCCCGCCCCGCCCGAGGGCGCACCCCCGGGGCCGGCGGACGCCGAATCCACCCGCCTGTTCTCCGTGGACGACGACCGGGAGCCATCCGACCCGGACGGCGGCCCGGCCGCCTAGGGCGCACCACCCGGTGATCACGGGCGCGGTCGCCGCAGGGCATCCCCTGTCGGCACGCG
This sequence comes from uncultured Thermoleophilia bacterium, assembly GCA_938017905.1. Lineage (GTDB taxonomy): Bacteria > Actinomycetota > Thermoleophilia > Miltoncostaeales > Miltoncostaeaceae > SYFI01. The sequence goes on along the minus strand of CALIKX010000017.1, from coordinate 39,346 downwards.
CGGGGGCGACGGCGCTCGCCGCGGGCGGTACGGCAACCGATGCCGTGATCGCCGGGGCACTCACCTCGGCGGTCGCCGAGGCGGTGCTGACCGGCCCGGGGGCCGGCGGATTCCTGATGGTGCGTCCGCCCGGCGGACCCGCCACCATCCTCGACTTCTTTGTGGCCGTGCCCGGTCTCGGGCCCACCGGCCAACGACTCGACCCCGCCGACCTCCATGCGTTCACGGTGCCGTTCGGCACCGCGGAGCAGGTATTCCACATCGGTCCCGCGTCGGTCGCCGTGCCGGGGATGCTCGCGGGCCTGGACGAGGCCGCGCGGAGGTTCGGCCGCCTTCCGCTGTCCGATCTGGTGGCACCCGCGGTTGCGCTGGCCCGGGCGGGCGTGGCGGTGGGGGAGGAGGCCGCCTACCTCCATCGGATCCTCGCCGAGATGCTGGGACACACCCCGGCGAGTGCGGAACAGTTCCTGCCGACGGGCCGCGTGGCGGACGTGGGCGAGGCCCTGGTGTTCGAGGACCTGGCGCACACGCTGGAGGCCTTCGGCGCCGATGGCGCACGGTGCCTCTACGACGGCCCCGTGGGGGATCGCATTACGGCGTATCTCGCCGCCACCGGCGGGCTGGTGACGGCGGATGACCTGCGCGCATACCGGGTGGTGGAGCGCACGCCGGTGCAGGTGACGTTCCGGGATATGACCGTGCTGACCAACCCGCCGCCGTCCAGCGGTGGCGTGCTGATCGCCGCGGCGCTTGAGCACCTGCAGCGGCTTCCCGCGGGCGGTGGCGAGGCCGGGTTCTATGCGCGCATGGCGGCCGCCCAGGCCGGCGCCAATGCGATGCGCGGGCCGGAGTTCCACGAGGGCCTCGCGGACGAGGGGTTCCTCGAGCGGTTCTGGGCCGCCCTGCGCGATGCCGAGGCGTCCGGCCTTCCGCCGTCACGGAAGCCCACGGGCACGACACACGTGAGCGCCATCGACGCCGATGGGGGAATGGCAAGCCTGTCGTCGTCGAACGGCTCAGGCTCGGGCGTGGTCGCGCCCGGCACCGGGGTGCTGCTCAACAACATGCTGGGCGAGAGCGACCTGAACCCTGCCGGGTTCGGCTCGCTGCCACCGGGCCTGCGGATGACGTCCATGATGGCGCCCACCATGCTGCTGCATGGCGACGCGCCCATTGCCGCGCTGGGATCGGCAGGTTCCAACCGCCTGCGCTCCGCCATCCTGATGGTCGTCGCGGGGATGGTGGATGGCGGGGATGATCCCGCCGACGCGGTGCGCATGCCGCGCATCCATCACGAGGGCGATGGGCTGGACGTGGAGGGCGGCGTGCCTGCTGATGCCATCATGGCGCTTCGGGACGAGAGCTTCGACCTGCGTCTCTGGACCGAGGCAAACCTCTACTTCGGCGGCGTGTCGGTGGCCGGGGCGACGCCCCGGGGCCTGCGGGCCGCGGGCGATCCCCGCCGCGGCGGGGGTGCCGCCGGGGTGGACGACCAAGGACGGGTGGTGGACCTGTGAGCACGCGCATCGTGGAGACCGGGGAGCGCACCTTCGAACTGCGGGCCGAGCCCCCGCGCACGTCACTGACCGATGAGGCCCACACGCTGTGGGGGTTCAACGTGCAGGTCGTGGAGGGTGGCGCGGTGGTCGCGGTGAAGACCTGCTTCGTGGGGCGCGTGTCGGTGCAGGCCCGCCACCCCGAGGCCCTTGCGGGCACGGCGGAGGACATCGCGGCCGTGGTGCACGGGATGGCGTTCGACAAGATCGCCGATGGCCTCGCCGCCGGCGAGGTGGAGGACGCGCTGGTCTTCGCCTAGGCCGGTGGCTGGGGCTGCCGTGGGCTGGCGGCGGGCGTCATGCCGCTGATCTCCACCGCCACAGCGATCGCCGCCTGCCGTTCATCGTCCGGGGCCTCGTCGGCGATGCGCCAGGCCTCGCGCGCGGCCCAGCGCAGGCGCTCGGCCCCGTCCGGCGCACCGCGTGCGGCGCGCGCCTGCTCCACCAGGCTCTCCAGCACGCGCGTGCGCTCGCGCGTCGTGAGCTCGGCCTGCGTGTAGCCGCCCCCCTGGCGCATGAGGATCCAGAACACGAACCCGAGCAGCGGCAGCTTGATGCCCAGGAACACGATGAGCGCGGCCGTCGCGAGGGTATCCGGGCCGAACGCCGCACCGGCGAACGACGCCACCACCGTGCCGAACACCACGGCTGCGGCAAGGAACGCCACCACGCCGAGCGCACGCCACCCGCGCAGGTCACCGTCGGTGTCGTAGAACAGGCGCACCGCCCACGACTGGCGGGCTGCCCGCGCGCGATCATCGCGTCCGACTCCCATGGACCCGACGCTAGCACCGGGTCGTCAGGGGGCGGGGAGGACCCGCCCGGGCGTGCCGCCGGCGTCCACGTCCGCGTGGTCGGCCGCCTCGCGGCGCACCATCGCCAGCGCCGTCCAGCCATGGCCGGGCACCTCCGCCACGCTGGTGACCGTCCCCACCTCGCGTCCGTCCGCGGTGACCTGCGTGCCGACGGGGACCGGCGCCGACAGGGCAATCCGCGCCAGCCGGCGGTTGGCGTGCCCGCGGTAGTGCAGGCGGGCGACGGTCTCCTGCCCGAGGTAGCAGCCCTTGTCGAACGAGACCGCATCATCCAGGCGGGCCTCCTGCACGAGGGTGCGCGCCGAGGTGTCCACGCCGATCGCGGGCGTGGCGCTCCAGATCCGCAGGGCCTCAAGTACGGGGTCGGCCGCCAGTTCGATGCCGCGCTCCCGGGCGACCAATGCGGGGTCGTCGGCCAGCACCTCGATGGTGCCCGGTATCGCGCCGGGTACCTGCAGGTCCCCGGCCCCGACGAGGGCGGGTGCCAGATCGGCGGTGGCCACCAGCACCCGGGTGTCCTCGGGGCCGAGCACCTCGGCGTCTTCCGACACGTGGTGGGCACTGATCACCGCCATGCCGTCGGGGGCAGGCGGCGGATCCAGCACGAGGGTGAAGGCATCGTCGGCATCACGCGCCACGGCCATGCCGGCCACCAGGTGCCCCTGGGCATCGAGCACCAGCGATCGCGCGGCACCCCCGACCGGCACCGCCCGGATGTCGGCGGTGAGCAGGCCGTGCAGCAGGTCGCAGGCGTCGGGGCCCTCCACCCAGGCGATGCGCCGGGGCCGGACCACCGCGACGCCGTCCGTCACGGCAGCGCGACCTTGCCGTTGGTGCGGGCGCGGGCCGCCGCCAGGCGCTCGCGGTCGGCGCCCTCGAGCGCCGCCGCGAGGATGTCGTGCACCATCGCGAGGCGGGTGGGCTCGTCGCGGCACTCGAGCAGTTCCTGCTTGGGCTCGGCGGGCATCTCGATCATCCCGGCGATGGCGTACGAGAGCGGGATGTCGTCGCGCACCGGGGGCGGCGTGGCCGACCCGGCCACCTCGGCGACGAGGCGCGCGAAGAGGTCGAGCACCTCCGCGCGTGCGGCGTCGGGCGCGTCCGCGGCGTCATCCGGAACCTGCTCGACCCACGCGGTCAGGTATGTGCGCCCGCTGGTTTCCTCCAGCACCCGCACGATCTCTTCACCCACCACGGTCACGTTCATGCGGCCGTCGGCGAAGCGGCGTCCCAGGGCGATGAATCGCGCCCTGCAACCGATGGGTGACGCGCCATCTCCGTGGTCCTGCAGGATCACGAAGGGGCGGTCGTCCAGCACGCAGTCGGCCAGCAGTTGCCGGTAGCGCGGCTCGAACAGGTGGAGGGGCGCCCGTTCGCCCGGCAGTAGCACCAGCCCCAGCGGGAACAACCCCAGATCATCCAATTCCGGCATCGGCGGCGAGTGTAGCCTCCGTGCCGTGCCCGACGCGCCGCATCTCGACCCGGCCCTGCTGCGCCCCGCGCTGCCGTCGGTGCAGGCCTACGTGCCGGGTCGCCCGCTGGTCGACCTGCAGCGCGAGTTGGGCGACGTGCCCATCACGAAGCTGGCCTCCAACGAGGGCCCGCTGCCGCCGTTCCCCGCCGCCCTGCGCGCCATCGCCGATGCCGCGGCCGACCAGAACCTGTACCCCGACCCGGGCGCGTGGGGCCTGCGTGACGCCCTGGGGGACATCCATGGCATCGACCCCGACCGGATCATCGTGGGCAACGGCGTCGACAGCCTCATCAAGATCCTCTGCATGGCGATGCTGGATCCGGGCGATGAGCTGGTAATGGGCTGGCCGTCGTTCATCTCGTACCGCCAGGGCGCGATGGCGCAGGGCGCCACAGTGACCCCGGTTGCACTGGACGCGCGCGGCGCGTACGACCTGGACGCCCTCGCCGCGGCGGTGGGGCCGCGCACGCGGATTGTGGCCGTGGTGAGCCCCAACAACCCCACGGGCGCCGCGGTGGACCCGGCCGCCCTCGGACGGTTCATCGATGCCCTGCCACCCCACGTGCTGCCCGTGGTGGACGAGGCCTACGCCGAGTACCTCCCGGAGGGCAGCCACGATGCGGTGGCGATGGTGCGCGAGGGCAGGCGGCTGGTGGCCATGCGCACCTTCAGCAAGGCGTACGGCCTGGCCGGGCTGCGCATCGGCTGGATGGCGGGGCCCGTGGGGATGGCCGAGGCCCTTGCCCCGGTGCGCAACGCCTTCGACGTGAACGCCGTCGCGCAGGCCGCCGCCCTGGCGTCGCTGGCCGAGGGACCGGCCGAGTTGCCCGCGCGCGTGGCCATGGCGCGCACCGAGCGCGAGCGGATGGCGCAGGGCCTGCGCGACCTCGGCCTCGACCCGCTGCCGTCCGATGCCAACTTCGTGTTCGTGGACGTCGGGCCCGGCCGCGCCGCGGAACTCGATCGTGCGCTGACGGCGCAGGGGGTGATCGTGCGGCCCACCGCGGGGTTCGGCGCGCCCGGCGGGCTGCGCATCACCGCGGGCACGCCCGAGCAGACCGACCGGTTGCTGGCCGCCATGCGGACCGCGCTGGAGGAGGCCCCGTGACGCCCGAGCAGGTGGTGGCCGGGGTGCGGGAGGGTCGCCGCCGGGCGATCGGCCGCGCCATCACGATGGCCGAATCGCTGGGCCCCGAGGGGCGTGCGGTGATGCGGGCGCTGCACCCCCTGGCGGGGCGCGCCATGCGCGTGGGCATCACCGGGTCCCCCGGGGCGGGCAAGAGCACGCTCTCCGCGGCGCTCGTGCGCCTGCTGCGCGGGCGCGGTGTGACCGTCGCCATCGTGAGCGTGGACCCCACCAGCCCGTTCACGCACGGCGCCGTGCTGGGCGACCGCATCCGCCTGGTGGATCACTTCCTGGACGATGGGGTGTTCATCCGCTCGATGGCCAGCAGGGGCCACCTGGGCGGGCTCTCCGAGACCACGGGTGACGCCGTGACCATCCTGGACTCCGCGGGCTACGACGTGGTGATCGTGGAGACCGTCGGCGCGGGCCAGAACGAGGTCGAGGTGCAGGCGCTCACCGACACGGTGGTGCTGGTGCTGATGCCGGGCAGCGGCGATGCCATTCAGGCGATCAAGGCGGGGGTGATGGAGATCCCCGACGTGATCGTCATCAACAAGTGCGACCGGCCCGGCGCCGACGTGCTGGCCGGCGAGGTGGAGTCGGCCCTCACGTTGGTGCCGCCCGATGGCTGGGTGCCCCCGGTCATCCTCACGCAGGCCCTCGACGGCCAGGGCGTCGCCGATGCCTGGGATGCCGTGGAGCGTCACCGCGCCGACCTGGCCGCCACGGGCACGGCCGGCGCACGGGCGCGCGACGGCGTGCGCCGGCACCTGCGCTCGCTGGCGCTCGAGCGCATGGCCCGTGACCTCAACGCCCGTTCCGACGCGCAGGCGCTGGACGCCCTGGTGGAGCGCGTGGTGGCGCGGGAGATCGATCCCTCCACCGCGGTCGACAGTATCCTCGGAGTGTCTCCTGTGGAGGAGCCCTGATGGAGCGCGACCGACGGCCGCCCCGGCGCCGCAACGACACCAACTGGAAGGCCATCCTCGCGGTCAGCGGGGGCGTGATGCTGGTGTGGTTCATCATCGCGAACTCCCGTCAGGTGGAGGTCACCTGGTGGGTCTTCACCACCTCCACCAGCCTCATCGTGGTGATCCTGGTGTCGGCGCTCCTGGGCGCGGGCCTCACGTACCTCTTCACGCGCGTGCGCCCCGCGGGCCGGCCCGAGAGCGCACCGCGCGACCGCGATCCCGGGCAGGGTGCGCGGTGAGCACCACCCGCGAGCCGCTGTCGCGCGAACGGGTGGTCGAGGCCGCGCTTGCCGTGATCGACCGCGCTGGCATCCAGGGGTGCAGCATGCGCGCGGTGGCCGGGGAGTTGGGGGTGGAGGCCATGTCGCTATACCACCACGTGCCCGGTGGCAAGGACGAGATGCTCGATGGCGTCGTCGCCATGGTGCAGGCCGAGTTCGTGGAGTCCCTCGACCTGTCCGATGAGTGGCGGCAGGACATGGGCGCCTTCGCCCGGGCCTACCGGGACGCCCTGTCGCGGCACCCCAACGTGGTGGCGATGATCGCGGCGCGCCCGTCCGTGGCCTACCGCAGTAGCACGGTGCTGGTGGGCTCGCTCTTCACCTCGATGGAGGACGCCGGGTTCGCGCGCGAGGACGCCCTGCGCGCGGTGCGCGTGGTGTCGCGCTGGACGATCGGCTTCACCCTGGGCGAGGCCTCGGCGGTGGAGGACGGCGAGTCTGCCGGGCAGTTCGACGAGCCGCTGCTGGTGGAGGTGTTCACCGACATCGCCCGCGGGGAGGCCGATGTGTTCGAGTTCGGGCTGGAGGCCCTGCTCGACGGCCTGGAGGCCCGCCTGGGCTGATCCTCAGCGCGCGCGGATGGTCACATCACCCGCGGTTGCGTCCGCGATGATCACTGACGTGGCCGACGGGGTATCGGTGATGCCCTGGAGGGTCACCGACCCCGCGCCGGCGCTGGCATCCACGCGATAGGCGCCGCCGGGTACCACCACCGTCACGCTGCCGGCCGTGGTAGTGGCCTCCACGCGCGCCGGTGCCGCATCGGATTCCACACGCACATCGCCCGCGGTACTGGATGCGCGGATGTCGCGCGCCCGGGCGCGGAGCACCGTGACGGCTCCCGCGGTGCTGCTGGCCCGCGTGGATCCCCCGATGCCGGACACCAGCACCGCGCCGGCCGTGCTGGTGGCGCTCACCCCCGCCGACGCGGGGGCGATGACGTCGAAGTCCACCGAGCAGCCGGTGAGCACCCCGAGCACGGGGCAGTCGGTGTCCAGCACTACGCGCCCGTCCGCGGAGGTCGTGGTCACCTCCGGCGCGAAGAACGCATAGCCGCGGGTGATGCGGGCCGTGAGCGCATCATCGGGGCCCGCATCCACGGCCACGCCGCCCGATCCCGTCTCAATGGCCACCTCCCGGACGGGTGCCGGGGCCGTGAAGACGTCGGTCACTTCCGTGCGCGCGACGGTGCGCAGCAGGAGGAAGGCCACCCCCGCGGCGGCGGCCATCAGCAGGATGAAGGCGAGGAGGCGCCTCACCCGAGATGCGCCACCCGCTGGGCCACGTCGGCGGCCAGGCGCACGCCGAACCCGGATGCGTGGTCGCCCTGCATCGCGGTGCCGGCCACGTCCACGTGGCACCACGGGGTGCCCTCGGTGAACTCGCGCAGGAACCGCGCGGCGTACACGGCGCCCGCCTGGCGCTTCTTGGCCGAGTTGCTGAGATCCGCAACGGCGCTCTTCACCAGCGGGTCGTAGCCCGGGTGCAGGGGCATGGGCCAGCAGAGGTCGCCGGTCTCGTCCCCGGCCTCGCGCACCATTTCGGTGAACGCGGGGTCCGAGCCGAACAGGCCCGCGTACACCTCGCCGATCGCCACCACGATGGCGCCGGTGAGCGTGGCCATGTCCATCATGCGCGTGGCGCCCTGCCGCGCGCAGTAGGTGAGGGCATCGGCGAGGATCAGCCGGCCCTCGGCGTCGGTGTTGGTCACCTCGATGGTCCGGCCATTCATCGCGGTGAAGACGTCGCCCGGCTTCATGGCCGTGCCGCTCGGCATGTTCTCGGTGGACGGCACCACGGCGATCACCTCAGTGGGGATCTCCAGGTCGGCGATCAGGCCCATGGCGGCGATGACGGCCGCACCGCCCGCCATGTCCATCTTCATCTCCTCCATGCCCGCCGACGGCTTGATGGAGATGCCTCCGGTGTCGAAGGTGACGGCCTTGCCCACCAGCCCCAGTACCTCGCGCGTGCGGCGCGCGGACTTCGGCGGGCGGTGGCGCATCACGATCATGCGCGGCTGCTCGGCCGAGCCCTGAGCCACAGCCAGCAGGGCCCCCGCCTTGAGGGTGGTGAGCTCCCGCGGGCCCAGCACGTCGATGGACAGGCTGCGCCGTCCGCGCGCCACCTTCTGGGCACGCTTCGCGAGGATGGTCGGGGTCATGTGGTTGGACGGCGTCTCGGCGAGTTCGCGGGCCAGGTTGATCGCCTCCGCCGTGGCGCCGACCGCGGTGGCGGCCCGGGACGGCAGCGCGCCACCCGCCACGGTCACCGCCGGATCGGCCGCCCGGGACGCCCGTCGGCTGCCGGTGCCCGAGCGGAACGCCTCGAGTCTCCATGCCCCCGTGGCGAGCCCCTCGGCCATCGCGCGGACGTCACCCGCATTGGCGTCGGCCGCCGGCAGCAGGGCGATGCGCCGCGCGCCGGCATCCCGCGCGGCGCGGGCCGCTGCCCGCCCCGCGGCCGCCCACGCGCCCCGATCGGGATCGTCGCCGACGCCTGCCAGGAGCACGCGGGCCGCGGGCAGGTCGCCGCGCGTGTGCAGCACGCGTACCTGGCCCGCCGCACCGGTCACCTCGCCGTCGGCGATAACCGCGGACACGAGGCCGCCGAGGGATGCATCCACCGCGGCGAGGGCCCCTTGCATGTCGCCCGGGGGGGAGGCCACGGGCACCACCAGCACATCGGCGCGGATCCGGGACGGGTCGGTGGCGCGGCTGGTGGTGACGTTCATGGGCGTTCCCATCGGTTGCGGTCGGTCGCGGTAAGTGTGCACGTCGCCGGGCAGCCGGGCCACGGGCAACCGCGTCCCGTCCCGCGGTTGAGCGGGTATCCTGCCCGCCCTATGGGACGTCCGATTCGAGTGGTCATCGCCAAGCCCGGCCTGGACGGGCACGACCGGGGCGCGAAGATCGTCGCGCGCTCGCTGCGGGATGCGGGGATGGAGGTCATCTACACGGGCCTGCACCAGACCCCCGAGCAAGTAGTGGCCACCGTGGTGCAGGAGGACGCCGACGCGGTGGGCCTGTCCATCCTGTCCGGAGCGCACATGACCTTGGTGCCGCGCATCATGGAACTGCTGGCCGCCGAGGGCGCGGATGACGTGCTGGTGATGGTGGGCGGCACGATTCCCGCCGACGATGCCGACGGCCTGCTGGGTCTTGGCGTCGCCGCCGTCTACACGCCCGGCGCCCCGGTGAGCGACATGGTGTCGTTCCTCGAGGACGCGGTCGCCGCGTAGTGCCGGTCGTCCGCGACCGCCGGGGCGCCGTGCAGGTGCTGGTGCTCGACCGCCAGGACGCCCTGAACGCCTTCTCGCCCGAGTTGATCGGCGACCTGCGGGCGGCGCTCGATGAGGTGGCGGCCGACCCGGGCGTGCGCGCCGTGGTGCTGACCGGGGCGGGCCGCGCGTTCTCAGCCGGGGCCGACATCGCCCGCATGGCCGGGATGGACGTTGACGGCGCCCGTGAGTTCGCGGCCCTCGGCCACGGCATGTGCGACGCCATCGAGGCCCTCGGCGTGCCCGTGATCGCGGCCATCAACGGCTTCGCCCTCGGTGGTGGCTGCGAGGTCGCCCTCGCGTGCGACATCCGGGTGGGGTCCGAGCGCACGAAGATGGCGCAGCCCGAGGTGACGCTGGGGATCCCGCCGGGGTGGGGCGGTACGCAGCGGCTGCCGCGGATCGTCGGCGAGGGCGCGGCCAAGCGCATGATCCTCACGGGCGAGATGGTGGGGGCCGAGGAGGCGCTGGCGATGGGGCTGGTGTCGTCGCTGCACCCGCCGGACGACCTGCTCGACGCCGCCGTGGCGATGGGCGGGACGATCGCCGCGGCCTCGCCGTCGGCGGTCGCCCTGTCGAAGGCCCTCATCCACGATGCCCTGGGCGCCCGCCCCGCCCTGCTCGAGGCCGAGGCGGAGGCCTTCGCCCGGCAGTTCGCGCACCCGGACAGGCGCGAGGGCATGGAGGCCTTCCTGGGCAAGCGCCCGCCCGACTGGGCGGCCTGACCGCCTGACAGACGCCCCCCGTCGCGGTTCCCCCGCACCGGGGCCGCCACCCGTTGGTATGCTCGCCGCCGATCGGGGGGCGTGCGCGCGCTCCCCTGCGGCCCGCACGTATCAACTCCGAGGAGCCCGTCTTCGTGAAGATCGCCGTATGCGTCAAAGAGGTGCCGGACACGACCGCGGAGAAGCGGATCGACCCGAGCACCGGCCGCCTCGTCCGTGACGAGGGTGACCGGATGCTCAATGAGTTCGACAAGTACGCGGTCGAGGAGGCGGTGCGCCTGAAGGAGGCCGGCGCCGCCGACGAGGTGATCCTCATTTCCCTCGGGCCGGAGAAGGCCGTGGAGTCCCTGCGCCAGGGGCTCGCCATGGGCGCTGACCGGCTGGTGCTGGTGAGCGACCCGGCCGCCGTCGGATCCGACTACCTGGGCACGGCCGCCGCGCTGTCGAAGGTGCTGGAGGAGACCGGCGCCGAGCTGGCCCTGCTGGGCTCCGAGGCCACCGACGCCCGCTCGGGCGTGATGGCCGCCGCGCTCGGCGAGGCCTCCGGCCGCGCCTGGGTGACCTCGGCCAACTCCCTCGCCGTAAGTGGCGGCTCGATCACCGTCGAGCGGCAGAGCGACGACGGCGTGGACACCGTGGAGGCGCCGCTGCCCGCCGTGGTCTCGGTGACCAAGGCCATCAACGAGCCGCGCTACCCGTCGCTCAAGGGCATCATGGGCGCGAAGAAGAAGCCGCAGGACGTGAAGTCGCTCGCCGAGGCCGGCGTCGATGCCGCGGCCGTCGGCGAGCAGGGCGCGAAAACCAAGGTGGTGGGGGTCGAGACCCCGCCGGCGCGCACCGCGGGTCAGGTGGTCAAGGACGAGGGCGACGGCGCCCAGCAGATCCTCGACTTCCTGATCGAGAAGAAGATCGTCTGAACCCGGACTCGGAACCGAAAGGACCTAACGACATGGCAGGCATCCTCGTCGTCGCCGAGCCCCAGGGCAGCGGCTTCCGTCGCGTTGGCCTCGAGATCCTCTCGAAGGCACGCGAACTCAAGGACTCCACCGGCGGCCCGCTCGCGGCGTTCGTCGGCGGCTCGGGCGTGGCCGACCAGGCCGCGCAACTCGGCGCGTACGGCGCCGAGAAGGTGTTCGTGGCCGACCACGAGGCGCTGGGCACCGGCCTTGCCGCCCCGCATGTGGACGTGATCGCGAAGCTGCAGCAGGAGAACGACTTCTCCGCCATCCTCGTCGGCGGCACCGCGCAGGGCCGCGACACCGCCGCCGCGCTGGCCGTGCGCCTGGGCGCCGGGCTGAACAGCGACTCCACCGACCTCGCGGCCGGCGGCAGCGGCCTGCAGGCCGTCCGCCCGGCATTCGGCGGCCAGAACCTGGTCACCAGCGAGTGGGTCGGCGGACCGCAGATCGCGCTCGTGCGCCCCAACTCGTTCCAGGCCAGCGAGAGCGGTGGCTCAGCCGAGGTCGTGGCGGTCACGCCCGACATCTCCGAGGCCGCGCTGCGCGCGAAGATGACCGCGCGGAAGCCCGTCGAGGAGGGCAAGGTCAGCCTTGAAGAGGCCAGCATCATCGTCTCCGGCGGCCGTGGCCTTGGCGCGCCCGAGAACTTCGCCGTGGTCGAGGCCCTCGCGGCCTCGCTGGGCGCGGCGGTGGGCGCATCGCGCGCCGCGGTGGACGCCGGCTGGTACCCCCACCCGAACCAGGTGGGCCAGACGGGCAAGACCGTGTCCCCCAACCTGTACATCGCCTGCGGAATCTCGGGCGCCGTGCAGCACAAGGTGGGCATGCAGACATCCGACGTGATCGTCGCGATCAACAAGGACGAGGAGGCCCCCATCTTCCAGTTCGCCGACTTCGGCGTGGTGGGGGACCTCTTCGACGTGGTGCCCAAGCTCACCGAGCTGATCAACCAGCGCAACGGCTGAGCCCCGCGCCACGCATGGATGGGCCGCGGCCGGGGCACTGCCCCGGCCGCGCTATCATGCCGCCTCCGTGGCACCGACCGGGCCACGCACACCGAGGGAATCGAGAGGGAACGTGAAGGCCGAGATCCACCCCGAGTACGTCGTCTCCGAGGTCACCTGCACCTGCGGAAACCAGTTCACGACCCGCTCCACCCAGCCCGAGATCCGCGTGGAGATCTGCTCCGAGTGCCACCCGTTCTACACGGGCAAGCAGAAGATCGTGGACACCGGCGGCCGCATCGAGCGCTTCAACAAGAAGCGGCAGCAGGCGAAGTAGTCGGCGGGGACGATCCCCGTGCGGTGGTCGTCCCCCCGGTGATGACCATGCACTCGCACCGGCGGCATGCAGATGGGTGATGGGGTCCGCGGCCTGGTGGAGCAGGTGGAGCGCACGCGCGCGGAACTGTCGGAGGCCCTCTCCGACCCCGATGCGGCGTCCGACCGCTCGCGCTACGCCGACCTGACGCGCCGGTACGCGGGGCTGGAGGAGGCCGCGGGGCTGGCCGCGCGGTGGCGCGACGCCGATGAACAGGCGGCCGAGGCACGCGAGATGCTGGCCGAGGGCGAGGATGAGGACATCCGTGCCCTGCTGAAGGAGGCCGAGGACGCGATCGGCGAACTCGAGCCCCTCATCCGCCACGCGATGGTCGAGCCCGACCCCAACGACTCCCGTGATGTGATCGTCGAGGTCCGTGCCGGCGCCGGCGGCGAGGAGGCCGCGCTCTTCGCCCGCGACCTGCTGGACGTGTACAGCCGCTACGCGGCGGCTCGCGGCTTCCGCGTGGAGCTGCTGGATGTGAGCGAGGCGGACGCCGGCGGCGTGAAGGAGGCCACCTTCGCGGTGAAGGGCACCGGCGCCTTCAGCGTGTTCAAGCATGAGGGCGGCGTGCATCGCGTGCAGCGCGTGCCGGCCACCGAGAGCCAGGGGCGCATCCACACCTCCACCGCCACGGTGGCCGTGATGCCCGAGGCCGAGGAGGTGGATGTGAAGATCGACCAGAACGACCTGAAGATCGACGTCTACCGGTCAAGCGGGCCCGGCGGCCAGAGCGTGAACACCACCGATTCCGCCGTGCGCATCACCCACGTGCCCACGGGCATCGTGGTGTCGATGCAGGATGAGAAGAGCCAGCTACAGAACCGGGAGCGCGCGATGCGCGTGCTGCGCGCGCGCCTGCTGGAGAAGGCGCAGGCCGAGCAGGAGGCCGAGATGCGCGATACCCGCCGGGCGCATGTGGGCAGCGGCGACCGGTCCGAGAAGATCCGCACCTACAACTACCCCCAGAACCGGGTGACCGACCACCGCATCGGCGTGACCGTGCCGTTGAAGGAGCAGGTGCTGCAGGGGCAGCTGGCGTCGCTGACCGATGCCCTGCAGGCCGAGGAGCGGCGCCTGCTGCTGGAGCAGCAGGAGGCCGAGCTCGCCGGGGGCGCGGCCTGAGCCAGGCCCTCACGATCGCCGAGATCCTCCGGCGGTCCACCGACTGGCTGGGCGCGCGCGGCAGCGACACGCCGCGTCTCGATGCCGAGGTCCTGATCGCGCACGCCCTCGGGCTCGAGCGGATCGCCCTCTACACCGAGGCCGATCGCCCGCTCACGTCCGATGAGCTCGGGGAATGCCGGGCGCTCATCGCGCGGCGGGGCGAGATGGTTCCGGTGGCGTACATCACCGGCTCCCGTGCGTTTGGCCGGCTGGACCTGGAGGTGACGCCCGACGTGCTGGTGCCCCGGCCCGACACCGAGGTGGTGGTGGACGTGGTGGTGGAGCTCGCACCGCAGGGCGCGGCGATCGCCGACTGGGGAACCGGATCGGGGGCCATCGCGCTGTCGGTGGCGGATCTGCGGGCCGACGTGGCGGTGGTCGCGCTCGAGCGCAGCCCGGAGGCCCTGGCCGTGGCGCGGCGCAACCTCGCCGCCCATCCGCCCCTGGGGACGCGCGTGCGCATGCTGGAGAGCGACGGCATGGCCGCCGTTGCGGGCGAGCGCTTCGACGTGGTGGTATCGAATCCGCCCTACCTGGTGCCGGAGGACCTGGACGCCTTCCCGGCCCTGCGCCACGAGCCGGTGGCCGCCCTCGTGGCCGGCCCGCTCGGCACGGAGGACCACGAGCGGGTGATCCACGAGGCAATGGCCGTGCTCGCCCCGGGCGGGCTCGTGGTGCTGGAGGCGGGGGAGGGGCAGGCGGAGGCGGTCGCGGGCATCTTCACCGCCGCGGGCTTCGCGGACCTCGGGTCGCGCGCCGACCTCGCGGGCATTCCGCGCGCCATCTGGGGTCGGATGCCCTGAACGGGGGCCCCGGCCTCCCCCGGTTGGTGGGCTACCCTTGGGGCGTTCCCCAGCAGTCGAACGCCGGAGCGCGCGCGTGAGCTTCTTCGATCCCGAGAGCCAGTTGTCCCAGGATGTCTCCGAGGCCGATCCGGCCGTCGCGGCGCTGATGCGCCGCGAGCTCGAGCGGCAGGCGGAGACGCTCGAGATGATCGCGAGCGAGAACTTCACGAGCATCTCGATCCTGCAGGCGGTGGGCTCGGTGCTCACCAACAAGTACGCCGAGGGGCTCCCGCACAAGCGCTACTACGGCGGCTGCGAGGTGGTGGACGAGGTCGAGGACCTGGCGATTGCCCGCGCGAAGGAGGTGTTCGGCTGCGATCACGTGAACGTGCAGCCGCACTCGGGCAGCACCGCGAACGAAGCCGCCTACAGCGTGCTGATCGAGCCAGGTGACCGTGTGATGGGCATGTCGCTGGCGCACGGCGGCCACCTTACCCACGGCCTGAAGGTCAACTTCTCGGGCCGCATGTATGAGTTCCACGGCTACGGCGTGAGCCCGGACACCCACCGCCTGGACATGGGCGAGATCCGCCGCCAGGCGCACGAGGTGAAGCCGAAGCTGATCGTGGCGGGGGCCAGCGCCTACCCGCGCACGCTGGACTTCCCGGCATTCCGCGAGATCGCCGATGAGGTGGGAGCCCGCCTGATGGTGGACATGGCCCACATCTCGGGTCTCGTCGCCGGTGGCGCGCACCCCAGCCCGGTGGGCATCGCGCATGTGGTCACCTCCACCATGCACAAGACCCTGGGCGGCCCCCGCGCCGGGTTCATCATGTGCGATGAGGAGTTCGCGAGCGCCATCGACCGTGCGGTGTTCCCGGGGCTGCAGGGCGGTCCGCTCATGCACGTGATCGCGGGCAAGGCCATTGCATTCGGCCAGTGCCTCACGCCCGAGTTCCGCGAGCGCCAGCAGCGCACCGTGGACAACTGCGCGGCCATGGCCGAGGTGCTCATGGCGAACGGCGTGGCCCTGGTGACCGGCGGCACCGACAACCACCTAGTGCTGGTGGACCTCTCGGCCACGCCCCTCACCGGCAAGGATGGCGAGGAGCGGCTGGAGCGTGCCGGCATCACAGTCAACAAGAACGGCGTGCCCTTCGACGAGCGCCCGCCCACGGTGACATCGGGCGTGCGCATCGGCACCGCCGCGCTCACCACCCGGGGCATGGGCCCCGCCGAGCTGCGCGAGGTGGGCGCCATCATCGCCGAGGCGCTCGCGCCGGATGCCACCGACGCCGACCTGGATGCACTGCGCCAGCGCAGCATCGCCCTGGGCGCGCGGTTCCCCCTGTACCCGCAGCTCATCGCCGAGACCACCCGCGTGTGACGTCGGCGCGGCGTCCACCGGAGGCATACCTGCCCGGCCTTCACGGGATCGACTGCCCGACACCGAGCGCGCATGAGGTCTGACACCCGCGGTTGGGCGCTGGTGACCGGTGCGTCGTCCGGGATCGGGGCCGAGGTGGCCCTGCGGCTGGCCCGGCGCGGGTATCCGCTGGTGGTGGTGGCGCGCCGCGGCGACCGGCTGGCGGCCCTGGCCGAGCAGGCCCGGCGCGAGCATGGGGTGGAGGTGCGCGGCGTGGCGGCCGACCTCTCGCGCGAGGAGGGGCGGGCTGCGGTGCGCGGCGTGCTCGACCAGTTGCGTGGGCCGGTGGAGGTGGCGGTGCTGAATGCCGGCATCGGCACACAGGGGCGGTTCAGCGACCTGGACCGCGAAAAGGAGGTGCGCGAGGTGCGCCTGAACTGCGTGGCGGTGGTGGACCTGGCCGCGCATGTGCTGCCGGGCATGGTGGCCAACGGCAGGGGCGATCTGGTGGTGATGTCATCGGCGGCGGCATCGCAGGCGATTCCCTTCATGTCCACCTACGCGGCTACTAAGGCGTTCGAGATGCGGTTTGTGCGGGGCCTGCACGGGGAGTTGCGCGGGACCGGCGTGCGGGCGTTCGCGATCTGCCCGGGTCCGGTGCGCACGGCGTTCCATCGCCGGGGGTGGGGCAAGGACCTGCCGCGGCTCATGCCGACGGAATCGGCGGGGTCGGTGGCCGCGCGGGTGGTGCGCGTGCTGGGTCGCCGGCGCCGCAACCCCGTGGTGGCAAGCGGGCCGCTGGCGCCGGTCACGATGCCGCTGGTTGCCGTGCTGGGCGAGGCCCTGTCGGCGTGGGGCGCGGGCCTGTACCACCGGCCGCGCCACTGACACCGGATGCCCGGGCGTGCGCAGGTGCCCGGGCGGCGATCGTAGAATGAGGTCACGTCGGCCGCGCGCGGCCATCTGATGACATGACCACGACGCTGATCCCCATACTCAGCGCGATCGCAGCGGCCATCGTTGTGCTGGTGCTCACGCCCGCCACCATGGCCCTCGCGCGTCGGGTGGGCGCCGTGGACCAGCCGTCGGCGCGGCGCATCCATGTGCGCCCCGTACCGCGCCTGGGCGGCCTCGCCATCGTGCTGGGATTCCTGCTGCCCGCCGTGTGGTTCCTGCCGGGCGACCCCGCCGTGCGCGGGCTGATCGCCGGGGGCGTGCTGGTGGCGGCCCTCGGCATGGCCGACGACATCCTGGGCATGCAGCCCGCCGTCAAGTTGGTGGGGCAGGTGGCATGCGCAGCGGTGCCGGTGGCCGCGGGCCTCACCATCGATCACCTCACGCTGCCGTTCGTGGGCGCGTTCGACCTGGGGGCGGCCCAGTACCCCCTCACCATCCTGTGGTTCGTCGCGATCGTGAACATCATCAACTTCACCGACGGCATGGACGGACTGGCCGCCGGGGTGGTGGGCATCGGATCCACGACCTTCGCGATCATCGCCGCATCCCTGGGGCGCGCCGACGCGGCGATCCTGGCCGCCGCCCTCGCCGGGGCGTGCCTGGCGTTCCTCCGGTTCAACTTCAACCCTGCGCGCACGTTCATGGGTGACGGCGGATCGATGTTCCTCGGCTTCATGCTGGCCGGCATCGCGATCAGCGGGGTGATGAAGAGCGCCGCCGCGGTGGCGATCGTGCTGCCGCTGGTGGTGCTGGCCATCCCGATCCTCGACACGTCGTTCGTGATCCTCAAGCGCATCAAGCATGGAAACCCGGTGTATTCCGCGGACAAGAGCCACTTCCATCACCGGTTCCTCGCCATTGGGTGGAGCCAGCGCCGCACCGTGCTGGCCATCTACGCCTGGACCGGCCTGATGTCGGCCCTCGCGCTGGCCATGCGGTTCGTGCCCTACACCGACGGCAGCGGCAACTGGAACGCGGGTTGGGCGGCCCTGCTGGCCGTGATCGCGGCCGCCGGGCTGGCCGGCGCCGTGTACCTGGTATACGTGCTGGAGATCCTCAAGTGGCGCAGCGAGCCGGTGGTGCAGATCGTGCGCCGGCGCCGGGCGTCGGGCGACGGGGTGGCCACCACCAAGCGCTAGGTCTTTTTCCCGCCAACGCGGGACGCCTGTCACCCCGCGGCGGGCGCCGTGCGTGGGGCGCCGGGGTGACTGATGGGTATGCTCCCGCCCGTTGCCGCGGTCCCGCGGCGAATGTTCCACGCCCGGAGGGAAGAGCATCATCTCAGCCGCCCCTGGCCAGGCTGCAGATCACTTCGCGCCTGCGCCCGCTTCGAAGGAAGCACCGCGCCGCGTCACGATCATCGCGACCGCCGCCAGCATCCTCGCCTGCCTGGTCGCCCTG
Organism: uncultured Thermoleophilia bacterium; assembly: GCA_938017905.1. Classification (GTDB taxonomy): domain Bacteria; phylum Actinomycetota; class Thermoleophilia; order Miltoncostaeales; family Miltoncostaeaceae; genus SYFI01. Next base: position 21,163 of record CALIKX010000017.1, on the reverse strand, counting down.
CCGATCGTGCTCGCCCTCGGCGGGCCGCTGAACGGCTGGGTGCTGGGCATCGCCCTGTGGGTCGCTAACTGGGCCGTGCAGCTGTTCACCGCCAAGCACGCCATGAAGATGGGGCAGACCGCCGCCGTGGGCGTGACGGGCATCTCGTTCATCATCCGCGCCTGGACCGTCGCGGGGGTCCTGTTCATCACCGCCCTGCGCTTCGACGAGACCGTGGCCCTGGTGGGCGCCGCCGTGTTCCTTGCCGCGTTCACCGCCGACCTGCTGGGCCGCGCGATCGCATTCGCCGCCCGGGAGAAGGCCAATGCACCGGCCGGGGAGGACGCCGAGTGAGGGGTTCCCTGACCCGCGTGCGCTGGTGGGCCCTGGGCCTGGTGGCCATGCTGCTGGCTTCGCCGGCCCTGGCGTCGGCGGCCGAGGAGTTCAAGCCGCAGGACGAGTTCGAGCTCACCGCATGGGTGCCGATCGAACTGGGCCCCATCGACCTCAGCATCAACAAGGCCGTCTTCTACATGGTCGTGTCGAGCGCCATCATCATCCTGTTCGGGATCCTCGTGGTGCGCGGCGGCCTGAAGATGAAGCCGAACCGCTCGCAGAACGTGCTGGAGATCGCCTACGAGTTCTCGGAGGAGCAGATCGCCGGGGCCTCGCTGCCGCAGCACGTCTTCAGGAAGTGGTTCCCCTACCTGGCCACGCTCTTCCTCTTCATCGCGGTCAACAACCTCATCTCGTTCATCCCCTTGCCCACGGCCCCCCACACGGACACCTTCGTCGTGGTGGGTGACCTCGGGCTGTATGCGGCCACCGCGAACATCAACGTGACGCTCGCGCTGGCCCTCATGACGTTCGTGGCCTTCCTCTATGAAGGCTTCACCACCCACGGGTTCATCGGGTACTTCAAGACCCTGATCCCGCCGGGCTCCAGCAAGGGCATCACGCCCTTCATCTTCGTGCTCGAGCTGCTGTCGCAGGTTCTGCGCCTTGTCAGCCTCTCGGTGCGACTGTTCGCAAACATGCTCGCCGGTCACCTGTTGATCATCATGGCCGCGGGCTTCTCGATCCTCGTGGGCAGCCTCCTCGGTGTCCTCGGGATTCCCTTCGCCCTCTTCTTCTACGTGTTCGAGCTCGTGCTGATCGCCGGCCTGCAGGCATTCATCTTCGCCCTGCTGTCCGGTATCTACATCGGCTACGCAGCGATGTCCGAGCACTAGAAGGCAATTCACCACACAGGAGGCCACGTGGCTCTCGAAGGCAGCATCGTCGACGCATCCAAGGCTCTCACGCTCGGTCTCGCGACCGGCCTGGGCGCGATCGGCCCGGGTATCGGCGTCGGTTACATCTTCGGCAAGACCGTGGAGTCGGTCGCCCGCCAGCCCGAGCTGCGCGGTGACCTGCTCTCCATCACGTTCCTTGGCCTGGCCCTCACCGAGGCGATCACGTTCTACGCCCTGCTCATGGGCTTCGTCGCCTTCTTCCTGGTCTAGGCAATGAGTCCACTCTCAGGCGTCGATCCCGTGGGGGCGAATCCGCTCCTCGAGGTAAGTCCGGGTCTCATGATCTGGACCGTCGTCGTCTTCCTGCTCACCCTCCTCATCCTCAAGAAGTTCGTGTTCGGCCCGGTGGGCGAGGCGATCGAGAAGCGCCGCTCCTCGATCTCCGCATCCATCGAGGAGGCCGAGTCCAGCCGGGATGAGGCCGTGAGGCTCCTCGACGAGTACAAGGCCAAGCTGGCTGAGGCCCGTCGCGAGGCCGATGAGCTCCGCGAGGCGGGTCGCCGTGAAGGCGAGCGCCAGAAGACGGAGATCGTGGGCCAGGCCCAGGAGCAGCGGGAGCGCATCGTCAGCGACACCCAGACGCAGATCGACGCCCAGGCCCAGGCGGCCGTGGCGGGGCTCCGCGACGACGTGGTGGTGCTGGCGCTGACCGCCGCCGAGAAGGTGACGAGGAAGTCCCTGTCCGACGACGATCACCGCGCGCTGGTCGAGGAGGCTCTCGCCGACGCCGACCTCAGCGGGCTGCAGAAGGCCTGATGAGCGTCGCGGCCACATACGCGGAGGCCCTGTACGAGGCCGCCGAGGCGCAGTCCGCCGTGGACCAGGTGCGCACCGAGCTCACCGAGTTCGCCGGCGCGATGGCCCCCGGCACCGAACTGCGCGAGGCACTCACGAGCCCCGAGATCGAGACGACGGCCAAGAGGGCGGCCGTCGCCGACCTCATGGAGGGCGCCCACCCGGTGTCCCTCGGGTTCGTGCAGGTGCTGCTCGACCGTGGCCGCATCGCGGAGATCGACGATGTCATCGCCGCCTACGGCCGCCGCGTCGACGCGGCCGAGGGGCGCGTGGTGGTGACCGCTGTGACCGCCGTGCCGCTCACGCCCGAGTTGCGCGAGAAGATCCGCGACAAGGTGCGCGCCCAGACGGGCCGCGACGCCGAACTCGAGGAGACCGTGGATCCGTCGATCATCGGCGGGCTCGTGCTGCGCGTGGGCGACGTCGTCGTGGACGCGTCGCTCCGCACCCGGCTCGAGGAGATGCGTCGCTCCCTCGAGACCGCGCCCGTCGACCTGTCCACCGCCGTCGAGGCCTGACGCGCGGCACCGCCGCATCAACCGAGAAAGGTATTCACCGACCGATGAAGCTCCGCCCCGACGAGATCACCAAGGTCCTCCGCGCCCAGATCGAGCAGTACGAGGGCGTCGCCGAGGCCGACGAGGTCGGGACCGTCCTGCAGGTGGGTGACGGAATCGCCCGCGTGCACGGCCTCCCCTCGGTGCTGGCCCTCGAGATGCTCGAGCTGCCGCACGGCGTGTCCGGCCTCGCCCTGAACCTCGAGGAGGACAACGTCGGCGTGGTGCTCCTGGGCGAGGACACCCTCATCAAGGAGGGCGACCCGGTGCGCCGCACCGGCAAGGTCATCCAGGTGCCGGCGGGCGACGCCCTGCTGGGCCGCGTGGTGGACCCGCTGGGCACCCCGCTCGACGGCCGCGGCCCCATCCAGGCCTCCGAGTTCCGTCCGGTCGAGTTCAAGGCCCCGGGCGTGGTGCAGCGCCAGCCGGTGACCGAGCCGCTGCAGACCGGCATCAAGGCGATCGACGCGCTCATCCCGATCGGCCGTGGCCAGCGCGAGCTGATCATCGGCGACCGCCAGACGGGCAAGACCACAATCGCGATCGACACCATCATCAACCAGCGCGGCCAGGGCGTGAAGTGCTTCTACGTGGCCATCGGCCAGAAGGCATCCACGGTGGCGCAGGTGGTGGAGCGCCTGCGCGAGGCCGGGGCGATGGAGTACACCACCGTGGTGGTGGCCAGCGCCGCCGCGAGCGCGCCGCTCAAGTACCTGGCCCCGTACTCCGGTGCCGCGATGGCCGAGTACTTCCTCTACAACGGCCAGCACGCGCTGTGCATCTACGACGACCTGTCGAAGCAGGCCGACGCCTACCGCCAGATGTCGCTGCTGCTCCGCCGCCCGCCGGGCCGCGAGGCGTTCCCGGGCGACGTCTTCTACCTTCACTCGCGTCTGCTCGAGCGCGCCTGCAAGCTGAGCGATGAGCTCGGCGGCGGTTCGCTCACGGCCCTGCCGATCATCGAGACCCAGGCCGGTGACGTGTCGGCGTACATCCCGACCAACGTCATCTCGATCACCGACGGGCAGATCTTCCTCGAGTCGAAGCTCTTCTACTCGGGTATCCGCCCGGCCGTGAACGTGGGCATCTCAGTGTCCCGCGTGGGCGGCAACGCGCAGATCAAGGCCATGCGCAAGGTGGCCGGCCGCCTGAAGATCGAGTTGTCGCAGTACCGCGACCTCGAGGCCTTCGCGCAGTTCGGCTCCGAGCTCGACGCCGCCACTCAGCAGACGCTGGCCCGTGGTGCGCGCCTGGTGGCCACCCTCAACCAGCCGGCATTCCAGCCGTGGCCGGTCGAGGAGCAGGTGGCGATCATCTTCGCCGCCGGCCGCGGGTTCCTGGACGGCGTGGACCCGGGTGACATCCCCCGCGTGAACGAGGAGATCCGCTCGGCACTGCGCGACGAGAGCACGATCCTCGCCGCCATCCGCGATACGAAGGACCTGCCCGACGACGCCCAGGCGAAGCTCGGCTCCTTCCTCGAGGGACTGATGAAGCGCCTGGTGGGCACCCCGGCCGCCGGGGAGGCCGCGGCCTAGTGCCGAGCCAGCAGGACATCAAGCAGCGCATCACCTCGGTCACGGGCACGAGCAAGATCACCCGTGCCATGGAACTGGTGGCATCGGCCAAGCTGCGCCGCGCGCAGGGCCGGATCGAGGCCCTGCGCCCGTACGCCAAGGGCATGCGCCGCCTGATGGCGGGTGCCGCCCGCCGTGCCGGCAACCTGAACGGCATCCCGCTGCTGGACGAGCGCGAAGAGACCCGCCGGGCCGCCGTGCTGGTGGTCACCGGCGACCGCGGCCTGGCCGGCGCGTTCAACGTGAACGTGGTGCGCCGGGCGCTGCAGGAGGCCGACGCACTGCTGGAGGAGGGCTTCGAGGAGGTCGTGTTCACGGCCGTGGGCAAGAAGGGCGGCGGCACGCTGCGCTTCCGCGGCAAGGTGCTGGACAACGACTTCCAGGGCTTCTCGTCCGAGCCCACGTTCGCCGACGCCACGATGGTGGCCGACTTCGTGGGCCAGCGGTACCTGGAGCAGGAGACCGACCGCGTGGTGCTCGTGTTCAACGAGTTCAAGTCGCTCGTGGAGCAGCGCGTGACGGCCGAGCAGTTGCTGCCGGTGCCCCGGGACGTCGTGGAGGACGACGACGACGACCCGGATACCGAGCCGGTGTTCTCGAAGGCCCTCGCGGAGTTCGAACCCGAGCCGCTGGCCCTGCTGTCCGACCTCCTTCCGACCTTCGTGAACACCACGATCTTCCGGGCGCTCCTGGAGAGCGCCGCGGCCGAGCACGCCGCCCGGCGCACGGCCATGAGCAATGCAAGCGACAACGCAGAGCAGCTCATCGCGGACCTCACGCTCGCGATGAACCGCGCCCGGCAGGCCGCGATCACCCAGGAGATCCTTGAGGTGGTCGCGGGAGCCGACGCCCTCAGCTAGACCCAACGACGAACGGATCCTCAGCCTGATGAGCACCAACGGGAAGAACACCGGGACGATCCTCGAGATCAAGGGCGTCGTGCTCGACGTCCGGTTCACCGATGACCTCCCGGGCATCTACAACGCCCTGGAGATCACCCGCCCCGACGGGACGACCCTCGTGGCCGAGGTGCAGCAGCTGCTCGGCGACGACAAGGTGCGCGCCGTGGCGCTGGACACAACGGACGGCCTGGCGCGCGGCACCGAGGTGACCGATACTGGCGCCCCCATCTCGGTGCCGGTGGGCGAGCCCACCCTGGGCCGCATCTTCAACGTGCTGGGCGACGCCATCGACGAGGGCGGTCCGGTCAGCGCATCCGAGGACTGGCCCATCCACCGCGAGCCGCCGGCATTCGACGCGCTCAGCCCCACCTCCGAGATCTTCGAGACCGGCATCAAGGTCATCGACCTGCTTGCCCCGTACGTGAAGGGCGGCAAGGTGGGCCTGTTCGGAGGCGCCGGCGTGGGCAAGACCGTGCTCATCCAGGAGCTCATCCACAACATCGCCCAGGAGCACGGCGGCCTGTCGGTGTTCGCCGGCGTGGGCGAGCGAACGCGCGAGGGCAACGACCTCTGGCTCGAGATGAAGGAGTCGGGCGTCATCTCGAAGACCGCCCTGGTGTACGGCCAGATGAACGAACCCCCGGGCGCTCGCCTGCGCGTGGCCCTGACCGGCCTCACCATGGCCGAGTACTTCCGTGACGTCGGCGGCCAGGACGTGCTGCTGTTCATCGACAACATCTTCCGGTTCGTGCAGGCCGGCTCCGAGGTGTCGGCCCTGCTCGGCCGCATGCCGTCGGCCGTGGGCTACCAGCCCACCCTGCAGACCGAGATGGGAAACCTGCAGGAGCGCATCACCTCCACCCGCAACGGCTCGGTCACCTCGGTGCAGGCCATCTACGTGCCTGCGGACGACCTGACCGACCCGGCGCCGGCCGCGTCGTTCGCCCATCTCGACGCCACGACCGTGCTGAACCGCGCCATCGCGGAGAAGGGCATCTACCCGGCCGTGGACCCGCTGGACTCCACCAGCACCGCGCTGGAGCCCACCGTCGTGGGCGAGGACCACTACCACGTGGCCACCCGGGTGCAGGAGATCCTGCAGGAGTACAAGGACCTGCAGGACATCATCGCCATCCTCGGCGTGGACGAGCTGACCGACGAGCAGAAGCTCACCGTCGGCCGCGCGCGCCGGATCGAGCGGTTCCTGTCCCAGCCCTTCCACGTGGCCGAGGCCTTCACCGGCACCCCGGGTGCCTACGTGAGCCTGCGCGACACGGTCCGCGGCTTCCAGGAGATCATCGACGGCAAGCACGATGACCTCCCCGAGGGCGCCTTCCTGCTGGTGGGCACCATCGAGGACGCCGTCGCCAAGGGTGCCGAGATGGCGAAGGCCGCCGCGTGAGCACGGGCTCGCCCGAGCAGAAGCGCGTCGGCGTGCAGGTGCTCACGCCTGAGGGCGTGGTGCACGACGGGGTGGCCGCCATGGTGGTGGCGCCCAGCGTGGGCGGCGAGGTGGGAATCCTCCCGCGCCACGTGCCGCTCATCGCGGCGCTTCGCCCGGGCAGTACCCGTATCAAGATGCTGGACGACTCCGAGGTGGTCATGGCGACCACCGAGGGGTACATCGCGGTGGAGGATGACCGCGTGCTGATCATGGTGGAGCAGGCCGAGTTGGCCGGCGACATCGACCGGGCCCGCGCCGAGCTGGCCCTGAGCGCCGCCCAGGAGGCCGTCGAGGCCGCGGGCGACGACGAGGCGGCCCTCGCTGCCGCCACGGCCGCGCTCCGCCGCGCCGAGAACCGTCTCAAGGTGGTCGACAAGGCCGCCTCCTAATACGGAGGAATCCATTGGCAAGTCCCGTCCGCGTCGTCGTCACCGGAGCCGCCGGCCAGATCGGCTACGCGCTCCTGTTCCGGATCGCCAGCGGCCAGCTGCTGGGCCCCGACACGCCCGTTGAGCTCCGGATGCTCGAGATCCCGCAGGCCCGCGGCGCCCTGGACGGCGTCGGCATGGAGCTCGATGACTGCGCATTCCCGCTGCTGTCGGGCTGGATGGGCACCGATGACCCGAACGAGGCGTTCGACGGCGCCAACGTCTGCCTGCTGGTGGGCGCGCGCCCGCGCACCAAGGGGATGGAGCGCGGTGACCTGCTGGAGGCCAACGGCGCCATCTTCACCGTGCAGGGCAAGGCGATCAACGACCGCGCGGCCGACGACGTCAAGGTGCTGGTGGTGGGCAACCCGGCCAACACCAACGCGCTGATCGCCATGAACAGCGCGCCCGACGTCCCGAACGAGCGCTTCACCGCGATGATGCGCCTGGATCACAACCGCGCCATGACGCAGGTGGCCCAGAGGACCGGCGTGCAGGTGGCCGAGGTCACCAACATGACGATCTGGGGCAACCACTCGGCCACGCAGTACCCCGACGTGGTGCACGCGAAGGTCGCCGGGAAGAGCGCATGGGACGCCATCTCGGACGAGTCCTGGGTGGCCGACACGTTCATCCCCACGGTGCAGACCCGTGGCGCCGCCATCATCGAGGCCCGCGGGGGCTCGTCGGTGGCCTCGGCGGCCAACGCCGCCATCGACCACATGCGCGACTGGGTGCTGGGCACCCCGGCGGGCGACTGGGTGTCGATGGGCGTGCCGTCGACGGGTCAGTACGGCACTCCCGAGGGGCTGATCGTCGGCCTGCCGTGCACCTGCGCGGGCGGCGAGTGGAGCGTGGTGGAGGGCATCGACCTCGACGGGTTCTCGAAGCCCCGCATCGAGCGCTCAGTGGCCGAGCTCGAGGAGGAGCGCCAGGCTGTAAAGGATCTGGGACTTATCTAGGAACCGTTCTTTCGTGCAGCCCGCAGGGCGATAACGTGGGAATCGCGCGAGGGGCCCGAGAGGGCCCCTCGCAGCGTTCCGGGGGGTTCCCCGATCTGCGTCTGCGCACCCGGCGGGCGGAGCGCGCGATGGGCGGAGGGAATACCGCAGCACTCCGCCCGCGACGGGAACCGTCGCGATGCGGCGGTCGCGCCTTTTCCCGAGCCCATCACGCGCTCCGCCCGCCGGGTGCCCGGGCTCGGTTAGCGTTCGTCCGTGGCCGGAGCCCTCGGAATACCCGCCGTGCTGCGCGTCCCGGCCTTCCGCAACGTGTGGGCCGGCAGCGTGCTATCGAACGGTGGCACGTGGTTCCAGGCCGTGGCCGCGGGATGGCTGGTGCTGCAGATCACCGGCAGCGCGACCATGGTGGGCCTGCTGGCGCTGGCCTACCGTGCGCCCGCGTTCGTGCTGTCGGCGTGGGGCGGCAAGATCGCCGACCGCCACGACTGGCGCCGGGTGGGTATCACCACGTTCTCGGTCGAGGCCCTGGGGGCGGTGGCGCTGGGGGTCCTGGCCGCGACGGGCCACCTGTCGGTGGGCGCGATATTCGTGGCCACCACGGTGATGGGGGCGGCGTTCGCCATCGGGCTGCCCTCGGTGCTGGCCCTCGTGCCGGCGCTCGTGCCCACCGCCCGTCTGCAGGAGGCCGTGGCGCTGAATGCGGCGGGCATCAACGTGGCCCGCGCCATCGGACCCCTGCTGGGCGGGGTGACCCTGGCGTTCGCGGGCGCCACGTGGTGCTTCCTGCTGAACGCCTGCTCGTTCCTCGCGCTGGTGGTGGCGCTGATCGCGGCCCCGCACGTGCAGCAGGGCAGCAAGGTGCCGGAGCGGCTCCGGACGGCGCTGACCTACGCGGCGGGTGACGCCGCGGCGCGGCGCCTTCTGGTGGGCATGTTCGTGTTCATGGTGTTCGCCGGTCCCATCCAGGAACTCGCGCCGGTTGTGGCGCGCCGGGTGGGCGGGGGGCCGGTGGCCCTGGGGCTGCTGCTGGGCGCGATGGGCGCCGGTGCCCTTGCGGGCGCGTGGGCGCTGCAGGTGCTCTCCGGACGCGGGTTGCCGCGCCACCTGGCCATCCCCATCGGCACCCTGGGGTTCGGTGCGGCCCTCGGCGTGGTGGCGGCCTCGCCGGTGCTGTGGGTGAGCGTGCCCGGAATGCTGGTGGCGGGCTCGTTCTGGATCTGGATCCTCACCCTCACCAACACCGCGATACAGCTGTCGTCGCCCTCGCAGATGCTGGGGCGCATGCTGGGCTTCTACCAGCTGTCGGTGATCACGCCGATCGCCGTCGGATCGGTGGCATTCGGCGCCGTAGCGGGGGTGCTCGGCATCGGCTGGAGCCTGGGAATCGCCTCGATGTGCCTGCTGGCATGGGGGGCGTGGTCGGTCACGCACCCGGTGCCGGAGATCGATCGCGATATCCGCACGATCCGCACCTGAGTGGGAACCCAGGGCACCCGGGGCGCCCGCGGCATTGGCTATGCTCGCCCACGTGGATGAAGTCCGTCTCGCCGAGCGGCTCATCGCCCATGACACCTCCGACCCGGCAGGACTCGCCGTGGCGATGGACTTCGCCGCTGGATGGCTGGAGGGCAGGGGCGTCGATCTCCGCCGACACGACCTGGGGGACCGCGAGGTCCTGGTGGCCACCGCCGGCACCGGGCCCGTCCGGGTGATCCTGAACGGCCACATGGATGTCGTGCCGGGCAACCCCGGGCAGTTCTCGCCCCGCATTGACGGTGACCGTCTGATCGGTCGGGGCGCGTACGACATGAAGGCCGCCCTCGGCGCGATGATGCTCGCCACCTCCGACCTGGCCGCGGCACCGCCCGACGGCGTGCAGGTGGAACTGGTGATCGTGCCGGACGAGGAGCGTACCCAGCCGGGGCCGAATGCCACGGAGATGCTGGTGGACCGGGGGATGCGCGCGGACATCGTGGTGTGCGGCGAGCCGACCGACATGCAGGTGGGGGTGCAGGCCAAGGGCGTGATGATCCTGGAGGTGCGCGTGGAGGGCCGCTCCGCGCACGGGTCCACGCCGTGGCTGGGCGACAACGCCATCGTGCGGGCGCTGGAGGTGTACCGGCGCCTGGAGTCGCTCCCCTTCACGCGGGCATCCACGCGCCTGTTCGCGCGCCCGTCGGTGAACCTGGGGCGCATCGAGGGCGGCGACGCGGTGAACAAGGTGCCCGACCACTGCCTGATGCACGTGGACGTGCGCTACCTGCCGGGGCAGGACCCCGACGAGATCCTGCGGCAGGCCCGTGATGTGGGGGCGGCATCGGTGGAGGTGGCGATTGCCCGTCCGCCCGCCGATACCGATCCGGCGCACCCGCTGGTGGCCGCGCTGGTGGACTGCGCGTCGCGCCATGACTCCTCAGCCACATCGGTGGGGCGCGACGGCGCGTCGGATGCCGTGGCGTTCCTGAAGGTGGGCGTACCCGCCGTGGAGTTCGGCCCCCGCGGCGCCGGGCATCATGGTCCCGATGAGTACGTGGAGATCCCCAGCCTGATGGCCTACCGGCAGGCGATCAGGGAGTTCGCGGAGTGCGCCGCCACGGCGGCACCCGAGGGAGCGGCCATGGGCCGCGGAGCGGGGGCCCGCGCGTGAGCGACGACCAGGGCACTCCTCCCGACCCCGACGTGGAACTGGACGACGCCGAGCGCCCGGCGCGCTGGTACCGCGTGCCGCGCCGTCGTCGCCGCTGGCCGTGGGTATTCATGTGGCTGGCGTTCCTGGTGGTGGGCGCGGGCGCCGGCCTGGCCGTGGCCAGCTACCAGCTGCTGGACAACACGCTTGACAAGGCCAGCCCCGACACCACGCTGGTGAAGGAAGCCCAGAAGGCCGTGGACCCCGACGTTCCGGGCCGCCCGGTGAACATCCTGCTGATCGGCTCCGACAAGCGTGCGGGCGCGGAGGGCGCGGGCGATCCCGGCCGGTCCGATTCGCTCATCCTGCTGCGGATGGACGGTGACAAGGGCTTCATCTCGATGCTGTCCTTCCCCCGCGACCTGTACGTGAAGATTCCCGGGTACGGCACCAACAAGATCAACGCCGCGTTCTCGGCCGGCGGTCCGGCGAAGACGATCGAGACCATCAAGGCACTTACCGGCCAGCCCATCAACTACTTCGTGAACATCGACTTCGACGGCTTCGAGAAGCTGGTGGACCAGGTGGGCGGGGTGTACCTGGACGTCGATCGCAAGTACTTCCACGAGAACGTGCCGGGCGACGGCATCGACGACTACGAGGAGATCGACCTCAAGCCCGGGTACCAGCGCCTGAACGGCGTGGACGCCCTCGACTACGTGCGCTACCGGCACACCGACTCGGACTTCGCGCGCATCGCGCGTCAGCAGGCGTTTCTATCCGAGTTGAAGCGTCAGACCAACCGCTTCGGCAACCTGCCCGAGATCCCCGCGTACGCCAGCATCTTCGCGGACAACATCACCACCAACGTGCGCTCGGTACCGCGCCTGCTGGGCATCATGGAGCAGGCGATCACCACCGACAAGGACCGCATCGCCCGCAACAGCATCTCGGGTACACCGAACATGCGGAACGGCGCATCCATCGTGGAGGCTCCGCAGTCGGAGATCGACGCCAAGGTGGAGGCCTGGCTGAATCCCGAGTTCGAGCAGGGTTCCGCCACCACTGTGGTGAGCCCCAACTCCGTGCGCGTGCAGGTGCGGAACGGCAACGGGCGCCTGCTGGACGCCGAGACCGCCACCGACCAGTTGCGCCAGAAGGGCTTTGACGCGGTCTCGGGTGGCAATGCGGATTCATTCGGCACATCCGAGACCGTGGTGGCCTACGCGGAGGGGCAGCGCGAGGCCGCGAAGAACCTGGCCGCCCTGTTCGGCTCCGACGCGGTCATCGCGGCGCTGCCGCGCAAGAACACCCCCGAGGGCGTGGACGTGCGCGTGACGCTGGGTGAGTCGTACAGCGGCGCGTTGGTGAAGAAGAAGAAGAAGAAGAAGGCACAGCCGAAGCCCCGGGCGAACGTCGTGGACACGCGTTCGCTGGTTGCCCTCGGCAAGCGCATTCAGAAGGGCACGGGGTTGAAGTTGATGGTGCCGATGCGCGTGCCGACCGGCTCGGAACTCAAGATCGTCCGGGCATACCGGGTGAATACGGGCGGCAAGGGTCCGCAGGCGCTGAAGATGGTGTTCCGCGTGCCGTCGGGCACCTATTGGGGCTATCAGGTGGCCGACTGGGCTGACCCGCCCCTTCTGGAGGGCCGCACCGGAGTGGTGAAGACCGGTGGCCGCGAGTACTCCACCTTCTACGACGGCAAGAACCTGATGCGTCTGGCCTGGCAGAAGGACGGCATCACGTACTGGATCTCGAACACACTCGACTACAAGCTCTCGCCCGAGGACATGTACGCCATCGCCAAGTCAGCCCGCCCGGTTGGCCGGGCCACGCTGCGCCCTGGGGCCTCGCCTGTGGAGATCCCCATCGAGCAGGACGCGTACACCCCCTGATGCCCGCCCGCATCGGAGTTATCGGCGCGGGCTACGTGGGCCTGGTGACCGGGGCGTGCCTGGCCTCGATGGGCCACCACGTGACGCTCCGTGACATCGACGCCGCGAAGGTCGACATGATCAACGCGGGCGATCCGCCCATCCACGAGGACGGCCTTGCGGCGCTGATGCGCGAGTGCGCCGAGCGCCTCACCGCCACGCTGGACCTGGGCGAGATGCTCGCGCGCTCGGAGATCGTGTTCATTGCCGTGGATACCCCGCCCATGCCGTCCGGGGATGCCGACCTGTCGCGGGTGCTGGGCGTGGTGGATGAACTGGAGGCGCTCGGCCCCGATGCCTGCGCGGGGCACGTGCTGGTGATGAAGAGCACGGTGCCGGTGGGGACGGGGGACAGGGTGCGGGCCGAGCTTGACCGCCGGGGCCTCGGCGACGTGGGCTATTGCTCCAATCCGGAGTTCCTCAAGGAGGGAGTGGCCATCGCCGACTTCCTGCGCCCCGATCGCGTGGTGGTGGGCGACTTCCGCGCCGCGGACGGCGACCGCATGGTGGCCCTGTATGAGCCCCTTGGCGCGCCGATCCTGCGCACGTCGGTGCCGACCGCCGAGATGATCAAGTACGCATCCAACGCGTTCCTCGCCACGAAGATCTCGTTCATCAACGAGATCGCGAACGTGTGCGAAGAGGTCGGTGCGGACGTGACCGAGGTGGCCGAGGGGATGGGGCTGGACGCTCGCATCGGCCCGAAGTTTCTGCAGGCCGGCGTGGGCTTCGGTGGGTCGTGCTTCCCCAAGGATGTGTCGGCGCTGAAGCAGCTGGCCGGAAACAGCGGGTACCACTTCCAGCTGCTCACCTCGGTGATCGAGGTGAACGAACTGCAGAAGCGGCGCGTCGTGGGCAAGCTGAAGCGGCACCTGGGCGAGTTGGAGGGGTGCGAGATCGCCCTGCTGGGCCTGGCCTTCAAGCCCGGCACCGATGACATGCGCGAGGCCTCCAGCGTGGTGCTGGCAGGTCGCCTGCTGGCCGAGGGGGCCCGCGTGCGCGCCTTCGACCCCGTGGCCCTCCCGGCGGCCCGTGGGCGGCTGGCGGCAGTGCACCTGCACGACGACGCCCTGGCATGCGTGACGGGGGCCGACGCGGTGGTGATCGTGACCGAGTGGCCCGAGGTGGTGGGGCTGGACTGGGCGCAGGTGGCTCGTGTGATGCGTGGTGATGTGCTGGTGGACGGGCGCAATGCGCTCGACCCCGTGGCCATGGCGGCCGCCGGCTTCGCGTACGAGGGCATCGGCCGGGGCGCGCCCGCGTGAGCGATCCCCGGGGCGTGGCGCAGGCGGTGATCCTCGTGGGCGGACAGGGCACGCGCATGCGCCCGCTCACCGACACCATGCCGAAGCCCATGCTGCCCTTGCTGGACCTGCCCTTCGTGGAGCGCCAGGTGCAGCACCTGGCGCGTGCGGGCGTGCACCGGATCGTGTTCTCGTGCGGCTACCGTCCGCGCGAGATCGAGGAGTACTTCGGCGACGGATCGCCGCGGGGCCTTGAGATGGGCTACGTGGTGGACCCCGAGCCCCTCGGCACCGCAGGGGCCATCGCCAACGCCGAGTCGCTGCTCGATGGCGATGACGACGTGTTCGTGTTGAACGGCGACATCCTCACCGACCTCGACCTGGGCGCCCTCGTGGCGCACCACCGCGCGCTCGGTGCCGAGGCCACGATCGCGCTCACCCCGGTGGAGGACCCCAGCGCCTTCGGGCTGGTGCGCACCGATCGCGACGGGCGTGTGACCGAGTTCGTGGAGAAGCCCGGTGCCGATGAACTCATCCCCGGCGAGCCGTATCGGATCAACGCCGGCACCTACGTGCTGACCCCGTCGGCCCGGGCGGCCATCCCCCGTGGGGAGCAGGTCTCGATCGAGCGCGACACGTTCCCCTTGCTCGCCGCGCGCGGGGGCGTCGGCGCCCTGGGATCCGACTGCTACTGGCGCGACATCGGCACGCCGGAGTCGTACCTGGATGCCCACCTCGACGTGCTGGCCGGTCGCGTGGGCTTCATCACGCCCCCCGGTGCGAGCTGGGTGGCAGATGGCGCGCGGGTGGACCCGTCCGCCACCATCGCCGACGGCGCCAGCGTGGGCCCGGGCGCGCGCGTGGGCGCAGGAGCCACGGTGGGCCGCTGCGTGATCGCCGGGGGCGCCCGGGTGGGGGATGGTGCGACGGTGGATGGCGCGGTGCTTGGTCGCGACGTCGCGGTGGGCCCCGGCGCCCGGGTGACGGGTCTGGTGGTGGCGGGCGACGGCGCAACCGTTCCCGACGGCATGGTGCTGGAGGGTCCCGCCACGGTGGCCACCGGGTCGGTAGCCTCCACCTGATGGCGGAACTTGATCTTCCCGAGGTGCTCGCCGTGGACCGCGCGGGCCTCATTGACGGCCTCGCGTCATCCGTGGACGTCTTCGACGCCGCGCGGGCGGGCGCCGCGGCCCTGGACATCCCCTTCGCCGCGGATGCCATCGCCAACGTGCTCATCTGCGGCATGGGCGGATCGGCAGTGGCCGGCGACCTCATCGCGAGCCTCTACTACGAGCGCACCCGCGTGCCGCTGCTGGTCCACCGGGGCTACTACCTGCCCGGCTGGGCCGACGACCGCACGCTCGCCGTGCTGATGTCGTACTCAGGCGAGACCGAGGAGACCCTCACGGCCGCCATGCAGGCGCTGGAGCGCGAGTCGCCGGCGGTGGCCATCACCAGCGGTGGCAAGCTGGACACCTGGTACAACGGCAAGCACGGCGTGCCGGTGCTGCCCATCCCGCCCGGACTGCAGCCGCGCATGGCCCTGCTGCACATGCTGATCCCGGCGGTGGTGATCCTCGCGCGGCTGGGGGTCATCCCGCCGCAGGACCAGGAACTGGACGCCGCCCGCGATGCCATCGCCGCAGCCATCGACGCCTACGGACCCGACCGGCCCACCGAGGCCAACCCCGCCAAGCAACTGGCCGAGCGCCTGCACGACCGTGTGCCGGTGGTGTACGGGGCAGAGGTGACGGCGGGCATCGCGTTCCGCTGGAAGTGCCAGTTCAACGAGAACGCCAAGCAGCCCGCGTTCTGGGCCGCCCTGCCCGAGATGAACCACAACGAGATCGTGGGCTGGGAGGACGCCCGGGAGTTCGGCGACCTCGCCCGGATCGTGATGCTGCGCGACCCCCGCCAGCATCGCCAGGTGGAGCGCCGCCTCGCGCTGACCCGGGAGATCATCAGCCCCCGCGTGAGCGGCGTGCTCACCATCGAGGGCGAGGGCGAGAGCCCGCTGGCCCGTGCGATCGACCTGGTCCTCCTGGGCGACTACGTCTCGCTGTACGCCGCGTGCCTGCGTCGGGTGGACCCCGAGCCAGTGGAGAGCATCGGCGTGCTTAAGGCCGGCCTCGCCACCACGGGCAACCAGCGACTGCGCGCCGGCGAGAGCGGCTCCATCTGACCTGCGGGCCGGCGCCGCCGCTCCGGTGTCAGGGACTTAATCGTCTCTTAACCATCGCGGCCCCGCGCCGGTGCGCTGGTAGCCTGCGACCGCTTCGAAGCGAAAAAGGGAATTGTCTGTGACGACGACCAACAAGCATCACGTGGCCGATCTCGGCCTCTCCGAACTGGGCCGCCAGCGCATTGAGTGGGCGGATCGCGACATGCCGGTGCTGCAGCAGATCCGGGCACGATTCGAGAAGGAGAAGCCGCTCGACGGCATCCGGATCTCCGCCTGCCTGCACGTGACCACGGAGACCGCGAACCTGGCGCGCACGCTGAAGGCGGGTGGTGCGGACGTGGTCCTCGTGGCGTCGAACCCGCTGTCCACCCAGGACGACGTGGCGGCGGCGCTGGTGCAGGAGTACGGCATCTCGACCTACGCCATCAAGGGCGAGGACGACGACACCTACTACTCGCACATCACGGCCGCCATCGACCATTCCCCGCAGATCACGATGGACGATGGCGCCGACGTGATCGGCGTGCTCCACGGTGACCGGCGCGAGATGCTGGACGGCGTGATCGGCGGCACGGAGGAGACCACCACGGGCGTGATCCGCCTGAAGGCCCTGGAGTCGGAGGGCAAGCTGGCGTTCCCGGTGGTCGCGGTGAACGACGCCAACACGAAGCACATGTTCGACAACCGGTACGGCACCGGCCAGTCCACGCTGGACGGCCTGCTGCGCGCGACGAACATCCTGATCGCCGGCCGCAAGTGCGTGGTGGGCGGCTACGGGTGGTGCGGCCGCGGACTGGCCTCGCGCCTCAAGGGAATGGGTGCCCACGTGATCGTCGTCGAGGTGGATCCGCTCGCGGCCCTCGAGGCCGTGATGGACGGCTTCGAGGTGCTTCCCATCGCGGAGGCCGCGAAGGAGGGCGATGTCTTCATCACCGCCACCGGCAACATCCACGTGCTGCGGCGTGAGCACTTCGAGCACATGAAGGACGGCGCGATCATCGCCAACACCGGCCACTTCAACGTGGAGATCGACATCCCCGGCCTGGATGAGCTGGCTGACGGGGCCCGGGAGGTGCGTCCCTTCGTGCAGGAGTACTCGCTGCGCAACGGCCGCAAGGTCTACCTGCTCGCAGAGGGGCGCCTGCTCAACCTGGCCTCCGCCGAGGGGCACCCGGCAGCCGTGATGGACATGAGCTTCGCCAACCAGGCGCTGTCAGCCGAGTACATGGCGCGCAACGCCAGCTCGCTCGACAAGACGGTGTACGTGGTGCCGGAGGAGATCGACGCCGAGATCGCCCGGCTCAAGCTGTACTCGATGGGCGTGGAGATCGATGCGCTCACCGAGGAGCAGGAGAAGTACCTGGCCTCCTGGGACCAGGGCACCTGAGCCCCGGCGGCACCTCGTCGCAGGGCCGCCCGGCGGGGGGATCGACCCCCCCGCCGGGCCTGGCCCCGGAGGACATCCTCGCGCTGCGCGACGGCGCGGTGGTGATGCTGGACCAGACGCGCCTGCCCGGTGAGGTCGTGCATGTGACTCTGCCGGGCTGGCCCGACGTGGTGGACGCCATCCGCACCATGGTGGTGCGCGGGGCGCCCGCCATCGGCGTGGCCGGCGCGATGGGGGTGGCCCTCGCCGCCCGCAACGCCGCGGCCACCAGCGCCACCCGGCAGGCGTTCGACGCCGAGATGGGCCGTGCAATCGCCGAACTGCGGGACGCCCGGCCCACCGCGGTGAACCTGGCATGGGCCGTCGACCGGTTGGCGGGGATCGTGGCCGACCACGAGGGCACGCCCGCCGAGATCGCGGATGAGCTCGACGCCGCCGCCCGTGCGATCCACTCGGATGAGGTGGACCGCTGCATGGCGATCGGCCGCCATTCGCTGGCGCTGTTCACCCGGGGCGCGCGGATCCTCACGCACTGCAATGCCGGGGCCCTCGCCACGGGCGGCTACGGAACGGCGCTGGGCGTCGTGCGCGCCGCGCATGCGGCCGACCCGGGCGTGAGCGTGATCGTGGACGAGACGCGCCCGCTGCTGCAGGGGTCGCGTCTCACCGCATGGGAGCTGAAGCAGGAGGGCATCCCGTACACGCTCATCACCGACAACATGGCAGCCATGCTGATGTCGGAGGGGCGCGTGACCCACGTGGTGGTGGGAGCCGACCGCATCGCCGCCAACGGGGATGTCGTCAACAAGATCGGCACCTACGGCGTGGCCGTGCTGGCGCGCGAGCACGGAATACCGGTGATCGTGGCGGCGCCCACGTCGACGCTGGACCTCGCCATGCCCTCGGCAGCCGAGATCCCGGTGGAGGAGCGCGACCCGGATGAGGTGCGCGACCTGGCGCTGTTCGGCCGCGCGGCATCACCTGGGGCCGCGCCGGTGGCGAACCCGGCCTTCGACCGCACGCCCGCGCGGCTGGTGGCGGCCATCGTCACCGAGCAGGGCGTGCATCGGGCTCCGTATGAGCGCTCGCTGCGCCAGGCCTGGGACGCCGCTGCCCACGATGCCCCGGGCTGACGCCGCTGCGACGGCCCCCTGCGCGAACGGACCCCGCGGCCTGCCGAGAACCGCGGGGTCCGCTGGCGCGAACGCCATGGCCGGGAGCCAGGGGGACGCCCGACGCGGATGACGGTACCCGGCGTCTCGGATGTCAAGACGAAATCCCCGCCGGATGCGGGGATTTCGCGGGGGCTACTTGAGGCGGTAGGTGATGCGGCCGCGGGTGAGGTCGTAGGGGGAGACCTCCACCTTCACGCGGTCGCCGGGGTTCACGCGGATGTAATTGCGCCGCATGCGCCCGGCGAGCTTGGCGAGCACCACATGCCCGCCGTCCAGCTCGACGCGGAAGAACGTGTTGGGCAGGGCCTCGGTGACCTCGCCCTCGAACTCAATTGCCTGTTCCTTCTCGGTGGAGGCCGTGGCGGCTCCTCTCGTCGCGTTCCGGGGCCGGTACCCCGCCTGCGGACGCAACGCTAGCGCCAATGGGCGCGATCGGCACCCGCGCGCGGCCATTCCGGTACATGCGGGGCACCGGCGCACGGCTTTCCGGAGCATCCTGCCGGGTCATGTCCCGGCTGCTCACCGCGTTGCTCGATTCCATCATCGGCGACGGCTGCGCGGCCTGCGACATGCCCGGGCCCCCGCTGTGCACGCGCTGCCGCGCGGGCATCCCCATTCTGGGCGGTTCCGGGTGCGACGGGTGCGGATACCCGTGGCCCCGGCCGGTGCCCGCGTGCCCCGAGTGCATTGCGGGGGTCGTGGGCGCCCGTCAGGCCGCCTCCTATTCGGGACCGGTGCCCACGCTGGTCATGGCGTTCAAGGATCATCGCCGGCGCGCCCTGGCCGACCCGCTCGCCGCCGTCATGCGCACCGTCCTTGCGCCGCCTCCCCCGGGGGCGGTGCTGGTGCCCGTTCCGCTCACCCGGTCGCGCCTGTCGGATCGCGGTTTCAACCAGGCGGCACTGCTCGCCGGGTACCTGGCCCGCAGTTGGGGCCTCCCGGTCCTCGAGTGCCTGACGCGGGACGACTCCGCGCCGTCGCAGCGGGGGTCGGCCGCGCGTGCCCGCCGCACGCAGGTGCGGACCGCGTTCCACTCCTTCAGCGGCCGCCCACCGCTGCATGCAGTGCTGGTGGACGACGTGGTCACCACCGGCGCCACCCTGTCGGCGGCGGCCCGCGCACTGCGCGGTGCGGGGTGCGCGCGTGTCGGCGCGGTGGCACTGGCCCGGGTTGCCCCCGGGGCCTCGCGCAGTAGAGTCGGATGACGGCAGATCCAGTCAGGGGGATACGGACATGGAACTCCAGGTGAGGGGCAGGAACGTCCCGATCACGGACGCCCTCGAAGTGCACGCCGAGAAGCGCATGCACAAGATCGAGAGGGTGCTCGGGCCATTCGCCGACAAGGCCCAGGTGGAGGTGGAGCTCGCGGTCGAGCACAACCCCAGCATCGCGAAGGGGCAGATCGCCGAGGTGACCGTGCGCACCAAGGGGCCGGTCATCCGCGTGCGCGAGGCTGATTCCGACATGTACGCCGCCATCGACCTGGCGGCACACCGCGTGGAGCGCGCCGCCCAGCGGCTGCGCGAGCGTCACAAGGATCACCACGGTCCGGGCATCCAGGCCGTCGCCGCCACCCCTGCCGAGATCGCGGCGCTGGACCGCCTGGGCAAGGACGCCACGGACGCCGTGGAGTCGCCGCCGCCCATCCGCATCGTGCGCAGCAAGCGATTCGAGATGCCCTCGCTCACGCCGGAGGATGCCGCCGTGCGCCTCGAGCTGATCGACCACGAGTTCTTCGTGTTCCGCAACGAGGCCAGCGGCGAGGTGAGCGTCATCTATCGCCGTCGCGATGGTGACTTCGGGCTGATCGAGGGGGCCTGAGGCGCGCCGCCGCCTGATCACCTGGGCCGTCGCCGCCTGTGCGGCCCTGGCCCCGGCGGGCATCGCCACCGCACAGGTTCCCCCCGGGGGTGCCGGTGCCGCCGCCCCGGCGCCGGCACCCGCCGTGGCCCCTGCCGTTGCCCCCGCTCTGGTGCAGCCGGTGCCCGTGGACGACGCCCTGCGGCAGCTGGTGGTGGCCACGTGGGCGGCCACGGGCCGCGCCACCGACGGCAGTGGGGGCATGTGGGCCGCCCGCGTGGAGGGCGTGCTGTGGGTGATGGCCGACATGGGCGTGCCGGGCCTCACCGACATGCAGGTGTTCCGCGAGGCCGCGCCCGGGGTACTGGAGCCCAAGGGCGCCGTGGTGATGCAGGGCATGTGCCCGGGCATCCCGCTGGCCCTGCGCGAGGCGTGGGGCTTCGCACCGCACTGCACACCGGGTGATCCGGGCGTTCCGCTGCCGGGGTCGGTGCCGGTGGATGAGCTGCCCGAGCCGGTGCAGGGCACCGGCATGTGGATCTGGTACGTCAATCGCTCCGAGCGGTCGCTGGACGCCATCGTCGCCCGTGCGAAGGCCAACGGCATCCGCACGGTGCACATCAAGTCCGGTGACGGCACCGACTACTGGAGCCAGTTCGGTCGCGCAGTGGGCCCCCTGAAGGCCGCGGGGCTGCGGGTGTGCGCGTGGCAGTACGTGCGCGGCCGCCGGCCGGTTGCCGAGGCGGCGGTGGCGGCGCGGGCGGTGCGGGCCGGGGCCGACTGCTTCATGGTGGACGCCGAGGTGGAGTTCGAGCGCCTGCGCGGGCGCTACGCGCGGGCCACCCGGTACATGCGTGCCCTGCGCGCGCGCGT
>CALIKX010000016.1 GCA_938017905.1 uncultured Thermoleophilia bacterium | reverse complement strand
TCACGCTCTGCCGCCGAGATGGGTGGCGAACGTGCCGGACACAACCTTCCACACCCTCCGCCATACGCACGCAACCCTGCTCGGCACGCGCCCCGAGGTGGACGCCGTGACCCTCGCCGCCCGGATGGGGCACTCCGACGTGGCGACCACGAAGCGGCACTACATCATCCCGCAGCACGACCGGGCGCGGGCGCTCGCGGACCTCGCGGCATCGCTCGACCCGTTCATGGACGAGGGCTCGGGCACTTCACCGTTCCGCGAGGTGGGCGCAATCGCCGGACCTGGGGGCAGTCGTGCCCCTAGTCGTGCCCATCCCTGGGCACCGCTAAACCCCGCTCCCTGCCAACCCGAGGGCTAAGGCGGCGGTGGGGACCCTCCCCTACGACGCCTGGCTGAAGGTCCGCACCGCCGTAGGCGATCCCCAGTTGAAGGTGAAGGACATGCGCAACACGGTCTTGTCGTGGGCGCTATCCGAAGGCGCCTCAGTCGTCGCCGTGGCCGAGTACGCCGGGCACGACCCCAAGGTGTTGCTCGACACCTACGCGCGCGTCATGCCGAACGACAGCGGCACCGTTGCCCTGGCGATCGAGGGCGAAGCTCGCCCAAAGTTCGCCCAGCAGGGATAGCCCGCGCAGAAAGCCCTGCACACGGGCGCCTTGCGCTACGTCAGGTAGAAGTAGAGGGCGTAGAGCAGTTCCACGGCGGGGCTGGAGGTGTGGACCGTGACGTCGGAGGGCACCGACAGCAGGGCATCGGAGTAGTTGAAGATGATCTTGACGCCGGATGCCACCAGGTCGTCGGCCACCTGCTGCGCGACACCGGCCGGGATGGCCAGCACCCCCACCTCGATGCCCTCGTTCTCCACCACCAGGGGCAGCTCGCTGTAGTGGCGCACCGTGAGGTCGCCGACGCGGAGGCCGATCTTGTCGGGGTCGGTGTCGAAGATGGCCGAGATACGGAAGCCATGGTCGGCGAAGGCACCGGAGCCCGCGATGGCCTGCCCCAGGTTGCCGGCGCCGAATAGGGCGATGTTGTGCTGGCCGGAGGTCCGCAGGATCTTGCGGATCTGGCTGATGAGCATGTCGATGTCGTAGCCCACGCCCCGCTTACCGAACTTGCCGAACCCCGAGAGATCACGCCGGATCTGCGTGGGGTTCACGTTCGTGTACTCAGAGATCGCCTGGCTGGAGATGGACGTCTTACCCATGCGCTTCGCCTGCGTGAGCACCTGCAGGTACCGCGACAGGCGGGCGGCCACGCCAAGGGTGAGTTGTTCGGGCACCTTCGTCCGTTCGGCGGCTTGTATCAGCGCCGCACAAAGTAGCAGCGATCAGCCGCCAACCGAGAAGGGTGCGCTCCTCCGCGTATGAATGGCCCCGTTCACGTCGCGGGCAGTCACCACCGCCCGATAGCGCCCCGCCGGCACCTCGGATCCACCTGCCGCGCGGCGCGAGAGCAGCAGGCGGTACGTGGCGGCGGGCCAGTCGCCGGTGGGCTCGGCCTGCGTCATGCGGATGGCCGCCCCACCGCCCACCGGCGCCAGGTCCACGCGCACGTCGCGCAGCACGGCCGAGTCCAGGCCCGTGGGCGTGGCCTCGCGCGTGCCGACGCGCACCACCACCTGCCCCAGGCCCGTGCCGGTGCGGCGCACCTCGGGCACGCCGAGCGACCCCTTGGGCGCCGCCTGGCGGGTGGTGGCCCATACGACTGCCGAGCCCGCGGCGACCTGGCCGCCATCCGGCACCACCAGCACGCGCCCCTTCCACGGGGCGTCACCCGTCGCCGGGGCGCGGGGCACGCGCACCTGGGCACGGGCACGTGATCCGGGCTGCAGCGTGATGGGCTCCCCCAGCGGCACGTACTCGCCGTCGGGCCCCTGCAGCAGAACGCGGTGGGTGCCGCCGGTGCCCGTGAGGTCGCGGACGACGAATGACAGCGTGGTGTCGTCGTCGCGCGACCGGTACCCGCTGATGAGCGGCGGATCGATCGACACGCCCGGCATGGCACGCGAGGGCAGGGATGCGGGCGCCGGCGCCGTGCCCGCGCCCTGGTCCGGGATGGTCGCCCCCGGCACCTGGCCCGTGGACTGCACCAGCACGCTGCGGACATCCACGGGCGTCCACGACGGGTGGTCCACGCGCAGCCGCAGCGCGGATGCGGCCACCGATGCCGCGGCCGCCGAGGTGCCGCTGAGGGGTGCCTCGCGGGCATTGCCCGCGGCGTCGGCGCCGGGGTATGCCGCCTGCACCCCCACCGCGGGCGCCACGATCTCCGGCTTGGCACCACCCACTGCCGAAGGACCCCGCGAGGAGAACGACGCGATTCCGGGTGGGGCCTGCCCGCCCTCCTGCGCGGTGATGGCGACGGTGGCACCGGGCTGGCGGGCCAGCAGGTCAACGAGGGCCCGCCCCTGGCGCGGGCCGAGGCCGATGACGGGGATGGGTACATCCGCTCCCGCGGCGATACCGGGGAAAGCGCCCACGCCGTCCTCATCCCACACGGCGAGCCCCACCGCGCCCGCGGCGGCGGCGCTGCGGGCGATGTCCGCGAGCGGTGCGCCGCTGCGCGTGATCAGCGCGACGGCCCCGGCAACGGTGCTGCGACCCCCCTGTCCGGCGAAGTCGCGCGGATCGGTGCCGGTGCCCACCCCGGCATCACCCGTGGCGGCCACCAACGGGGCGCCACCCGCAAGAGCGGCGCCGGGATCCGCGCCCATCAGCGGAAGCGGTGCGAGCACCGCGTCGGCAGGCCCCACCGACATCGCGAGGGAGGCGGTGCGCGGGGCCATCTCCCCCGCCATGCCCCCCACCGTAAGCACCCCGGGCGAGCCCGCCACGTTGCCCACCGAGCCGGGAGTGCGGGCCGTGGGCCCATCGTTGCCTGCAGGGACCACCACCACGCTGCCCGCACGATTGGCCGCGGCCACGGCGCGCGCCACCGGGTCGACGCCCCCGGCGCCGAACCCTCGGGCCACCCCCAGCACGATCACGCCCGCGGCATCGGCCGGCAGGCCGTCGCGGTCGGGATCCACGGCCATCTCGAGCGCCGCGAGAACGCGATCGGTGCGCGCAAGGGTACGCACGTGCCCATCCACCTCCTCACGGGCGGTCACCCGGTAGGCCAGCAGCCTCGGCATGACCTCGGGCGGCAGCCCCGCGAGCGCAGGCGAACGCAGGATGATGGACGCCATCTGGGTGCCGTGCGCCTCGGCGCCCGGATTGGCCGGATCGGGGGCGGGATCGGCATCGCCCTCCACCAGGTCG
>CALIKX010000015.1 GCA_938017905.1 uncultured Thermoleophilia bacterium | reverse complement strand
AAGCGCACGCGGCTGACCCCCCGGGCGATGCGCCGGGTGAGGAACGAGAACTCGCCAGCCCCGATGTGGCGCCGGGCTAACAGGCGCCCACCGATGGTCACCGAGAGCACACCCGGCAAGGCGACGGTGCCCTCCAGCTCGTAGCGCCCGGTAGCGGTTGAGGATGACGAACGCGGAACGAAGATGGCCGTGACGCATGAGAAGACGGGCCCGAGCGCGGCGGCGGAGGCTCCAACGGCCATGGCCGGCTGGGCACCCGTGCCCACGTAGAGCAGCCGATTCGGCATGGCCGGCGGTACTCCGCTCACAACATCCGGTGTGGCCGAGGCGAGCAGGCCCTGGATCACATCCGCCGGTCGTGCCGCAGGATTCGCCGCGAGGACGATATCCGCGGCGCCTGCGACGAAGGCAGACGCGATCGACGTCCCACTGGCGAAGACGAGCTGATTCTGCGCGGCTGCGTCACGTCGAGTGACCGTCGTCGTGGTGAGGACGCCGTCGCCCGGGGCCAGGATGTCGACGCAGGAACCCGTGCCGCTGAATGGGGAGATGACATCACCCTGCGAGATGGCCCCCACGCGGATGGCCGAGGGCTCGGACGTGGGTGATCCTGCACAGACGTCGCCCGGCAGGTTGCCCGCGGCCACGGTCACCACCAGGCCATGCGCCACTACGGCCGCCACGGCATCGTTCACAATGGCGCTGTAGGGACCATGAAGGCTGATGTTCACCACCCCCGGCGTACGGGCAGAATGGACGCCCAGTACCCAGTCGAGACCCGCGATGAGCGCGGCCCCATCACCATTCCCCCGGCAGTCGAGAACGCGCACCGGGATCAGCAGAGATGCCGGGGCCACGCCCGTCTCCGCGCCCGCGATCACCCCGGCCACCCGGGTGCCGTGGCCATTGCAGTCCTCAGTGCCATTGCCATCTCCCACCACCGATACACCCGGCCGGAGTCGGCCCGCGAACCGCACCTGCTGCTCGCGGATCCCGGTGTCCACGACGTAGTTGGGAATCCCAGGGCCGGCGTTCAGCATCACGCTCTGACCATCCAGGGGCAGGGAGCGCTGGTCAATCCGGTCGAGCCCCCACAGCCCCGGGGACGTCGACTGGAGGGGGGTGTTGGACACCACGCGAACGGAGCGATCGCGCACCACGCGGACAACACCCGGATCGCGGCGTAGCCGTCGGGCATCCGCGGTCGTGAGGCGGGTCGCGAAGCCCGGCATGACCCGTCGGAATACCCGGCCGATCGAGGTGCCGCGAGCCCGCTCCGCCTGCAGGACACGCTCACGCGCCACGGACGTGGTCGCCTCCACCAGGTATGCGGACCGCGAGGCCGGGGCGGCGCCGACCTGACCGGCGGCCAGCGCGGCGAGTACCAGAACGACGAGGTGCAGGGAGACCCAGCGGCGCATGAGACGACGCTACCGAGAAACCAGACGGTTACCGCCGGTCGGGAGTCGGGTGCACCCCCCCGCGGACGCGTGGGGGCGAGCGCCAGCTATGCGCTGCTGGAGATGCCCCCGGGCCGGCACTCCCCCTTGATGATCACCTCGCGAATCAGCGGGGTCGTCGTATCGACTATGCACCCGGTGCGGGCCAGGGCCGAAGAGACGCCATGAGCATCCGTCTCAATGAATGCTGCCAGCGTCGCCACGATCATGCAGGCCGTCTGGCCCATGTGCAGACGGTACCGCGCGCGCCGGCAAGTGGCACCCGTCGCTGAGGGAGATCCCGGCCCCAACAGGAGGGTGGCATGCGCCAGCTACGGGTCCAGTTGCCGCGGCACGCCAACGAGGAACATCTCCACGATGCGCCGTGGCAGGTTGGTGAGCATGGGGAACAGGAAGGCCCGCGCGGGCATGCGCACCGACCGCCGGCCCTTCTCCACCGCGCGCGCCGTCTTCGCCGCCACCCTCTGCACATCCGCATCGGCGAGCAGGAGCAGGCGGTAGAAGCGCCGGAATGATGCCTGCGTGGGCGGGTACGACAGCACCGAGTCGGCCATGTCGGTGGGGGTGATGAGCCCTGTCTCCACCACGGTGAGGCCGACGGGCAGCCCGGCCATCTCCAGGCGGACCCCCGCGGTCATATGCGTGACGAAGGCCTTCGTGGCGCCGTACACCGAGATGCCCGGGAAGGTGCCGCTGCCCGCGAGCGATGACACCTGCACCACGTGGCCGCCCCCGCGCTGGACCATTCCGGGTAGTACCTGTCGGGTCAACTCGGCAACGGTGATGGCGTTCAGCTGCACCATGCGCTGGATGTCACCCATGGGCATCTGCGTGAACGCGCCGGTCAGGTCGATGCCGGCGTTGTTCACCAGCACGTCGACGGGCCCATGGGCGTCCTCGATGCGGCCGATGAGGCCATCCACCTGTGCAGAGTCGGCCAGGTCGGCCACCATCGCCTCGCCGCCGGTGCGACCGGCCACCCCGGCCAGCTGATCAGCGCTGCGGGCGACAAGGGTGAGGCGCGCACCGCGTGCCGCAAACGCATCGGCCAGGGCGGCGCCGAGGCCGCGCGAGGCGCCGGTGATCACCACATGCCTTCCATCAAGGTCCACGGGAAGCCTCCTGCGAGGGGTCGAACCCCGCTGACGCTACGCCACGCTCGGTGGCGTGCCCGCGGTGGACGGTCATTTCTTCGCGGCCTCTTACGCGCTCTTCAGGTGGGGTAATGCACTGCCTCCGACAACGACCGGAGGTACGACCATGGAGCGCGGCATGCGCGACCAGATGATGGGAGGCGGCCCCCGCGGTGGCGGCGGTGGCCATGGCGGCTGGGAGGCCGGCCTCTCCGGCGGGTTCGGATGGTGGTTCGGGATCTGCCTCACGCTCATCGCCATCTCGCTCGTCACGCTCACGGTGTTCGCCGTGCTCGGGTGGTTCCGGAAGCGCGGCGGCGCAGGAGCCAGCGACGAGGGCGATCCCGATGTGCGCGCCACGCTTGACCAGCGGCTGGCCACCGGCGAGATCGGCCGGGATGACTACACCCGCCGTCTGGCGGCGCTGCGAACGAGTCCATCGCCGGGTTCGCCGCCCGCCTGATGCACGCGGCCCCGCAGGACCGGCGTCCGCAGGGGACGCCGGTCATGCGGGCGCCGGTGCTCTACATCGCGCTTCGTGTACCGGCAGTCGCTAGCCGGTGACTGCCACGCGCGGCCCAATGGGGTACAGCGTGGTCATCGATCGCGCGGGGGCAGTGTTGGTGGCGTCGATCACCGCACGGGCATTGATGAGCAACCCCGATGCCCATGGGGCAACCCGTGCCCGGAAGTAGCGGGTGGACGACCCGCGTCCGGTCACCCCGCGCAGCCAGCAGGCGGTCTGCGCCCGGCGCGTGCCGCCCGCCACGCTCACCACCCTCATGGTGGCCGGCACCCGTGCGCACATCCGGGTGTCCACGGCATCCTCGGAACCGCCCGCCCCGCCCCGAACGGCGAAGGTCACCACCGACCCGACCCTGGGTCTGTACGTGGATGGGGTGATGGTCACCGCCACCCGTGCGGCAGCCACGCCGGCCTGCGGCGTCTCGCCGGTGCCGGATGGCGGCGGTGCAGGCGGCGGCGGGAACACGCACCCGGCATTCCAGATGGCCTGCCCCTCGGCGCCCCAGTTCAGCCCGGGGTAGGTGTACGTGAGCGCGTTCACGCTCCACATGAAAGGCGGGACGATGCTCTGCGGGTTCTGCACCACCAGCTGCACGAGTGCAACTGGCTTCTCCGTCCGCACCGTGAACCCATCCGCCGTGGCAAGGCAGAAGGTCACCGGCGTGACCACGACCGTCGGGGGGACGGGCAGCGGCTTCGGCACCACCGGCTTCGGGGGAGGCGGAGTGGGCGGGTCGGGCGGGTCGGGCGGCTCCGGTGGTGTCCACGCGCGGCATTGGACCAGCCAGGAGACGATTCCCACGGCTCCCCAGTTCTGGCCCGGGAAGGTCTCGGATCCCCCGGGCCCGTAGGAGAAGGGGGGAATGATGTCGTCCGGATGCTGGCCCGCGTGCCCCGCCAGGACACTCTGCGGAGGCAGGGTGAGACGGTTGTATGAACCGCTGCTGTTCGCGTGGCAAATGGTGACCGACGACGGAGGCGCTGCAGCCAACTCAGATGCCGGGGCCACCGCCCATGCCGCGCCCACCAGGATGATCCCGGCGCTAAATCGACGTGCGCCAATGTTGCCTGCAGCCAAGCTCTTTTCCCCTGTGCCAGCACCGGACTGATGGAGAGCGTCTGTGTTGAGTTTGCACAAGACGCATCGGCCACGCTAGCCCCGGGCGACATCGGTGCGGAGGACGATCTGGATGTTGGTGATGGCCCAGTCGTGCATGCGCAGCGTCGTCGTGCACTGCGTATCCGCCTTTGCGCCACAATGCAGAAGCCCGTCGTCAGGAGGGCCAGGGCGTGTAGCTCAGTTGGTTAGAGCAGGGGACTCATAATCCCTGGGTCGCAGGTTCGAGTCCTGCCGCGCCCATAGGAAGCCGCCATGTACTCCCGTGGGCTCGACCGTGAACCGATCGGGGACGGGGTGGACATGCATCAGGCAAGATCGCAGCTCGTGATCTGCAGGTCCCCCAGCATATGAGTGCGGCAGGCCATCATGGCCCTCACGGCCATCAGGAGCACGATGAGCACGCCCCACGCTGGCTCAATTTCAGCCTTGCAATCATCCTCGGCGTGGCGGCGATTGTTGCGGGCGTCACGGCGTGGCGAGGAACTGTGCTGAATGGCCATGCCGTGGAGAACTTCACCCTTTCGACGCAATCAGTGAACGCTGCGAACAGCCTCGCGCAGGAGGCAGAGAGGGCCAGCACCAGCGAACGCGCCCTCTACGTGGACTACGAGGAGGCACGCGAGCGTGGTGACGAGGAGCGCGCCGCCGCGATCTACTCGATGATGGATGGCAGCACGCGACGTGCGATCGAGTGGTGGCGGGGGCAGCCCGCCGGTGATCGCCCGCTCACGCCCTTCAAATCGGCCAACCCGGAATGGGCGGCACCCGCAACCATCATCGATGCACGCGAGGCGCTCGAGCGGGCCTCGTCCCAGTTGGAGCAGGCCAACATTGACCTGAACAAGTCGCACTCGCTTGAGTTCATCGCCGCGCTGCTGACGGTCACATTCCTGCTGGGTGGCCTGAGTGGCGTCTTCCAGTCGCCGCGTGCCAAGGCGACCCTGGTCACCGCCAGCGGAACAGCCCTGGGTGTATGCCTCATCGCGATGGTGGTCCTGTGGTGACCATCCGGGCGCTCACGGGAATCGTCGTGGCACTCGCCGGCGCAGGGCTGGTCGCAGCGGGGTGCGGATCGTCCCCGGCAGGCACCGCCACCGTGCGCACCTCCGGAGCAGATGCCGCTGTACTGCGCGACCCCACGAGGACCACATGCTCGGGGAAGATCGCGGTAATGGCCCCGTACGTCGATGGCGGATCCACCGACTCGGTGCAGATGAACTGGGCGCGCGTGGCCCTGGACACCTTCAACTCCGAGAACGGCACGAGCTTCCAGATCGAGCCAGTAGATGTAATGGACGACGTGGCGGCAGGAGTCCGCGGCGCACGGCGCGCGATTGCCAACCCGGAGGTGGTGGGTGTGGTCGGCCCCCAGACATCGGTGGTAACCGCTGCCGTCGGCCCCCTGCTGGACCGCGCGAAACTGGCGTACGTGAGCCCATCGGCCACCCGGACCGACCTGGGCGGGGGGCGACTCGCGGGCTTCTATCGCGTGGTGGCAAACGATTCCGTGCAGGGCCCCACGCTCGCACGGTTCGTCGCGACGGATCTCAAGGCGAAGAAGGTCGCCATCGTCGAGAACCCCGAGCCGTATTCACGCGGGCTTGCAGGCTCTGTCTCCCGGGCGCTTGAGGCCGACGGCATCCCCGTGACACGCATCTCCGTCCCACTGCGTACGCCTGACTACACCGACACCATCGCGCGGATTCCTCGTGCCGCCGACGTCGTCGTGATGCCGTTCCTGCTCACAGAGGACGGCCAGCGCTTCGCCCGCCAGATGGAGGCAGCCGGCCGCGACCCGCGGCTCGTGGGCGGTGATGGACTCTTCGTACCAACGGAGTTCACCAAGGTCGGTGCGTACGTGAGCTCGTACTCGCCCGACCTGCGCAAGGCACCCTCCGGCGCCAACATCATCCGACTCTACGAGGCCATCTTCGGGGACTTCTCGACATTCGGCGGACCGGCATTCACGGCGATGGAGGTCGTGGCAACAGCGGCGCTGCAGACCTGCAGTAACGGACGGGCCACGCGCGCCGGGGTGTGGAAGGCCGTTCCCGACGTGGAGATCAACGACTCCCTGCTGGGGCAGCGCGTCAGCTTCGACAAGAACCACGAACTGGAGGGGGGGCGCTTCTTCATGTACCAGGTGGAGCCGAATGGGGGCTACCGAGCGCTCGGCTGACGCCGGCGCGGGATCAGCCCTCCTCGGGAACCGGGTACTCGGCGCCGCACCACTCGCAGTGGGTCACCTCCTGATTGGCCTCCTGCTCGCTCTCGAGCACCGACTCCTTGCCGCACTCGGGGCACTGCTTCGCGTCGCCGTTGTCACCCATGGTCGCGCCTCCGGGGCCAGATGGTTACCGTCCTCATCATGGCCCACGTGCTCTTCGTCTGCCTCCACAATGCCGGGCGCTCCCAGATGAGCCGGGCGCTGTTCGACCGCGCCGCAGGGGGCGCGCATACCAGCGAGTCCGCGGGCAGCGTGGCCGACCCCGACGGCGCCGTGCACCCCGAGGTGGTGGAGGTGATGCGCGAGCTGGACATCGACCTCACCGGCGTGCGCCCGCAGCGCCTGACCGACGAGATGGCCGCCCGGGCCGACGTGGTGGTGACCATGGGCTGCGGCGACGCCTGCCCGTTCGTGCCGGGCGTGCGGTACATCGACTGGGACCTGCCCGACCCGAAGGGCCGCCCGCGGGATGAGGTCCGCGCGACGCGCGAGGAGATCACCCGGCGCGTGGGCGCACTGCTCGACGACCTGAACGGCGCCTAGCCCGCACCCTGCCCCCGTGGCGCCGCCGGGGCGCAGGCTACGCTGCCCCACCGTGCGCATCGGCCCCCTCCTGAACTTCATCCGCGGCTTCCTGATGGGATCCGCCGATGTCGTGCCCGGTGTATCGGGCGGCACCATCGCGGTGCTGGTGGGCATCTACGAGCGCCTGGTGCACGCCATCAGCATGGCGTCGAAGGCGCTGGGCAACGTGGTGCGCCTGCGGTTCCGCGAGGCCGGGCAGCGCCTTCGCGAGATCGACTGGGGCCTCATCCTGCCCCTGCTCATCGGCATCGGCGTGGCCATCTTCACCCTGGCCAGCGTCATCTCCACCCTGCTGGATGACCACCCCGAGGCCATGGCGGGCCTGTTCACCGGCCTGGTGGCCGCCTCCGCATGGGTGGCGTGGCGTATGATCCGCCGGCCGCACGCCGCGTCAGGGGTGATCGTGGTGGTGGTGGCCGTCGCGTTCTTCCTGCTGCTGGGCCTAAAGGGCGGCGCCGTTGCCGACCCCTCGTGGCTCGCCATCTTCGGCGCCGGGGCCATCGCCATCTGCGCGATGATCCTGCCGGGCATCTCCGGATCGTTCCTGCTGCTGATGCTGGGGATGTACGACTTCATCATCAACGCGGTGGACGGCCGTGATTTCCCCGTGCTGGGCGTGTTCGCCCTGGGCTGCCTGGTGGGGATCGTCCTGTTCTCGCAGGTGCTTGACTGGGCGCTGAGCAACTACCACGACATCGTGGTGGCGGCCATGGTGGGCCTGCTCATCGGCTCGTTCCGCGTGCTGTGGCCCTGGCCCGGCGGCGTGGACAGCACCGAGATCGGTGCCCCCACGGGGAACTGGTATGCGCCCGTGCTGCTGGGGCTGGTCGCCGCTGCCGTGGTGGTGGGCATCACCCTCGTGTTGGCACGCCGCACTGCCACCCGCACCTCCGCGTAGGGCAACGCGGGAAGACCGGATCAGCCGGCCAGCACCTCGGTGACCATCACGGCACCGACCGTGCGATTGCTGCCCGGGTCCACCAGCACCATGGATCCCATCTCGCGGTTCACGGCGTAGGGCTGCACCGCCAGCGGCTGCGCCAGCAGGAGGGTGGCGATGCCGAGGTCGTTGGCCTCCAGGGCATCCGCCTGCTCGTTCCGCATGGCATCCAGGTCCAGGCGCTCGTGCAGTTCCTCCACGATGGCGGGCACCAGGCGGGCGCTCTGGCGTACCTCCAGGCGTGAGGGCGCGGTGAGGGGCGCCTCGTCGAGCCAGGCGATGGTGGCCCGCACGCGCGCGGCCACCTGAGGCGGGTCGTCCACCGGAGCGATCACGTCGCCGCGTGACACGTCGATGTCGGTGGCCAGGTGCAGCGCCACGCTGAGCGGCGCGCTGGCCATGTCGCGGGGCTCGCCCAGCACGTCGATGGCGCTGACGGTGGAGGTGCTGCCGCCCGGCAGGGCCACCACCTCGTCCCCCACCCGCACGGTGCCGCTGGTGATGCGCCCGGCAAGCGCGCGCACATCGGCGCCGCCCTCGTCGTAGCGGGTCACCCACTGCACCGGCATGCGAAAGGCCTCATCCGCGATGGGGCGGTCCAGGTCGTGCAGCACCTCGAGCACCGTGGGCCCTGAGTACCACGGCAGCTTCTCCGAGCGCTGCGTGATGTTGATGCCCTCCAGCGCCGAGAGCGGGATGGCCGTGATGCGGGGGCCGTCCACCGCCTGCGAGGCAGCGATGAGCTCGTGGGCCAACTCGGTGAAGCGACCCTCGTCGTAGCCGACCAGGTCGATCTTGTTGACGCAGGCGATGACGTCCTCCACGCCCAGCATGGCGCAGATGGCCAGATGCCGGCGGGTCTGGGAGGTCAGGCCGTTCATCGCATCCACGAGGAGGATGGCCACGTCGGCGCCCGCGGCGGCCGTGACCATGTTGCGGGTGTACTGCTCGTGGCCCGGGGCGTCACCCAGCAGGATGCGGCGCCCGTCGGCGTCGAACGAGCGGTAGGCGACATCGATGGTGATGCCCTGCTCGCGCTCGGCGCGCAGGCCGTCGGTGAGCAGCGCGAGGTCGAGGAACTTGCGACCGCGCTTGCGGCTGGCCTCCTCCACGTGCGCGATCTCGTCGGCGTTCAGGTGACCGGTCTCGTACAGCAGGCGGCCGATCAGCGTGCTCTTGCCGTCGTCCACCGAACCAACCGCCACGGCATGGAGCATGGGGCTCTCGACCGGCACTAGAAGTAGCCCCCGCGCTTGCGATCCTCCATGGCCGCCTCGCTGGTCCTGTCATCCGCCCGGCTCGCGCCCCGCTCGCTCACATCGCTCTCGCGGGTCTCGGCCAGCACCTGCTCCACGGTGCCCGCGGTGCTGAGCGTGCACGCGGTGCATGTGGCGTCACCCACGGTGCGGAAGCGCACCGTCGCGGTGGAGACCTCCTCGCCGGGCAGGCGCTCGACGAAGTCGGCGGCAGCCATGAGCATGCCGTCACGCGTGAACACCTCGCGCTCATGGGCGAAGTAGATGGAGGGCAGGCGCAGGCCCTCGCGCTGGATGTACGCCCAGATATCGACCTCGGTCCAGTTGCTGAGGGGGAACACACGGAAGTGCTCGCCCTTGCGCAGCTTCGTGTTGTAGATCCCCCACGGCTCGGGGCGCTGGTTGCGCGGGTCCCACTGGCCGAACATGTCGCGGTGGCTGAACACCCGCTCCTTCGCGCGGGCACGCTCCTCGTCCCGGCGGGCACCGCCGAAGCAGGCGTCGAACTGGTGCTCGGCGATGGCATCGAGCAGCGTGGTGGTCTGCAGCCGGTTGCGGCTGGCACGCGGGCCCGTCTCATCCTGAACCCGTCCCGCGGCGATCGACTCCTCCACGCTGGCAACGATCAGCCGCTCATCGATCTCCTGCACATACCAATCCCGGTACTCGATGACCTCCGGGAAGTTGTGCCCGGTATCCACGTGCATGAGCGGGAAGGGCAGACCGGCGGGAGTGAACGCCTTGGTGGCCAGGTGGGCCAGCACGATGCTGTCCTTGCCACCGCTGAACAGCAGCACCGGGCGCTCGCACTCGGCGGCGCACTCCCTGATGATGTGCACGGCCTCCGCCTCCAGCACGTCCAGCGTGCCCAGTTCCGTGAGCGTGCTCATGCCGCGGGACCCCCTGCGGGGTGCAGCCCGCATTCGGTCTTCCCGGTGTCGGCCCAGCGGCCCTCGCGGCCGGTGCCGGGCTGCGTGCAGTGGGTGCAGCCGATGCTCGCGTACCCCTGCTGGTGGAGGGGGTTCACGATCAGGTCGCGCTCGCGGATGCGGGCCCACACGTCATCCACCGTCCAGTCGGCGAGCGGGCTGATCTTCCAGTTGCCGCGCGCATCATCGAACTCCACCTTCGGAGTGGCGGCGCGGGTGGGCGCCTGGTCGCGCCGCAGCCCCGTGATCCACGCGTCCAGCCCGGCCAGCGCACGGCCGAGCGGCTCGACCTTCCGGATGGCGCAGCAGGCGTTGGGGTCGCGCTCCCACAGGCGGTCGCCATACTCCGCCGCCTGCTCCTCGGGAGATGGCCCGCGGAAGGCCTCGATGGTGATGCCGTACCGGTCCTCGTACGCCGCCCAGGTGTCGTAGGTCCCGGGGAAAAGGAACCCCGTGTCCAGCGCGAACACCCGCGCGTCCGGGCGGGCGGTGAGCGCCATGTCCAGCAGCACGGCCTCCTCCTGCTGGAACGAGCAGGCAAGGGCGATGCGCGGATGAAAGGCGGCAATGGCCGCCGCGACGATCTCATCGGCGGTCATGTGCTCCGCCGCATCGGGCGGGAACGGCAGGGATGGCGTGCTCGGCATGCGGGCGGACGATAGCGCATCCACACAATCCCCTTATGCGCCAAAACAACTTTTCTTATGTGGCCTGCACGGCTACTCCACGCGCTGGCGTAGCACGGAGGCGGCCGGGAGGGCATCCTCCGTGCCGTCTGCGACCGCGGCCGCCACGGCCTCCGGAGAGGAGTCACGCTCGTCGTAGACGATCACGATGCTCACGTCGCCCCGCACCAGGTATGTGCTCTCGCCGAATTCCGTATAGCGGGTGGCGCCGATGCCGATCAGCGCATGGTCCGGGCGCCCGGCGGCGTCCAGGTACCGGCCCACGGGCTCGAGCGGCGTGTCATCGGCGCCCTCCTGATTGCGCAGCCGGTCGATCATCCAGTCGATGAGCGCCGTGCCCGCGTAGGAGTACCCACGGGCAGGGCTGTCCACCCCGTACGCATGCGCACGCCCGTCGCGGCGCATGAACGATGCGATGCGCAGCGGCGCGAGGGCGCCACTGGCGTCGATGTCGTGCACTGCGAATCCACGGGCGGCCGCGCCCTTGGACGCGGGGCCCCAGTTCTTCTTGTGGCTGATCTTCCGCGCGCCCTCGCGACGGATGCTGCAGTCGTTCCAGGCCACGACGGCCTCGGGTGCGACGGCGGTGACCCACCCGGAGGAGTCATAGGACAACCGCGCGAGCACGCCGGCCTCGGGCTCGATCTGCAGGCTCACGCCGGGCTCGTCGGGCAGGCGCAACAGGTCGTGCGTGACGGGGAACACCCCGAGGAAGTCGTCGCGCCCGGGCACGTACCACGGGAAGATCCCCTTGGGGGCCTCGGCGGCCGTGGGGACGACGTTGGCGAAGTCCGCCGCCTCGCCCGCCTGCTCGAGGTGCCCGGCGAAGTTCCCGGCCACGCCGATCCC
>CALIKX010000014.1 GCA_938017905.1 uncultured Thermoleophilia bacterium | reverse complement strand
TCCCCGGTCGGCACCCGGCCTCTGCCGTTCCTGCCGATTCCGTGATGCCGCCGCGGGCCTCTGGGGTGCTGGCCCCGTAGGCCGTCGCCTCCGGTGCATGCGCGGTTAGGGTGACGGCATGCCCGGTCTCCGTGACTGCCCGATCTGCGGCACCCCCTTCGTAATGGACGACACCGGGCGCCTGGAGCGCGAGCGCCTGATTGCTGCTGGTCACGGCGGATCCGGGCGCAGCCGGTACAGGGACGAGCCCGTGTGCGTGCGCTGCGCCCAGCGCGAGACCCTCGCGATGTTCGAGTTCCGCGACCAGGTGCTGGGCGAGGAAGAGGCGGGGGTGTAGGCGCCATGCAGATCCCACCCATGCACCCGCCGCCCGGGGACGACGACGGCGGCGACGAGCGCACCGATGCCTCTCCCGTCGTGTACGTGGCCCTCGCCGTGTTGGCGCTGGTGGGCCTCGGCCTCATCATCGCCGGCTTCCTGATGTAGGGGCCTACGCCCCCGGCGCGCCCTCGTTCAGGTAGTCGAGGATCGCCCCGTCGGTCATCTGCTCCACGGGAGCGTGGTCGTCGGTGAACACCTCGCCGCCGGGCTCCACCGGCGTGAGCAGGCCCGACAGGATCCGCGCGGCCTGCGCGACATCCCCCGTGGCGGCGGCCAGGCGCTCCCGCACCCGGGCGGCATCGGCCGGGTCGCGGAACCCCAGCACCACGCTGTTGAACTCGCCGTAGCGCGCGGTCAGCACTGCGGGGAACACGCTGCGCATGGTGGATGCGATGCGGTCCACCACCTCGGTCTGGTCGGGCGGCGTCCCCACGTTGATGGCCACCACACCCCTCGGCGCGAGGCGGTCACGCACCTCCTCGAAGAACTCCACGGTGGAGAGGTGGAAGGGGATGTACGGCTGGCGGTAGGCATCCACCACGATGGCGTCGAATGGCCCGCGCTCGCCGGCCAGCCAGAACCGCGCATCGGCCTCATGGGTGGTCAGGTTGGACCCGGCCATGTCCAGGTACTGGTTGCCCGCCTCGGTCACCACGGGGTCGATCTCCACGCCGTCCACTCGCACCCCGGGCCACGTGAGCCGCAGCGAGCGTGCGGTGGTGCCGCCGGCGTTGCCGAGGATCGCGATGCGGGCATCGTCGCCTCCGGCGAGGAGCGGAAGGGTGAGGAAGGCATCCCAGTAGCCACCGGTCAGCGCACCGCCGCCTGCGGGCAGCACCGAGTGCAGCGCCCAGCCCTCGTTCAGGCGCAGGACCCGCTCGCCGTCGGGCTTCTCGGTCACCTGCACGTACTGGTACGGGCTCTCGGCCTCGAACAGCGTGCGCTCGCCGGGCTCCTGCTTGATGGCGCCCACCGGCAGGGCCAGCAGGGCGGCCAGCGCGGCGGGGGCCACCAGTGCGCGGGCGCCCAGGAGGGGCACGGCGGCAAGCGCCAGCACCGCGGCGATGAGGATGAGCGTGCGGCGCGTGCCCAGGGCGGGGATGAGCACCAGCACCGGTAGGAACGTCCCGAGGATGCTGCCCACCGTGGAGATGGCATACAGGCGACCCGCTACCGACCCCGCGGTCTCCACGCTGGTCACCGACAGCCGGATGGCCCATGGCGACACGGTGCCCAGCAGCGTGATGGGCACCAGGAACATGAGCATGGTGCCCACGAACGAGGCCACGAACGCCCCGGCCGACAGGTCGGCGAATGCCGACTGCGCCGCGCTGAACACAGGGGTGAGCGCCAGCGGCAGGGCGGCGACCGTGACGGCCGCCACGATCACCACTCCGCCGAGCACGCGGGGATTTGGGTAGCGGTCGGCGGCCTTGCCGCCCAGCCAGTACCCCAGCGACAGGTAGATGAGCGTGAGCCCGATGACGTTGGCCCACACCAGGTTGCTGGCACCGAACCACGGCGCGAGCAGCCGGGCGCCGGTGAGCTCGGCGGCCAGCGTGGCGGCGCCCGCCACGAACACGAGCACCGGAAGGGAGTAGCGCAGCGGCACGCGCCGAGCCTAGACACATGACCCAGTCCGGATGGGGGCATCGGGGCGCGCGGGGGGCGGCTGGTAGCCTCGCCCCGTGCCGCTGTCGCCTCCGGAGGACGCCCCGTGAAGTTGTTCATCGACACCGCGAACCTCGCGGACATCGAGGAGATCGCCTCGTGGGGAGTGCTGTCCGGCGCCACCACCAACCCCACCCTCCTCGCGCAGGTGGAGGGGGATGAGGACGACATCTACCGCCGCATCTGCGAGCTCGTGGATGGGCCGGTGTCGGCCGAGGTGGTGGCGGACGACGTCCCCACGATGATCTCGGAGGGGCAGCGCCTGGCGGCCATCGACCCACGCATCGTCGTGAAACTGCCTACCAGCCGGGAGGGCCTCAGCGCCACCTCGGTGCTGGCGCGCGAGGGCATCCGCGTGAACATGACCCTCTGCTTCACCGCCAACCAGGCCATCCTGGCCGCCGCTGCAGGTGCGGCGTTCGTGTCACCGT
The DNA here is from genome assembly GCA_938017905.1 of uncultured Thermoleophilia bacterium. GTDB lineage: Bacteria > Actinomycetota > Thermoleophilia > Miltoncostaeales > Miltoncostaeaceae > SYFI01. The sequence goes on along the minus strand of CALIKX010000014.1, from coordinate 1,538 downwards.
TCATCGGCCGCTACGACGACATCAACGAGGACGGCCTGGGGCACCTGGCCGAGATCGTCGAGGCCTTCGCGCAGTCGGACTTCGAGTGCGAGGTGCTGGCCGCCAGCGTGCGCACGCCGGTTCACGTGATGGAGGCCGCGCGCATGGGCTCCGATATCGCGACGATCCCCCCGAAGGTGTTCCACCAGATGCTGCATCACCCGCTCACCGCCGCGGGCATCCAGAAGTTCAACGAGGATCACGCCGCCCGCCTCGCCCGGAAGGACGCATGACGACGAACGACGTTCCCGCCCCCGTACCGGATTCCCTGAAGGGGCACGAGATCGTGCCCGCTACGGACTTCCTGCGCGTCACCGAGCAGGCCGCGCTGGCATCGGCGCGCTGGGTGGGGCAGGGCGACCGTCACGCTGCCGATGGGGCTGCCGTGGACGCCATGCGCAACGAGTTCAGCGCCATGCCGATCACCGGCGAGGTCATCATCGGTGAGGGCGAGAAGGACGAGGCGCCCGAGCTGTACGTGGGCGAGGTGCTCGGCACGGGCGGCATGCCGTGCGAGATCGCTGTGGACCCGCTGGAGGGCACCGACCTGGTGGCACGCGGCGACGCCGGCGCCATCGCGGTGTGCGTGATCGGGGCGCCGGGTGGCGTGATGGCCGCGCCCGACATGTATATGAAGAAGCTGTGCGTGGGGGCCACCGCCAAGGGCCGCGTGGACATCGATGCCTCCATCGCCGACACCCTCGACACCGTGGCCCGGTGCTATGACCGCCGGGTGAAGGACCTCTCGGTGATCGTGCTCGACCGCCCCCGCCACGAGGACATGATCGAGGAACTCCGCAGCCAGGGCGCCCGCATCAAGTTGATCCCCGACGGCGACATCACGGCGTCGATGTCGGCGGCGGTGCGCGGAACCGGTGACCACCTGTACGTCGGCATCGGCGGCTCCACCGAGGGCGTCATCACCGCGGCGGCACTCGAGTGCCTGGGCGGCGAGATCCAGGCGAAGATGTGGCCGAAGGACGACGCCCAGCGCGAGCGGCTGAAGCCCTTCGGCCTGGACGACACCGACCGCGTGCTGACCTCGCGCGAGTTGGCGCCGCAGCCGCTGTACGTGCTGGCCACGGGGGTGACCGATGGCAACCTGCTGCGCGGCGTGCGGTACTTCAGCGACGGCGCCAGAACCCATTCCATCCTCATGGACCTGCGCACGCGTACCGTTCGGTTCGTGGACACCATCCACATGTTCAGCCGCACGCCCCTGAGGGAGATCCGCCTGTGAGCGACGAGGACTTTCCATTCGGCTTCGCCTTCGGCGAGGGCGCATCCGAGGAGTTCAAGGAGAAGTTGAAGGAGATGATGCGCGCCCAGCGCGAGGCCATGGAGGAGATCCAGGCCGAGGGCGGCGGGCAGATCGCGCCGGTGGACCGCTTCCAGATCGTCACCCTCGCGGTGCAGATGGCCTCCGCCGGCCTGGGCAGCCTCACCCCGCGCGACACGCCGGATGAGGCCGCGGACGCCATGGGCCTGCTGTTCGCCCG